>JADHXR010000143.1 GCA_016782865.1 Phycisphaerae bacterium
GTCTATTTTCTATCCGGAGTTTCCGGTTCTCTTGCTCAACCTGTTCAATTCTGGCGTCCTTGCTAGTCATGCCAACTCATATTGCAATCCTTGTGCCATAAATGATCACGGCAAAAAAAACTCCGTGAACGGGAACATCTGGGATTTGCGAAAAAGACAAAAAAAGCAAAACCGCAGGCACAGGAAGACGTCCGTGGCGGACAGACGGTCACTGTCAATCCGGAGACGCTGAGTTTCGATGTCAGACTCGATGCGACCGACAAACTGAACGAGGGTGACGGGATTACGGAGCAATTCGGCATTGCTCCCCAGCTTGCAACGCTGGAGTTGATGATGCTTCCCAGAAGCCAGGGTATGATGTCGCTCCTGAAAATACCGACCAGTTTTACATTTTTCGCCGAGAATAAACATCCGGCGGTGACGCTTTTTGTCTGGGGTCGGAAGAAAGTTATACCGGCCAACATCACGAGCATGTCCATTAAGGAAGAAGAGTTTAGCACCGATCTCAATCCGATTCGCGCAACAGTCACCGTCAGTCTTGAGGTCATCGAAAGCTTCAACCCACCATTTGTCTATACCCAGGCACTTAAGGAAGCCATGTCATTGTTAAACCTGGCCAATATCGGTGACCTTGCCAACACGATTGTACCGGGGTAATCAACGATGTTCACCAAAGGTTCACGATACCGCAATCTTCCAGAATCAACGCCCGTCAATGCAAGAGACGAACGGCTACAGAGCAAGAATATCCGCCGGATTCCGGATGTGCAAGGACAGTTTCAGCACACCGTACGTGATAGCGATCGCCCTGACCTACTCGCTGTCAAATACTATGGCGACTCGACCCGGTGGTGGCAAATCAACGATGCGAATGCTGTGCAGCATTCCTTCCCCACGGATATACTGGATGAGCGACCGGTTGTCAGAGAGCGCTTCGTGCTCACGCATCCGGGTTTCAACACCCGTTTTGAGGAACTGGGCATTGTGCTGAACGGGATTGTTCGTGTCAGGGATAGGAAATCCAGTTTTGTCGAATCAATGGTAACAGTCTTTTATGATGGATCGTCGGGAACACGGCAGGACATTATCGATGAAATAAAGAATCAGAAATTTGAATTCCGGCGTGCTTTCGCCTGGTCGATCGGCTCAAATACTGCCGAAGCATTCACGTTCGACGACCCGGAAGTCAAGTCGAAGTGGATGTTTTTGACAAGGGACTTATCAGACATCCCAGGACTCATGCATGTCCGGTCCGTTTTCACAGAAGCCACCTTGGATGTGGTTTATAACAGCGCGATGCTGCCTAGAGAAAACGTGCTAAGGAAGCTGGAAGGCCACGGATTCACGATCGAGGCATCTTCGGCATTTTCACGCATCGGTAAGAAGCTGATTGTGCCTCCAAACCAGATTGGGTGAAACCAGGATTGGGAGAAGCGGAATCGGATTTCAGATACAGACAACTATCTCGATCAAAGGCGAGCCTGCGCCGGATCTCTTCCCTAACCTTCTCGAAATGGAGGTCGAGGAGGACCACCACTTGGCGGATGTATTCAGAATCCGGCTCGCCATCCTTCAGCAGCCGGGAGAGGAACCCTGGCTTTTCCTCGACGATGAGCGCATTCGGTTGTGGAATACCGTTAAGATATCAGTGACGCTGTCGGAAGAGGAGGAGGTTGAGCTCATTGATGGTTACATCACACAGATCAAGCCCCACATTGATCCGGACGAAAGCAAATGCTCTGTGGAAATCTGGGGAATGGACGCCTCCGTCCTGATGAGTCTGGAGGAAAAGATCAAGGATTGGCCCAAGAAGAAGGATAGTGATATTGCAGAAAAGATCTTCAAGAGTTATTCGCTGGCGGTGGACAGCGACACGGTCGAGAACACAGAGATTGTCCACGATGATAAGGTTGCGACGATTATCCAGCGTGAGACCGATATCCAATTCCTAAAGCGTTTGGCGCAGCGAAATGGATATGAATGTTATGTGAAAGGCAAAACCGGCTATTTCCGCAAGCCGATCTTGGATAAGAATAAGAAACAACCGGTCCTGGCGGCGCATTTCGGGGAGGAGACGAATCTGATGAAATTTGATGCCAAACTCAATGCGCAGCGCCCCATTTCCAGAGTGGAGATGCATCAAATCGATACCATTGGAAAAAAGATTGACGATGCTGAAATCACCAAGACCAGCCACGATCAACTGGGGCGGGATGGGGCCCTTTCGATCTCACCGCCGAATAGTATCCAGTCGCGGTTGTTCATGAAACACGCCGTGGCAACGGGCAAGCCGGAAATGAAGCGATTTTGTGAGGCAATATTTGACGAAGCTCAGTGGCTCATTGCCGCAAATGGTGAAATTGACAGCGTGGCATATGGCGCGGTTTTGCAGGCTAAGAATCTGGTACCCATCAAAGGCGTTGGCGAGACCTTCAGCGGTCTCTACTATGTCACGAGTGTAAAGCATGTTTTCAACACCGAACGATATGTCCAGCGTTTTACCGCGCGTCGGAATGCGCTCGCACCTTCTGGTCCCGAGGATTTCGCTGAAAATGGTGGATCTCTCCCGTTCTAAGAAGCCGGTGAGACACAGGGCGGCCTCGTTTATCATAGAGGACGGATATTTATGGAAGACGTTCTAACTCGTCTCATCGAAAAAGTCGAAAAACGCTACTACGGCAAATATCGTGCCTTTGTAGTCAATAATAAAGATCCCGAAAAACGCGGGCGGTTACGGCTGCAAATCCCCAGCGTCCTTGGAAAGGACGTCGTTTCCGGCTGGGCCCTACCGTGTGCTCCCTATGGGGGTACTGATGATCACGGATTCTTCTTTGTGCCTGATGAGAAGGCGGGCGTCTGGGCCGAATTTGAAGCCGGAGATTTGGATTACCCAATCTGGGTCGGCACCTTTCCGGCAAAGCCGGGCGGCGAGTCGGAAATTCCCAAAGAAGCCAAAGCAAAAGCACCAGAGGAAGTAGCGACACAGCGAATCATCAAAAGCGCAAGCGGTATACTAATTCATATGGATGATGCCGCCGAGGCATTGACGATCAAAGACAAGACGGGCAACACCATCAAAATGTCTCCTAAAGAATTCACTATTACAGCCAAAAAGATACTAACGATCGATGCCGGTGGCGAAGACATTGTAATCAAGGGAAAGAACATTACAATCGATGCAGCCGAAACTAACACGATAAAAGGCGGCAGTTTGGTGGACATTAATCCATAGAATCACCCCAGAAGTGATAAGATGATTGACAGTTCGCTGCTTCACGTTTTACGTACCGGAACATGGATACCATCAACAATACTCCTTTTGAAACAGCCTTACTCGTCGGAATGGGGCCGGATCAGAATGATAATATCGTTCTAATTGTCAAGGGGACCTTTGAACTGACCAACCAACAGGTGTGCCAGGTGGCTTCCAGACAATTGCCGATATTCCCATCAGAACAGTTCTTTGCCAATCCACCCGTAGGGGAAACGCCAGGAAGCAGTGTTACAATTGAAGGCGATTACGTCATCTATAAACCGAAAACCGATGTAATTCTCATAGGCAAGGCCTATGCGCCGGGCGGCGTTCCCAGAGATAAGTTCGATGTTTCATTGAGTATAAACGGTGTCACCAAAATCATCCGGGTCATCGGAGATCGGAAATGGGAACTTAATGGGGGGGTGTTTGGAGTTTCAGGTACAACACTGTTTACCACGATGGACCTGATCTTTGAAAATGCCTATGGTGGGATAGACCCAAAGGATGACCAACACGTTTACGAAGAGAATCCACTCGGTAAAGGATTTTATGCGACTCAGCTCGCAGCCATCGGTAATCCACTCCCCAATTTGGAGGATGCGAATAGCCCAATTATCGCCTGGAATCAGCGCCCAGCCCCAAAAGGCTTCGCCTGGTATGGCAAGTCGTGGTTGTCGCGCCGTCAAAAAGCAGGGAGTGTAGAGAGTTATGCTCCTGACCTGCCACCGGATTTCGACTGGGAATTCAACAATGGGGCGGCTCCCGATCTTATTCGACCCTATCTACGTGGAGACGAAACAATACTGCTGAAGAACTGTGAGCCATCTGGGACTTTTCGGCTTACACTGCCCGGTATCACGCCGAGTGTGAAAATGAACTTTGGCATGGGTGCAGAAGCTATGACCATGGTCCTGGACACATTATGTATCATTATGGAATCTGAGATCGAGGTAGTGCCGGACAACGAGGAATTGATAACGAAACGGGCCTACCTAGTTTGGCGGGGCCGCAAGTCTGTAGACCCGGCGCATACACTGGATTTACTCCAGGAAACCCTCATCGATTGAGAAAGAACATATGGGTCTACCTGTCGCGACAAAGGCCGGAGGAATCTGCTTTGCGTTTCCTGATGTCTGTAACACACCGGCACCTCCGGCACCGCCAATACCCATTCCCTATCCCAATATCGGGCAACTGAGTGATGCAACGGGCGTCAGTACCGACGTGAAAGTCGGGGGAAATCTTGTCATCTTGAAGGGAAGTATCATTAAGAATACAACCGGAGATGAGGCAGGCTCTGTTGGGGGTGTTCTTTCCGGCAGTATAGTCGGAAAGGTCGAATTCGAGACAGCCAGCGAGACAGTCAAAATCAACGGCGACAAAGTTGTTCGTATGACCGATAAAACCAAACAGAACAACCGCAACGCAGATGGCACGGTCTTGGGCGGTGTAGCCAATGTGCTTTGTGGTGGTTAAAAGACTTCCCCGTTAAGGCTGTTCGTTAGGGCATGCTTAACGTATAATCGAGTTGGAGACATTGTGGACGTAGAGAATAGTGACACAAGAAAGAGTCTTGGCTTCCCCTTCAGAATCAATGAACTCGGTCAGACAAATACCTTGACCGGCGACGATACCATTCGCGCCAAAATAGCCCAGGTTCTGCTGACATCACCCGGCGAGAGAGTCAACCTGCCGGAGTTCGGCTGCGGCCTGCGGGACTTGGTTTTCGATCCGAACAACGACATACTCGCCGCCACCACCGAATTTACAGTCAGCAAAGCGCTGCAAAGGTGGTTGGGCGACGACATCATCGTTGAGAGTGTAGATGTTTCCCATCAGGACGCTACCCTCCAGGTGGAGGTCGTTTACATCCGCCGAGACCAACTCAACCGGGGGAAGGTGAAGATTGCCTTCTGATGTGGAAGAGGAAGGTAGATGCGACTGTGGAAGAAGCTACAGAAGGAGAATTAGCCCATGACAACGATCAATCTCGTCGGGGAAAAGCGACAGGCAATTGACTACATGGCGCGGGATTACAACGGCTTCCGCCAGGCCTTGATTGACCTCATCCCCGCCAAATTGCCCGAATGGAGAGATCCATCCGAAGCCGACTTTGGCATCGTGTTGATCGAGCTTTTCGCTTACATGGCGGATATCCTCAGCTACTATCAAGACCGTGTTGCCAACGAGGCGTTTCTCTCCACTGCCCAGGAACGCCAGAGTGTGATCAACCACCTGCGCTTGATCGGCTACGAAATGCGGCCCGCAGCACCGGCGACGGCACGATTGGGTCTCATCGTTGCCAACGATGCCACGGGCACGGTTGAGGTTCGCAAGGGTGATGCATTTGCAACAGCCAGTAGCAAAGAACGGCGCAGCGTCACTTTTGAATACACTGATGAAAAACCTCTCGTTATCAAGTTGAATGATCCATCTGCGGTACCGGCTAAAAACCCGGAAGACGACCAGTTGTTGCCAAATTTCAAAGAATTCAAAGATATTATCCCTGTGCGTGAAGGTCAATCCATTACCAACGAGGTGATCGGCGCTTCGGACGGTTCGCCCAACCAGCAATATCAACTGGCACAGCCGGGACTTCTGCCGGATTCGCTGGAAATCACTGTGGTGACGAATCCACCGACGCCTGCCTGGCGTTTGAGAAGAAACCTGATTTTGTGTGGGAAAGCCTTCACGTCGGAGCAACTTGCAGGTCTGGAAGAGAATATGATTCGTAGCGGGAGAATCTTCACACCAGAACAGCTTGCGGCGCTGGGATACCAGGAACGAATCCCGTCCACCCTCGCTTTCAGCCGGAAAGCCGAGCCGGATTACATGATCGAAACCGATGAAAACGATGTCACGACCGTCATTTTTGGAGACGGGCGGTATGGGGAGATCCCCTCGCCAGGCGCGAACATCACTGCAAATTATCGGGTAGGGGGGGGCACCATTGGAAACGTCGGGGCACTGCAGATTACAACCGTTTCCAACGCACCTCAACTGCAACTGCTGGGCGCCCAGGTGACCAATCGTCAAGCTGCAAGCGGTGGGGCCCAGCGCGAGTCCATCGACGACGCGATCAGGTTTGCGCCCACGGTCTTCTCCTCGATGCAACGATCGGTGACTGCCGATGATTACGTGGCCCAGGCAAAGCTGTTTCCCGGCGTGTCCAAGGCCCGCGCAGAGCCCACCAACTGGAACACGATTAAACTCTACATCGCGCCGATGGGCACCGGCGAGCCGCCATCCGATATTTTGAAGCGCGATCTGCTCGCCTATTTTGAAGATAAGCGTATGCTATCCAGCTTCATCCAAATCGAGAACCCGGATTATATTCGCATCCAGATTGTTGCTCAAGTCACCGCGTTTACTCATTTCCGAAATGATGTGGTGCGGGGTGAGCTCGAAACGGAGGTTCAGAAACTGTTTGATTTTGAAAAGGTTGATTTCAAACAGACCCTGTATTTGAGCAAGATTTACGAAGCGCTCGAAGCACGGCCCGGCGTTGCGGGTGTCTTTGTCAGCAGATTTCGACGTGAAGACGCCGGAAAATTCGTGTTTCATGTTGGATCACAGTTTCAGATCGATTTAGACAATGGCACTTTCTCTGCGGGTCTACGGAGTGAATTTACAGGGAGCCAAATCCGTTTCTCACCAAACGTCACGGTCTCAACGAAGACCATAAGCAGTGAGTGGTTTATAAGGGATGAAAACAGAAATCAGAGCTACATTGTCAGGAAGAATCAGAATAGACTGGACATCTACGAAGAACAACAACTTGCCGAAGGTGGACTGATTCAACTGGGCGAAAATGAAATCCCCGTGTTGCGAGAAAAGCTGGATCTCCGCGTCGAAGTTACAGGAGGCGTGTCTTGAACGTCAATAAGATCAGAGATTTAAGAGCTCAACCGGATCCGCACGGCGGTCAGATCGACCTCTCATGGACCAATCCGGTTTTTGAGCATTTCGCGGGGGTCAAAATCTTACGACGAGAGTCCGCCTTCCCCAACCGGAATGAGATCAGTACCGAGAATGGTGTTTTCAACCACAAGATAATAGAACCGCAGAGCCCCATTAAGCCTGGTGAGCTCAGTCGGTTTTCAGATAAAGGGCTCAAACCTGAGACGATCTACTACTATGCGGTTGCGGCATATGACGCCGCCCCGACACCGGAGTATTATACGGAATACGCTTCCGCTCTAGCCACAACGGCATACCAAACCGGGGCGTATTTATATCAGAACCTGCCCACCATCTACCGCAGCATGGACCACGAGAAACGACAACTGCGACAGTTGGTGGACATGTTCGGTTTGCAGTTCGATCTGCTGCGCAGCTTTACCAGCGCATCGCGACATTTCTCCGATATTGACCACATCGACGGCCAGTTACTTGGGCTATTAGCCCAGTGGATTGGCTGGCAAAGCGGTCCGGTACCACCTGATCTAATCGCAAGACTGCGGAACGAAATCAAACGCGCACCTCACTTTTATCGAACCACAGGGGTCCCCGCCAATCTCTATGCAACACTGAACCGGCTGTCAACGTGGGACGCGCAAATCAAGGAATTTGTTCATAGCATTTTCCGCTCGAATGATCCGGAAAGACTGACCGTTTGGGAAGCGATCCGCCGTGCAGATGGTTGGCAGGTATCAGACGAGCCGGTGACGCTCGATCTTGCCTACGAGGGGAAGCCTGCTGCAGTACAAACGCAAGATGAACGTCAATTGCTCTTTTATCACGCACGCCAGAGTCCATCGCCACCTCGAATCCCAGGAAAGAATCCGGTAGTTCGGGACATCACCAATGACAACTGGCACATCTGGTACAAGGTGAAAGACGGAGACCGTTGGTCTGGGGCGCGGCGTCTGACATTTCTTGGTGAAATGAATAAATACCCGGCAGCGTTTCAGAAAAGCGACGGCAATATTTGGCTGTTCTGGAACACCCACAAGAAAATTGGCGGGGCATCCGTTCCACAGATTCAACTCGAACTCCTGTCCGCCGGCCGTCCGGCTCGACCTGCACGCGTACAGGGGACGCAATCAGAGCCCTTCACGTTTAGTGATGGGGATACATTTCGTATTATCGTAGGCGGCAGTGTTCCAAGAGAGATCACGTTTCGGCGAGAGCATTTTCACATAGATCAGCCAGCAATACAGGCGGAGGCAGCAGAGGTTGTACGCCTGCTCAATAGTGAAATTCCGGGCCTAGAAGTCACACAAACAGAGAACCATAGAATCGTCTTCACCTCACTTACCAAGGGTGCCAACTCACAGATAGTTATTCCGAATTCACCCGTTGCAGCGCAACTGGGCCTTGCCTTCATTACGGGCAATAATACGGCCGCAGCCCAGTTCACGGGCAGCCGCAACGGGCCTTTTGCCCTCTCGGATGGTGATACGATTTCCATCAAGGTGGATGCGGATATCCATCGACTCGTTACGTTTCAAAACGCTGATTTTCAGAACATCGCACAGGCGTCCACGGCCGAAGTTGTTGGGGCGATTAACCAGGTCCTACCGGGCATCGCAACCAGCGTCGGCGGCCACATCCGACTCACCTCGCCGACCGTGGGCGCGGCTTCTGTCATCAATGTAGATGTGGATGCATCGACCGCCGCACCTAAACTTGGCTTCAGCGCTGATGTGGGTGATGAAGCAGTCGCGGCCGAACTGACAGGCAGCCAAGATGGGCCTTTTGCCCTCTCCGATGGTGATACGATTTCAATTCAGGTGGACAGCGATCCCCCTCAGACTATCACTTTTCGCACTGGTGATTTTGGGAATGCCCAGCCGATCGCTGCGCAAGTTGCAGCAGTCATCAACCGTGTCTTGCCCAATATTGCATCAGATGCCGGCGGACACGTTCGGCTCACCTCACCGACAGCGGGAGAGGGGGCTTTCGTCGGCGTAGAAGTGAACGCATCAACTGCCGCTCCCGAACTCGGGTTTGGGGCACCCCTTCCGGCTGCAAATCCTATTGTCGCAGATGAGGAGCCGGCAGCGCTTGAGGATAACAATAAGAATGTGTGGCTATTCTGGAGTTCCCGACGCACCGGACGATGGAAGATCTGGTACAATCATTTTAACGGTACGAGCTGGGCAAACGCCCAGCGATTAACCAGCGGGCTCGAATCAGATCGACAGCCGTCTGTGGTGCATGATTCGTCAGTCCTCACCGAACGCATCTGGTTGTTCTGGAGTCGGAAGAAAGCCAATGGACGCTGGAATGTACTTCACCGCCGTATCGACAATCCAGCTTTGCCCAATGCTCCGGCAAATTGGGGAGCTGTATCTGAACTCTTGCCCGCTCTAACGGACTACGATAATCGAGAGCCGGCAGCCATTTTGAATAGCGACGGCAGTGTTGAACTCTATTTCAGTTCCAACCAAGCGGATGGCTGGAATATCTGGTCGACAGTGATTCCCCCGGATCCACAGAATCCCGCTGAAGAGATTGACCTCGGGCAAGCCAATCACCAGCGTCAGTTTACGCACCGGGCGCCCATGGCACTGGGTGGCGGTAACCAGCCTGTGACCCTGTGGTTCCGCAGCAATCGAAGCCAGGTTTATCCCAGCGACGTATATCAGGGCATCGAGACAAAAGATGCACGTTATGCCGGCTCGACGACGGTCGATACGCGCAATCGGGCGAAGATGATTCTGCGAAGGGATATCGAAGATATCCAGCACTACACCTATGATACGCGTAAGACAGAGGCGGGCTGGTACGCCCGGGATACCGTGGGTGTTTTCACCATTTCAGACACTTTCGACCCGGAGGCTACCAGCCGCCATCTGGATATGTTGAAAGATGGTACAAAACGATTTCTTCCGATTCAGTTACGTCCGGTATTTATCAATCACCCGCGTGCCGATTTCCGCTGGGCGCGCACATGGGATGGGGGACCACCATCTGCTGTCCTACCGGATCTGAGCGTTTCGCCGCCAGAGATATTCTTCGGTCTATATCACAGTGAATTCACTGAAGGAGAGTAAACGATGGGTAATTTCTCAAAAGACCCACAAAAGGTTTTAGAGGAGGCCCTGAAAAAGGGATATTATCAGGTTCGGTTTCCGCAGGGAATACCGCTGCTTGACCGTGACGTGAATCTAGCCATTGATTTGGCGAGTCCACAGCGTTTGGCCGCGTATCATTTCGGCAACGGCGTGCCGGCCGATAACGATGGATTCCGGATCACCGGCTTGGACGTCGCCGGAGACAACTTTGCCATCAAGGCCGGACGTTGCCTGGTAAATGGATACGAGGTCGCGCTTGCTAAGGATACTACCTACAAAGCCCAACCGCATCCTGATAACGTCACGAATCTGCCGGCCGGGAAAAGCAATGTCTATCTCCGTGTCTTTAACAGTGAGGTCACCAGTGACCAGGATCACGACCTGCAAAACAGTGATGATGTGGGGGTCGAAACAACCGTGCGTCAGAAAGTCGAGTGGGAGGTTCTGGTTTCGACAAGGAGGATACCCCGTCCCAATCACTTTCTCCTTGCGGAGATTGACACCCACGCGCCAATTCCGTTGAAGGCGGTGACGGATCGGCGCCGTATCGGTTTAACGCTTGCTGAGGTCAAGGATGAGATTCGGTCGGCTCGTGCTGATATAGACGACTTGGGAGAAAGAATCAACACCAGTTTGACGCGCAACGGCAGGCTTAGAGCCAATACCGTTAACACTGTTCAGATTGCCGATCAAGCGGTGTCACTGGCTAAACTTAGAAAAGAGCTGGTTATCAAGGGTGATGTGACTATAAGTCCAAACGAGCAGGTCGGCATCACTCTGCTAAATGGCGCGGATATACGGCACAGTCATCTATCTATTAGCGTCCTTATTACGCATGCTGTAGGGTTGCCGCGGCGTCGAGCTGTGACGCCACAAGTTTCCTGGAGCGAATTCCACCAACGAACCACTCTTCCCCCACGGCCCTTGTTCACTCGCGGCGTCATCATCAAGAACGAGTCACCGCTGGTCGTCACCGTCGAAGTCGAGGCTTATGAGTGGTTGTGAGAATAGTACATCTTTCACTGCAGATCGGTTGACGGCGCCGCATCCGACAATCGAAAACCATTTCAAACATCCGGTCAGGAGCAACCATGCGAATCTTTATTCACTACAATAAGGATGGGAGAATTCTATCCGTAGCACGGGTCGATCATCTCGCTGAAAATCTGGAGCACCCCTTCATGCTGACCGATGATGACGAGAGTGTCCTCCAATTGAAACCCGACGATCCGGCGGAAAAATTGGCCTCTCATCAAATTCATGAAGGCTACAAAGTCGATGTCAAAAAGAAGAGACTGAAGAAGAAATCCAAACGAAGGTCGTGAATGGAGGACTTTTCATTCTGGCATCCTGACTGTATCCCGATCTTCTAATGGAGGAAACTATGGGCAATTATTCACAAGATTCCAATGTACGGCTGAATCATTCGATTGCAAAACACTATGTCGGTGTCCGCCTGCAGCAGGGCGTGCCGATTATCGATGCGGATTGGAATGAACTGGAGGATCTGCGCCGGTACGAGTCTGAAGGCATGGGGACGTGGTTCATCGGCAACGGTGTGCCGGTGGGCAGCGATGGGTTTCGGATCGCGCCCATTGTCGGTGGCGGGGTGAATACCATCCTGCTTGCATCCAAGTCAACGGAAGTGGGTCCATCATCGATCAAAATCGATCTCGCCAATTCAACTGCGGCAGCAGCACTCGGATTCGACCAGAGGAATGCCGGGTCAGAGCGATTCGGATCGTCACCAGCACAAATCACCAGCAACAAAACCGAACCCTTCACACTTAAGGATGGTGATACGTTGGTAGTTAAAGCCGAAGAACACCCTTGGGAAACTTTTGCGTTTAGTGTAGCAGATTTCTCGACAACGGTCGGAAACGATATCACCGCAACGGCAGCGGAAGTTGTGGCCGTCATTACTTCACCCCCTTTAAGTCAGGTTACGGCGAGAGCCGGCACCGGTAATGATTTTATCATCAAGAGCGGTAGCATTTTGGCAGAAGGCCAACTCGTTTTGAATGATCAAAAAGACCTCAAATACACGGATCAGCCGCTTTATGAAAACGACGCACTGGCGAGTAAGTGGGGAGTCAGTAGAGTTGATGCGCTGGGCACGCCGGTAAACGACGAGGATTACACTGTATACCTGGATGTGTGGTACCGAGAAGTAGACAGTACCGAGGACCCTGAATTGGTAGATGATAGGATCGGTGTTGAAACCGCCATTCGTTTGAAGAGGGAGTGGGCGGTGCGCGTGGAGCTGGAGACGAACTATTCAAATGTTGATGCAGCCAAGCCGGCAGGCCACGTCTTCTACAAGCTGGCGAATCTCGCCCGCAAAAACAACCAACCCGGTATTATAGGCGACATGATCAGCGATCTTCGAGAGACAGACGTTTCACTGAGGCGAGAGATCGCCTATCGCGGGACGGGTGATGCGGTTTTGGTGGATTCGGAGGCATTCAGGGATATGCTTGTTCGAACCCGCGACAACATCCGCGATTTTATCGATTTTCTGACAGTGAAGTTTGTTGATCCGGATTCAGCCTACGTCGCAGGTGAAGTCGCAGGAATCGACGCACTGAGTGTCATCGCCAATCTTGCTGATCACGGCATTGCCATGCTCAACACGAAGACGGTGGGCACTGGAAATGCTTTCGCCTTCTTTGAACAACTCCTGGGTGCAGAAGAGCGCTTCGTCAACGTCTGGCGGACGGCCGTATTTCCCATTGAGAAACAAAGCGTAAAGGTCTATCAACAGCGCTATGAGGCCCTGGTCAATGATGTCGAATCCTTCCTGACTGGGCCGGCCCCCCCAGGCTACACCACCGTCAAGGTGGCACTTGAGAGAAAGAATCTACTGGAGGCGACCCGTTCGCAAGAGCAGATCAGTAGTCTTTTCGGCCAGGAGGTTGATCGACCCACCGGCGTACTATATGTGATGTGTCTCGGCTCACAGACACCACAGATTGTGCAAAACGTACCATTCGATCTCCGTTACGAGGTTTCGGGCACGGTTGATCCCGATGATGACATCGTCGTCGAAGTATCCATCGATCCGGCATGGCAGACCGAGTTGCGTAACGGGGATGGTTCGGCGCCTTTCGCGATGAGGCTGGGGCCAGGGGACGACAAAGAGGAATTCCTTCTTAGAATCCGCCCGCCCGCCGCCGCTGCCGCTGAGACGACAATGAGCCTGCGGGTAAGCGCACAGAAGAACTACGGTGGACTTGCTCGCAATACGCCGGAAAAGATCCTGCGCGTCGGTGACTCTCCACCGCCCTCTGAACTGGATTATCGTTTCATCATTCAAAACGCAAATGTGCCAAAAGTCGGAAACACATACGAGGTCCCGACCGGCAGTCTGGCTGTCCTGACCTTTCGCCTGATCAACGACACCAGTCACGACCTCAACGTCCATTTGTCGTATGCGACTGATCCGGATCCCTCCGCCCCCTGGAATATTTCGCCTGCTGAGGCCAACCATGTAGTCGACGCCGGTGAATCGGAAGATCTTGCCTACGGTTTCTTTGCGCCCGGTGCATCTGGCAACACACTGGTTTTTCGCCTGTTTGCCGAAGACGTTGATAATGCAAATAACGTCGTAGCAGAAGCCCAGGTTACCCTTATATCAGTTGCACCCTGATCACAGAAAGGAGATTGTAGATTCCAACGTCCAGGCTGAGGATTTCGGATTATTAACACTTGCTCGGCCTCAATAGTGAATGAGGGCGAGCGAGCTAGGTGCCCCTCTTTATTAGGGAGAGGATCAGGCACGGTTGGCTGCGCCAATCCCAACTTTGTCTTGATATTGAACAACGGATGGCGCCTCTTTGATTCTGTCCAAGAACGAAAGGAGAAAGACTATGCTCTACCTAAAAAGACACTCACAATCCATCAAAGGCATTTCGTGTACAGGCGGCATTTTAGCACTTGTGTTGGTGCTCATTCTAATGTCGCCTCAGAATGGCCTGGCACAAACTGGCATCTGTGCGAAGGATCTTGGTGCTGCCGCCCCCTCTTTCGACGGGATCGTTGCACCCGGGGCCTCGGGTGCGGGATGCACGCCGGATCCAGTCTGGTCGGACATAGCCCCGGCCGAATTCGAAGTTGCCGGCTTACTCCCCAAAGCCCATCTCTACCTGGCCTATGAGTCCGAGTCCTACCCAACCAGTCGTCTGCACATTGGCGTTGCAGTCAAAGGCGACTCGGAACTGTCCGAATTTGACTATTTCCTCATGTTTTTCGATGCGGACAATAGCGACGACTGGGGCGATGGTGATTTTGCGATTCTGATCAAGGTCTGTGACCGTGACGGATCGGCAGGAAAAGAGCTCATCGACGATGGAAAGAAATGCTCCGGAGAAGATATAGCTGAGGCCACATATTGGCGATACGACTCAAGTGCCGATCCCAGTACTCGTTGGAAAATGGGTCCCGATACCGCTTCAGCAGAGATTGAGGGGAAGATCACTTGGGATTACACTACCGCCGACGAGCCCGAAAAAAGGATATGGAACCTTGAGATTCACATGCCGGTGGGTACCCCTGCCTTCAACCTGGCAACAACCGGCAATTTCTTTGGAGTCGGCGCCTACCTTTTCGTGGACAGAGGACATCTTACGGCGGAACCTCAAACCGGCCAGGTGCGCTGGTGGCCAAATGATGGCTTGCCGGATCCGTTACCGGCAAGTGTACCAACACCACCAGCCATTCCAATCAATGCGGTCACACCAAGACTGCTTGATTTCACGTATGACGATCCCGAAACAACTGACGTTGCTGAACATAGGCCGCAGGCGGATCGGTTGGCTGATGTGTCGTTACAGAATGTCTGCTATGACGTCAACTTTGATGTATCGTTCCCATGGAAGATAAATGGTCAAGCCGCCGCCTCACACGATGATCGCATAAAGCGTGGGCTATCGAACACTTTCACGGTCACATTCAGATTTGACGGCCCCGGCCCTGATCCCAACCCGCCCGCCAATACAGGAACTGTTGAACTCCGTTTGAAGCCCTACGGAAATCTCGGGACTGGTTCACAGGTCGAGTGGATCAAGGAGGAGACAGGGATATCTGCCAACTATGACGCTGCTAGATCTGTCGATTTCATTTATGATTTCAGCAAAACGCCAGGAACTCAGGACGGCCCACCTTCGGAGTGGGCAGATTATGGCGAATTCAGCTTCATCTGTGCAACCATGAAACTCAAAGATTTTCCGCTGGACGATGATAAGAGCTACAATTCAAATGTAGAAAATGTCAATTGGAACTACTTCGAGACGTCTGAGTACAAGCAGACATTTTACATCACAGCAGATGGAATCCCGGGCCTCAATCCAGGAGAAAGCACGACGATTCTTCTGCACGCCGAGATGAACAACGAAGGGCAAAATATCGGGCTGATGTTAGCTTCTGTCCTATCTCCAGTAGCGACACCCATTGGAGTCCTCGTTCTTTCAGCCGCAGTACTTACTACCCTACTGCTTGTGCGCCTCAAGCGTACAGGCACGACGAGTTACAAGTATGCTCTTTTACTAGTTGTCCTGCTGGTCCTTGGTGTCACCGCATCGTGTGCGATAATCTGTAAAACGTGTGCGATAATCTGTAAAGAAAAACAACCGACCAGTCGTTGGGAATTTGGCAACGCACGAGAGTTGGGGATCACGCCAATGGAAGGAGAGCCCGGCTGGTATGAAGTTCCGATCCGCTTCGGAGAGATAAAGGGCGTAGAATTAGAAGTCAACGGCATGCCATTGCCCTATCGGACGCAGCAAATTCAATTGCTTCCCACGGCCAGTGACAATAGGCCGAATATGCTGCCTCTCCAGGTGAAACCACAACAGGTCGTGACAATTGTTGCCCTCGGGAATATTGACTTGGACGGTCCCGGCGGCCCACTTGAACCGACGTCTGCGCATGGATTTATTCGACGAGATACAACGGGTCAGCAACGCTATCTACTGAGGGACGGGTACTATACGCCAAGCGAATACGCCGGTGCGCTAATCGGCTCCTTCGACGGGTTCCGTAAGACCAGCTTTGTTGTCGGGCGAACCGCATCGATCATGGTACCAGAAGGTGCAAATACTTTAACGTTGGCAGTGAACGCAATAAGGGGGACATACGAGCTTGTTTCAGGCTCATTTGAACTCTCTATTATTCGAACGCCACCGCCTCAAGTTCCAACATTCGACGACATGCAGGGGGATGGGACGTACGAGGTTCCGCATACGTTTTCTCTTTGGGATACTCTTACATCGCTGAGCGTGTACACATATTACGAGACAGTGCAACTTAACGAAACCGACATGGCCGTTTCTCGAACCCGTCATCCACTTGCCTTTTCACACTATGCGGTTTATGATTCGCACAACCAAAGAGTACGTCAACCCGGGTTAGTTCGCATGCGTCAATGAACATCTGATTTTTGTGGGTGCGACGTTTCTTCCGCGAAGGTGTCTCGCGCTATAGAATGCTAGTTTTGTCAGGGCACACTGCTTCGATTCCCCGAAGGCAGCGGGCCTTACTATGCCCACTTCCATGAAGGACTGATTGGATCCCATCAACTCTCTATGCCGGTGCATCCGACGCAGCTTTATGAGGCCATCTACGGACTTGCTCTGTTCTGCGGTATAGTGACATACCGAAAATACCAGAAGCGAGATGGTGAGTTAGCTGCGTTGCTGTTTATATTTTACCCGCTGGGCCGCTTTATGAATGAGTTCTTGCGCGCCGATGACAGGGGCACCGTCTGGATCCTGTCCCTGCCCCAGTTTTTGTGTGTACTCGCAGCAATCGTCGCCGTCTCTTTTCTCTTAATGAATCGAGTGTCGCAGCATGTGAGCCTATCCATTGGATCGAATTCTAACCAGGAATTGACAAATCAGTAGAGCGCATGGAGCGTAAGAGGAAAGCCAAAAGATATCTTGCAAAAGCAACACATCACTTTGCGAAGCCAGCGTTATCCAAGCGTGCATCAGTACACCCGCTCCAGTACTATCATCATACGCTCGGTAACCAGGGAGTAGGTCGCTTCATCCAGGCCAGGCTTAGGGCAGGGGGAGACGAGCAGCCCGGGCCTACCCGAAATAGACAACGATCAGATGCTCTGGGCAACCAGAACGCAGCAGAGCTGCATATAGCTGCTGCACCGCAAGAGTCTCAAGCGCCGCCACCTGCAGCACCTGCCGCTTCGCCCCCCGCTTATGTTCATCCATTGACCGCTGTTGCCCTGATTGCCAGAATGCAGAGTGAATCATGCAAGATTCCCAAAGGTCAACACGGCGTTTCCAAGATAGTGCAGTTTGGCATTTTTGATTTTAACGGTCGACGTGTGCGTGACAATTTCACTGTGAATGAGCAATTTACGCTGCGTAAGGGGCCTCAGTCCGTATTTCAAAGTCTTAAACCCAATGCAGCAAAAGCACAACGAGGGAGGTTTGACGATTGCTATCGTCTCTACCAACCTTCGCCGCTGCCGGGGGATTTGCGCCTCGAGGTGGAACAGAATCATCTGATTAATGGAAGGACCGTTAGCAAGAACTATGTTACCTATACATCAAACGGCATTTCCGTGTGTGTCTTCCCGAGAGCATCCCAACAAAAGGATTTTGGCACACGCTGTAAAAGGTTTTAACAGATTCTGCAAAGCCGTGGCATTCACTACCCCTTGCGGTACGGCCCCGGCCAAACGCATCTCCCCCCGCACCTCGCGCCCTTCAAAATGGCTTTCCCAACATAGCACAGATTCCGTGTGCATACACGCTTGCGCTGGTTATCATAAAAGGTAAAGGCCGTGGAGCACCAGAAAACCCCTCAAATCGCCAAAGCGACTCAGCAGGCAACACAGTCTGCAGCGAAGCCCAAAGTGTTGACAGCGCCGCATCCCGTGCATCCGCTTAATCACCTTCACCAGACCTTCGGCAACCGGGCAGTGGGTAACCTGATTCAGGCCAAGCTGCGCATCGGTCAGCCGGGTGACAGGTATGAGCGGGAAGCCGACCGGGTAGCGGATCAGGTCATGCGCATGCCGGCACCTGCGGTGCAACGCCAGGAAAGCGAACAACCCGAGGAAGAAGAGGAGGGGAAGGAAAGCTCGATTCAACCGAAGTTGGTCTATTCCAGCGCACCCGCCTTGCAGAGACAGGAAGCTACTGAAGAAGAAGAGGAAGAAGAACCGACCGAAGGGACGGTCCAACCAAAACGCATCTCTTCTACTCCGCTCACCTTGCAACGACAGGAAGCGCCCGAAGAAGAGGAGGAAGAACCGGACGAGGGGGCGATCCAGCCGAAGCTCGTTTCTCCTGCCCTGCTCACTTTGCAACGACAGGAAGCCCCTAAGGAAGAGGAAGAAGAACTGACCGAAGGGTCGATCCAACCAAAACTCATCTCTTCCGCCTGCCCCACCTTGCAGAGACAGGAAGCTCCTGAGGAGGAAGAGGAAGAAGAATCCGGCGCAGGGACAATCCAACCAAAGTCAGTCTCGTCTCACACCCCGACCCTCTCACCATCCAAAAGAACGTGCACCCAAAACCCGTTTGGCAATCCGGTCATCGGTCGCTTCATTCAAGGCAAGCTCAAAATTGACCAACCGGGGGATCGATACGAGCGGGAAGCCGATCAGGTGGCGGATATGGCAATGCGGATGCCCGGTGCAGAGACGGCCAAATCTGAAGTAGTTCAGCATCGAGAAGAGAAACCTCATGAAGAAGAACATCAGGTTCGATGCAAGCCCCTCGGCCAGCAGATTACACCGCTTATTCAGCGTCAGTTTGAGCAGGAGAGAGGAAATGTTCAGGCCAAATCCACCGGCCGGCAGAGTGCTCAGGTTGCTCCGGTTTTGCAGGCCAAGATAAACTCCATGAAAGGCGGCGGCCAACCACTCCCCCGTTCGACACTCAACTTCTTTGAGCCACGTTTTGGCCGAGATTTCAGTGGAGTTCGCATTCATGCGGACTCAATAGCAGCCGAAACAACAAAAGCTACACGTGCCAGGGCCTTCACCGTAGGGAAAGACATAGTCTTTGGAGCTGGACAGTATGATCCTGAAAACATCACCGGGAGAAGATTGTTAACACACGAGTTGGTACACGTTGTACAGCAAAATCAGGTGAATGGAAGACGATTATCTGTTCATAATAATCTGAAAGATACCCCTGCTTCCTCCCCTACATTACAATCCCCACTGCAAATAGCGAAAAAGCCTCTACCTCACAGTAAGCGCCGTCGTAGCGTAGCCGTTAGTCATGTTACAATTTACCTTAAATCGCATTTTATCGATTTTCCCATAGAAATAGAATCCCGCTGAAAAATTATGGAGATTGCCCAATTCGAGCAGGAATCGGGTAATTGAAGCATAATTATGCCCTTTTTTGAGAGTCCTAATCTTCTCAATTGAGAGGGCTAACTGATCTGGATAAATT
>JADHXR010000031.1 GCA_016782865.1 Phycisphaerae bacterium
TATCATTTTTTCACATGGTTAGCCGCAAAATCTCGATAAGAGGTCTCGTTTTGTGTTTTAAGCCGCTTCGCTGCGATCCCGCCCGAATTTTCAGGCTGCCGGCTGCAGCGTAGGATAACTTTTGACGCGGGCGTCAAGATTCCTCTCATTCTTTTCAAGTCGGCTAAAATAGCTGTATCGCAGCGGAACGGTGTGATATAATACCCGGCGACGTAGAGTATATTCTCAAAACAAAGGCTCCTGGAGCCCACAAGGAGTGTTTTTGAATTTTCGTCATTCGGATTTTAAGCTTGTTTAGGATTTGGATATTAGAATTTAGAATTTATTTTGATAAGGAGGATCTGCAATGCAAGATTCCTACTCACGTCGCAAGTTTCTGCAAACCGCCGCGGCAGGCAGCGCAACATTTGCGCTCTCGGCAGCCAGTTATTCCCGCGTCATCGGCGCCAACGAGCGGATCTCGATCGGTCAGATCGGCTGCGGCGGCCGGGGTATCGGAGCACACATGGCCGGCGTGCATGCACACCAGGAGACTCAGAACTTCGAGATTACCGCCGTATGCGATCCGTGGCGGCTCCGCCAGGAGGAGGCGGCCGCCAAGACAAAGGAATGGTACGGGCGCGAGGCGCGGAAGTTCTCGTCGTACCGCGACGTTCTGGCGCTCAGAGACGTGGACGCCGTGATGATCGCCTCATGCGACCACCAGCACACGATCCACCTCAAGGCTGCGGCCGAGGCCGGCAAAGACGCGTACTGCGAAAAGCCCCTGGCCCGGAGAATGGACAGACTCCGCGACGCCTGCGACGCGGTGAAGAAGGCTAAGATCGTTGTGCAGATCGGCACGCAGTTGCGGAGCTACCCCACCTTCACCGGATGCCGCGAACTCTACAAGACCGGCATTCTCGGCAAGGTCGGGCGAATCGAACAGTGCCGCAACAGCGCACGGCCCTACTGGTACGGCTACGTCAAGGATGTAAAGGCCGAAGACGTGGACTGGAAGGAATTCGTGATGGACCAGCCGGTGCGGAAGTTCGACCCCGTGCTCTATTCGGGCTGGTACGGCTACCGGCAGTTTTCAGACGGCCCCGTCCCCGGGCTGGGAAGTCACTTCATCGACCTCGTGCACTACATCACGGGAGCAAAGCTGCCCACGAGCTGCGTCTGCATGGGCGGCGTATTCACCTGGAAGGACAGGAACAACTTCACCTGCCCCGACCACGTACACGCCCTGTGGACATATCCCGAGGACTTCATGGTCAGCTACTCGACGAACTTCGGCAACGGCAGCGGCAACAGCTTCAAGATATTCGGCGACGCCGGCGTTCTCGACATGGTCAACTGGAACGCGCCGATTCTGACCGCCGAAGGGGCGAACCCCAAGAAGAAGGGCCCGATCCGTGGCAGAAAGCCGGTCGAGGAAGTACAACGTCCCGATCATTTCCTCGATTGGCTCCAGTGCCTGCGGACTCGCCAGACGCCCAACGCCTCGATAGACGCCGGCTATCAGCACGCCGTCGCCGTCATTATGGCTATGCAGTCGTATGACACCGGGCAACGAATTGTCTACGACCCCGAGAAACGGGAGATCCACCCGGGATAAAAGCTTGCTCCCGGAAACAATAAGGAGAAGACACAGATGAGTTCTCTAAATCAGATGTCACGCAGAGATTTTCTTGACCGAACATTGAAGGTCGGAGCGGCAGGTCTTGCCGCCTCGTGCACGAGAAGGCCGGCTGTGGTCGCCGCCGGCGCCGACCGCTGGCAAATCGGCTGCTATACGCGTCCCTGGGCGAAGTACGATTACCGCATGGCGCTCGATGCAATCGCCGAGGCGGGTTTCAAGTACGCCGGGCTGATGACGGCCAAATCCAAAACAGGTAACCTTGTGATTGCGGTCGAAACAACGCTCGAAGAGGCCGAGCAGATCGGCGAAGAAATCCGAAAACGCGGGTTGAAGGTTCCTTCGGTGTACGGTGGCGGCATCCCCGTGAACAAGTCACTCAAGGCGGGCATCGAGGGTCTTCGAAAGCTGATCGACAACTGCGCCGCGTGCAACGTCGGAAATCTGCTTATGGGAGGCATCGGCAACGCGGATCTCTACGACGCCTACTACAAAGCGATCGCCGAATGCTGTGACTACGCCGCCGAGAAAGGCATGGGCATCAGCGTCAAGCCGCACGGCGGACTCAACGCCACCGGACCGCAGTGCCGCAAGACTATCAAGATGGTCGGCCACAGAAACTTTCGCATCTGGTACGATCCGGGGAACATCTATTACTACTCGGATGGCAAGCGCGATCCGGTGACCGACTCCGCCACGGTGGACGGGCTCGTGGTTGGCATGTGCATCAAGGATTACAAACACCCTAAGAACGTCGAGGTGACGCCGGGGACAGGCATGGTGGACTTCCCGGCGGTCCTCGCTCGCCTCAAGCAAGGCGGCTTCACTGGCGGCCCGCTGGTAATAGAATGCCTGGAGCCCGGAGACCTCAAGCATACGCTGGCCGAGGCAAAGAAGACCCGTGAATTTTTGGAGGAGCTGACCGGGCAAAAGACATCGCCGTCGCGCAGAGCCTCGGTAAGCACCGCTCAACTGACGGCCGGTGTCGCTGTCACCGACATCACGCCGCCGGTCGGCTACCGCATGAGCGGATACTTTCACGAACGGCTGAGCACCGGCACGTCGAATCCCCTGCGCGCCAAGGCGGTTGTTCTGCGCCAGGGTGATGAATCCGCGGCCCTGGTCTGCTGTGATATCATAGGCCTGTCACCCGACGTCTCATCGCGTGCCCGTAAACTGGCCTCTAACGAGACCGGCATCCCCGCGGAGAATATTCTCATCGCCGCCACGCACTCGCACACCGGGCCGCTCTACTTCGGCGCCCTTAGGAAGCACCTTCACGAGAAGGCGGTAGCCACAAGCGGCAGCGATCCGTATGAGACAGTAGATTACGCATCCAGGCTTGTGCGGCGAATCACCAGGGCCATCACAAAAGCCAGCGCGGCAGCGGAGCCCGTTCGGCTCGAAGCCGGATCTGCCGAACAGCAAGGTCTGTCGTTTAACCGACGGTTCCATATGAAGAACGGCACGGTCCGATTCAATCCCGGCGTGCTGAATCCTGATATTGTTCGCGTGGCCGGGCCGATCGATCCCGAGGTTGGGATCGTATTCTTGCGCCAGGCCGAGACGGGCAACAACATGGCCGCTCTGATAAACTTTGCCCTCCATCTCGATACCGTTGGCGGGTCACTGTACGCAGCCGACTATCCTTTCTACGTCGAGCAGGCCCTCCGGAAACAGTACGGCAAGGATTTAACGCTGCTGTACGGCACGGGAACGTGCGGCGACATCAATCATATAGATGTCACCAAAAGAGAGCGTCTGAAAACAGATTACATCGGCAAGACGCTGGCTGAGACGGTGCTGGCAAAAACCGAATCTCTCAAGGCCATCGCCGAACCGGCGATGGCAGTACGAAGCGAGATCGTCGAGGTGCCGCTTCAGCGCTGCGGCCCTGAAAGAATCGCCTGGGCGCATGAGAACATCAAGAAGGTCGGCACTGAAGAGCTGTCGTTTCTCGAACAGGTCGAGGCGTACAAAATACTCGCCATCGAGATGCGGGCCAGCCCGACAATTCGACTTGAAGTGCAAGTATTCCGCCTCAGCCGTGATGTGGCCGTAGTCGGCCTGCCGGGCGAGGTCTTCGTCGACCTCGGACTTGCCATCAAGAAAGCCAGCCCCTTTGAGCACACGCTCGTGATCGAGTTGTGCCAGGACGCTCCGGGATACATACCCACGAAGAAGGCATTCGCCGAGGGCAGCTATGAAACGGTTAACTCGCGAATCGCCCCCGGCGGCGGTGAAGAAATGGCCGAAGCAGCAATTCGGCTGCTCAAGGAATTAGCTTAGCGGCGATCTCACGATCGTAGGAAAAGTCTTAATGAGATTTACAAAAATGCACGGCCTGGGCAATGACTATGTCTATGTCAATTGCTTCGAAGAGGAAATAAGGAATCCTGCAGAATTGGCACGCCTCGTCAGCGACCGGCACAAGGGCATTGGTGGCGATGGACTGATTCTCATAGCCCCTTCGCAAACGGCGGACGCGCGCATGCGCATCTTCAACGCCGACGGCTCGGAAGCTGAAATGTGCGGAAATGGACTGCGATGTGTGGCAAAATATATATACGAGCACAAGCTGGCAACCGCAAGCGCGGCATTTTCCGTGCCGGGCGACAGATCATTCGGCGCCTCGTTGAATATAGAAACCGGCAACGGGATCCTGACCGTCGGGCTCAGCATCGACATAGATGACAAGGTCAGCGAAGTGTGTGTCAATATGGGCCAGCCCATCCTTACGCCGAAAGACATACCTGCGAATCTGCCCGGCGACAAAATCGTTGAACAGCCAATCGAGATTCTCGGACAGCAATTGCTCACAACCTGTGTTTCGATGGGCAACCCACATGCTGTGTTCTTCTGTGACGACACCGGGTCAATCGAACTCGATAAGCTTGGACCGGCTATCGAAAACGACAGTCTTTTCCCAAATCGGATCAACGTCCATTTTGTCCGGATTGATGGACCGAACGAGTTGACAATGCGAACATGGGAGCGAGGCAGTGGAATTACGATGGCTTGCGGCACCGGCGCCTGTGCCGCCGCGGTTGCTGCCGTGCTCGCCGGACGCGCCCGGCGAACGTGCACCGCACATTTGCCCGGTGGCGATCTCGACCTGAACTGGTCCGAGAAAAACAACTGCGTTTACATGACCGGCCCGGCTGTCGAGGTCTTCCGGGGCAACTGGCCGGACGAATAATTCTTACAGACAGAGCTTTGGAGGGCGGCAGAATTGCACAGCTGCGCCATACCTGCCGGAAGCTGAACCTTTGCTTCCAACGCCATCGCAGATCTTGTCGGCTCTCAGAACCTTTGCGAAACCAGCAATCTTGCCGCCAAATTCAAGCAACCCCGGCGTAGGCGGCACCGCTAATTCCACTTTCAACAACTCGCCCCGCTCGAATGCATCGGCGACAGTCTCAAGGTACAAACCACCTGAACTGACATTTGCGGTGCAGCCCGAGTAGGATTTGTCAACTGTCGAGCCGACTTTTCGGCATGATATGTCGTAGCGGGCATCCAGGCGTCTGTGTGCGCGTTTTTCAGGTCGATCCATCATTTGCATCCCTGCGTAACCGTTCCGTTTCCAAATCCTTGTACAACCACACACCTATCACCAATGCAAGAATCGTTCCAAGACGTCAACTGGGCAAATGCCCCATTTTAACTTCTGCAAGTGCTTTCACAACAACACTTTATACAAGCATCTCGATCCTGTAGGTGAGGGCTTGACTGGTACATCTCAACAGGCGTTGACAAATATCAACACAACAAGGTGGCAGTATTAACCGCCAACTGAACGCCAATCTGCGGCGGGCCTCTTCTGATACTTATTTCTTAGAATGTTACGTTTACTGCTAAACAACGGGACCATTGATTCCGAAAAAGGAACAGGGGTGTTGTTTTTTTTCAACACGCGACTTGACCGGAAAGAGGATAGGCCTTATTATCACGATTATGCCAGAACGCCCGGAACAACAGACAGAAGACACACATGACAACACCAGCCCGCCAAAGGGACGCCCAGGAAGAAACCGCTGCGACTGCGAACGGCTTGACGAGGCAATCCTGCAATCGTTGCCGATAGGAGTCGTCGCCTTTGACCCATGTATGAGGATCATAGAGACCAATCCGCAGGCGGCAAAGCTCATTGAATTAGGCGACCATATCGATCAATCCCTGGCCAGAGGCACCGACGATGAGATATGGCAAGGCTGGAGGCAACAATTGAAATCCGCGATCTCGGCTGGAAAACCGGTCAGGTTCGATGACGTAGAATACACATCCAACGGGAAAACGAGCATTCTGAGGATCATCTGTACGGCTCCGGGGAAAGAGACACCAACGGGCAATCTCGGCGGCCTCGTCGTGATCGAAGATGTATCAGAAAGAGTCGCCATACAAAGAAGGCTTGCCGACGCCGAAAGACTCACCGCCGTCGGCAAGCGAGCCTCCAAGGTCGCTCATGAGTTGAATAACCCCCTCGACGGAATACTGCGCTACATTAATCTGACGATGAGAATTGTCGAGGAGGAGAACCTCGAAAAACCGAAAGAGTATCTTACTCAATGCAGGCAGGGATTGTTGAGAATGGCCCAGATAGTGAGCGAGTTGCTGGAATTTTCTCGCAGCACTTATATGCCGGCCGAGCATGTCAAAATAGAGCAGATTATCGAAAACGCCATCAAGATGATGGAGTCGAGAGCAGCGACTCTGGGTATTCGGATATTGCGGAACTATGCCCTGGGATTACCACAGATTCGCAGCGGCAATTTGTTTCAGGTGTTCTGCAACCTCACGAAGAACGCCCTGGATGCCATGCCGGACGGCGGAGAGCTTAGAATCTCGACCCGGCCGGCCCCGGACAATAGCATGGTTGTGGAATTTCGCGACACCGGAACGGGATTGCCGATCGGGGATTCTCAAGCCATTTTTGAGCCGTTCTTTACGACGAAGGACCAGGGCAAAGGGACCGGATTGGGCTTGGCGATATGCAGGGACATAGTTGAAAGCTGTAGCGGACGAATTATCGCCGCCAGCGCTGCCGATGGCGGCAGCATCTTCACGGTATACCTGCCGACGAGTGGCTAATGCAAGAGAAGATGCATAAGAATTAGGTTGGGAAGCTCCATGAGAGAAAAGAGTATTCTTGTTATTGACGATGACAAAATCATACTGGATTCACTGTGCGAGTTTTTGTCGCTGGAAGGATTCCGGGCCGACGGCGCCGAGACGCTCAAGGGCGCCCTGGCAATGCTGGAAAAAGAGAACTACGCCCTGGTGCTGACAGATGTCAACCTCCCTGACGGGGACGGCCTCGAATTGCTGGACATCATCAAGAAGGACTATCCTCAAACGGTCGCCATCGTGATCACAGGCTACGGCACAATCGAAAGCGCGGTCAAGGCCATCAAGCAAGGCGCCTACGATTACCTGACAAAGCCGATCATTGACGACGAATTGCGGCTGGCCGTGGAAAGGGCAATCAGACAGCAGTCGCTCATGAGCGAGAATGAAAGCCTTCGATTGCAGCTCGATCGAAAACATCGCCTTGAGAACATCATCAGCCACAACTACAAGATGGCGAAGATATTCGACCTTGTCGAAGCCGTCGCCGACAGCAAGATCACGGTACTTATGACCGGCCCCTCGGGTACGGGCAAGAGCATGCTGGCCCGTGCGATACATCATCGTTCGAGCAGGCACAACAAACCGTTTGTTGAGGTAAGCTGCGGAGCGCTGCCGGAGACCCTGCTCGAAAGCGAGCTGTTTGGCCACACGAGAGGGGCATTCACCGGTGCTGTAAGCAACAAGGAAGGCAAGTTCCTGGCCGCGCACGGGGGGACGATCTTTCTCGACGAAATAGCCAATGCCTCGCCGGCTCTTCAGGCCAAACTCCTGCGCGTGTTGGAGGACAGGCGGTTCGAGCCGGTCGGCAGCAACAAGACCACGATTGTGGACACTCGTATCGTGCTTGCGTCAAATCGCAACCTCGACGAAGAAGTACGGCAGGGCAGATTCCGAGAAGATTTGTATTACCGCGTCAATGTTGTAATGATCGAACTGCCGCCCTTGTGCGAAAGGGTAGGAGACGTCAGGCTGCTGGCCGAGCACTTCCTGCGCATGTACTCGGCGCAGCACAACCGAGAAAAGCTCGGCTTTACCGATGAAGCTATGGACTACCTGGAACGCTATTGCTGGCCGGGGAACATTCGCGAAATAGAAAACGTCACTGAGCGGGCGACTTTGCTGAGCAAGGGCAAATTCATAGGCCCGGATGATCTGCCGGAGACAATCAAAGCCGAACCCAGTCGCCATGCGAAGGATTACAAACCAACGAGTCTCAAGGAAGCGCTGGCCGAACCGGAGAAGGATGTTATTCGACGAGCACTCGAAGCCAACCACTGGAGCAGGCAGGCGACTGCCAAAGCACTTCAAATAAACCGCACGACGTTATTCAAGAAGATGAAGCATTTCGGGCTTTACGCCGAGGCCGAGAGATTGGGTCTGACATGATGACCGACCCCGGGAATGTCCGGGGTTGGGGCCGATTGTCTAAAAACCCCTGCTTTTTTGCGGAGGGAGGGGAGAAGGAAGAGAAAAGCAGGGGCAAAAAATGAAAAAGCTAATATTATTATAGCCGTTTTCAAACAAAGGTCAACCGTAAAATCCCCAAGTAGGAAGATTTATCCTATAAAAAACGCGAAGAAGAATGCCCATTTGCGGTATCCTTTTACGTCAATTATATGATAGTATGATCATCGGTGCGGGCGCAGAATCGGTCGCATATAGGCATACTGGTCAGCAAACATTTGAATGAAAGGAAATGTTAAAATGAAAGACAATAGGGCATTGCACAATCACTTTCGGCATGTGTTGTTCACCTCGATAGCAATCACATCGGCTGCTGTCTTCTTGACGGCTTCAGTTAGCCTATGTAAATCGGCCCGTGGGGGCGAAGAGCAAAAACGCCTGCCGCGAGCCGCGAGGAGTGTGCATTTGAGATACCCCGCCGAGCAAGGCGTTGTGTACTACAACGAAGTGACGGTCCAAAAGAGTTATCCCGGCAGCTACTTCTGCGTGTGCGGTTTCGGGCACGGGTATTTCGGCATACAAGAGTTGGGGAGGGGCGGGAAAGTCGTGATCTTTTCCGTTTGGGACCCGGGTAGGCAGGACAATCAGAATTCCGTGCCCGAGGATCGGCGGGTGAAGGTCCTGCACGAGGGCCAGGGCGTGCACGTCAGCCGGTTTGGAAACGAAGGCACGGGGGGAAAGAGCATGTTCGACTATCAATGGAAGGTCGGCGAAACGTACAAGTGTATGGTCAGGGCTACTGTGGACGGCGACCGGACAACATACGCGGCCTATTTTTATCTCAACGAAGAAAACACGTGGAAGCATCTGGCGACGTTTCAAACGATTACCGGCGGAGACTCTCTGAGCGGATATTATTCGTTCGTGGAGGATTTTATGCGCAACGGCGAAAGCGCAAAGAATGTTCGCCGCGCGCGGTACGGTAACGGCTGGGTCAAGTCCAAAGACGGTAAATGGCTGCCATTGACACAGGCAATGTTCACGGCCGACAGGACACCGATAATGAATATTGACGCGGGCGTTGAGAACGGCAGATTCTACCTGCAAAACGGCGGTGACACCGAGAACAATACACCGCTGCAGTCGAAGATGAACTGCCGCGTCGAGCAGATGAGCCGTCCTGAAACAAGTTTTGACGAGGAGTGGGAACTGGCATGGTCAGATGAGTTCTGTTACGAGGGATTGGCCGACGAAAGCAAATGGAATTACGAAACAGGCTTTGTCCGCAACCGAGAGAAACAATACTATACGAAGGCCCGAGCCGAGAATGCCCGCGTTGAAGACGGCTCGCTGATCATCGAATCGCGCAAGGAGAAATACGAAAAGGGCCAGTACACATCGGCGAGTCTGCACACATGGCATAAGGCTCAGTGGCTGTACTGCCGCCTTGAGGTACGAGCGAAGCTCCCGACCGGCAAAGGTATGTGGCCTGCGATCTGGATGCTGGGGACGAATCGAGCCAGGGTCGGCTGGCCTGCCTGCGGTGAGATCTACATTATGGAGAACGTCGGGTTTGATCCGGACGTGATCTGCGCCAACGCACATACGAAGGCGTACAACCACACGAAGAGAACGAACAAGGGCTCGAAGATAAGGGGCGAAAAGCCCTACGAGCGGTATCACGTCTATGCGATTGAATGGTATGAGGATCGGATCGACTTTTTCTTTGACGACGAAAAGTACTTCACCTTCGAGAACGAAGGGGCGGGCAATGACGTCTGGCCCTTCGACAAACCGCACTACCTGATCCTGAACGCGGCCATCGGCGGCACCTGGGGCGGCCAGAAAGGGATCGACGACGCCATCTTCCCGCAAAAGTACTACATCGACTACGTGCGAGTCTTCAAGAAAAGGTAAACTCTGGCGCAAGAAAAACCCACAGCCCTTCGGGCCTCACCCGGCGTCATTTCGACCGGAGTCCCAACATTTGTTGGGAGGAAGTGGAGAAATTTATTCTTGAACAGATCTCTCCATTGCGCCTTCGGCTCGGAGTCGAGATGACACACACTTCTTTTGGCGTTTGCTTGCTGTTACACCTTTTCTGCCACGGGGCAGATGAACGGCTTGCGATATTCACGGTGCAACACCTTGTTGGCCTCGGCGCTGTTGGTGAACCGTTCTTCCCTGGGGTCGAACTCGAGCAGGGGTCCCATCGACATGCGGTATTTGTCCAGATCGACGCCGTTATCCTGGAAATGTCGAACGGTCCGACTCAGTGTCAGGATGTTGTTGTCCCGGCTCTTTACATTCTCCAGTACGGCTTTGGCCTCTTTGACGGAGACCTTGTTGTCCTCGCCCAGATAATAGCTGATGTTGGCCAGATGCGCCAGTGCCGCGGACAGATGTCCCTGGAAGGCGTCGGAGTTAAGGTCCTGCGCCCTGCGGCTGCGAACGGCCTGAACGAAGTTGTCGAAGTGGTCGCCGCCGCCCTTGAATTCCTTGACCAGCTTGCCCTTGAGATCGAGGACCATGCAGTAAGTGTAGGTCTTCTGGACGAGATAGCCTTCGGTGCCGTAGAAGATCACGCCGATCCGGTTGCCCCTGGTGCTCTCGAACATGGTGCTGATCTCAAGATCGGCCGAGTTATCGACCGAAAGGCCCCGTGTCTCGAAGACCATGCACTTGTCGCCGTAATCGTAGATAGCGATCTCGGTGTTGGCCGTGTCGCCGGCATCGACGTAATTGGGATCTTTGCGTTCGGCCTGATAGCCCAGGCGCCCGCCGTATGCGATGACGCTTCTCGGGTGGCGGTTGATGCCCAAACCCCATCGGGCGATGTCGGTCTGATGAGGCCCCTGGTTGCCCGAGTCGCCGTTGCCGTACAGCCGCTGCCAATGCCAATCGTAATGGAATCGCTCCCGGGTAAGCTTCGGCGTGGTATACGGCGCCGGGCCGCTCCACAGATCGAAGTCGACCTCTTGAGGGATCGAATAATCGCCCAACGGACCGATCGAGCCCCGGCGCTTGTAACAGAGCCCCCGGGCAAAGTTGACCTCCCCGATACCGCCGTCTTCAATGAACTTCATAGCGCCTAAAAGGGCGGCATTCGAGCGGCACTGCGTCCCGACCTGACACATCCTTTTGTATTTTTTTGCGGCGGCCACAAGCGCAGCGCCTTCCGGAATGTCGTGGCTGATGGGCTTTTCAATGTACACATCTTTACCCGCCTGCATGGCCCAGACGCCGCACAGCGCGTGCCAATGATTCGGGGTCGCCGTCGAGACGATGTTGACGGACTTGTCGTCGAACGCTTCGCGCATATCCCTGACGAACCTGGGCCGGCGGCCCGTGCTTTTCTCGATAGAGTTGCAGCGGTCCTGGCCCACCTTCTCATCGATATCGACGATGTATGCGATTTCGCAATCCTCGCGATCGGAAAATGCGATTATGTGACTGCCGCCGCGACCCTTACAGCCAACCACGGCACAACGGAGCCTCTCATTGGCGCTGCTGCTGCGCGCCTCGGCCGAGCCGCTGATCATCGGGGCCGTTACTGCAGCGGCAGCTAACATCGAGTCCTTCAGGAACTGTCGGCGAGTTCGCTTTGTCATGATAACCACTCCTTAAATGATGTTGAAGCCTGACTGAATATCACAGATATACGGGCAAATCTATACCACAAGCGATGGGATTTCAAGTAAAAACTGAGTCTGACCGAGTGCCGCCCGTCTGGTGATTTGGACATGTTGAATCAAACAGGTAAGATCATTGGGATCTCGGGAGGGGAATTTCGCAAAGATAAGAAACCAGGTGGAGGCCAAAGTCGGCTTCAAGTCCTTCTGTGAGCATGGGTGGATTTGGAGAGCGACTCGGCAATACTCTTGAAAAGCACGCGCAGGGCCTTTAGATTCTCGGTTGCTATCAGTGTAGCCACCGCTCTGAGGTGAGTCATGAAATTCCTTAACATTACTCGCCCTTTCGGAACTGCCCCTGCTTTACTCTTGTACGTTAACATCTCACCTGTAAGACGTCTCGGAGCGCCTTTTATTGCAGTTGCTGAGAAAAGTTTTCGAAAAATACCGAGAACGCCCGATTCTCTGGGTGATCTTCTCAAGAAAACACGGCCACATTTGGGCCGAAGATTCTCCTTGACGGTAAGGTGGGTAATCTGGTATAAATAAAGTCGTTGGCGCTTGCGGGTCTGCGGTTTTCCTGCAGACCGAATGTCTGTCGCTGGCCTTGGATATTCGCTCAGTTACGAGGGGCCATATGTGGAGTTCCCAAGGAAGGAGGCAGCGCCAGGTCGTTAAAAACTGTCTTTAGGTAGCGGTCATTTCAATGAAACTCTTTTTAGGGAGGACTGTTATGTGTGGAAAACTAACTAATCTACTATCGGTTCTTTTGTTGTTGGGCCTGGTTGGGACTGTGGAGAGCCATGCAGGGGATGCAGTCGCAATTTGGCTCTTTGATGACGGTGCAGGCGATGTCGCGATAGACTCGACTGGCAATGGATATGATGGTAGCCTCAGGAATAGTCCGACCTGGGGCGATGGAGTCAATGGTGGCGGATTGTGGTTCTCTAGCGCTGAAGCCAATAAGGTTATTGCCCCGGTACCGCATCTCAATACACTCACCATCACGATGTGGGCGCTTTACACGGATCTCCCCTCAACTAACATTGGATTACTTCACTTTCAAACAGGTGAAGATGACAATACTGATCCCGCTTCCAAGATTATCGGGATGTGGGTGGAAAATACATCGCTGCTGTGGGGACGCATTATTCCCGCACGTGCTGGCAACGTAAACTTTCCAAAAAATGCGACGGTGGAAGCCAATGTTTGGAACCATTTTGCGATGGTGATCAATGCCGAGAGCGGTAAAGCCACGCAATACTTCAACGGCGAGGCAGTTGGTGAGGTGGACTATCCAGGCGAACTTACAGCGTTTACGTTTGCAAATATTGGCCGTCAGGGCGGCGAGTCATGGGAAGGCGGCATTGATGAAGTCGCTATCTTTGACGGCGCGCTCTCGCCAGATGAAATTAAGGCTGTCATGTCAGGTGTTGGAGGAGAGTTTCCACTTGCCTCCGGGCCAGATCCCGCTAACGGTGCCATGCTCGAAGCAACCTGGGTTAATCTCGGCTGGCGGGCCGGAGAATATGCAGTGTCACACGATGTGTACTTGGGCGATAATTTCGACGATGTCAACAACGGCACTGGCGATACGTTCCAGGGCAACCAGACCGGTACAACGCTGATTGCAGGATTCGTCGGATTCCCCTATCCCGATGGTCTTGTCCCCGGCACGACTTACTACTGGCGAATCGACGAGGTCAATGACGCCAACGCAGCCAGTCCGTGGAAGGGCGACCTCTGGAGCTTCTGGGTTCCGCCGAAGAAGGCTTATGAACCCAGTGTGGCTGATGGCGCTAAGTTTGTGCGCACGGACGTGGAGCTTAGCTGGACGGCAGGGTTCGGCGCGAAACTGCACACCGTGTACTTCGGCGACGATCTTGATACAGTGACCAATGCCACCGGAGGGGCGGCGCAGAGCGACACGACCTATAGCCCAGGCGCTCTTGAAACGGACAAGACTTACTACTGGCGTATCGATGAGTTTGAGGCCCCGGCGACGCACACAGGTGATGTCTGGAGCTTTACAACAGTGCCCGATGTAGCGATTACAGAGCCCAACCTTGTGGGCTTGTGGACATTTGATGAAGGCCAGGGCGCGACTGCAGTGGACTGGTCCGGCCATGGCAATCACGGCAAGGTCGAAGGTGATCCGCAATGGATTGATGGATATGAACTCGGTGCTCTGGAGTTGGACGGTAGCGACGATGTCATAGAGGTTCCTCTGCAACCATCCGTTACGTTTGAACAGGGGGATTCGTTCAGTGTCTTAGTGTGGATAAGCACGGAGGCAACTCCCAATCCACAGGATGGTATCGTCGGAAACTACCGTACTTCTACTGCGCCGTTCTGGCTGTTAATTGCGAATCCGGAAGGCGGAGCGACCATGTACGTGCGCGATGTAGACAGTGCCCACAGTACTGTCATTGCCTCGCCCAGCAGGATCAATGATGGCAATTGGCATCACCTGGCAGGCGTTCGCGATCAGCAAACCAGGAGGTTGCGTCTGTATGTAGACGGGCAACTTGTTGTTGAAGATCTCGATGAAACTGAGAACATCAACAGTGGCCAATCGATCTGGATCGGTGATCATCTCAATCGCTATTACGATGGACTGATTGACGACCTTCGCATCTACAACAAGGCGCTGACAGTCGAGGATATCCAGCAGTTGATGCTGGGCGACTCGAAGCTGGCCGGCAGCCCCGTGCCGGATCGCACTGCTCTCGTTGACATCCGCGACGCCACATCGCTGAGCTGGTCGGCCGGCGATACGGCCGCTTCGCATGATGTTTACTTCGGCACCAACAGAGACGTTGTCGCCGGCGCCGACAACAGCGCGCCCGAGTTCCAGGGCAATCAGGCCGGTACGAGTTTGTCACTGGCCGATCTGGCAGAGTTTGGCGGTGGCGACTACTACTGGCGCATCGATGAGGTCGAGGCCGACGGGACGGTTATTGCCGGGACGATCTGGAAGTTCACAGTCCCCGACTATCTGATTGTGGACGACTTCGAGTCGTACAACGACCTTAACGAAGACGAGCCGGGCAGCAACAGGATCTATCTGACGTGGATAGACGGTTTTGGGACCACGACTAACGGCGCGGTTGCCGGCAATCTGGATCCTCCTTTTATGTCCCAGGGCCGCAAGAGTGCCCAGGCGATGCCGGTTAGCTACAACAATGCCGGCATGACGTCCGAAGTGACGAGGACGCTGGTGTCCAAGAAGGACTGGACCGCAGGCGGCGTGACGAAGCTGTCGTTGTGGTTAAGAGGCGATTCGGCAAATGCCACCGACCGGGTATATGTAGCTCTCAATGGTAATGCCGTGGTCCATCACGACGATCCTGCCGCAACGCAGTTGACCGGATGGAAGGAGTGGATTATCGACCTGGCGGCATTCGGCATAGACCTGACCAATGTCAATTCGATTACTATTGGCATCGGCACGAAGGACAGCCCGGTAGCCGGCGGCGGCCAGGGTCAGATGTACTTCGATGATATTCGGCTGTATCGGCCCTGATCTCGCCCCATCGATGGCATCGGCCAGCCGATAAGGTGGCTGGAATGATGGTGCGATTATCGCTCCGGTGCCCTGGAATCAGCCGGTTTCGGCCAAATTGGATGCGGTGTGCCCTGTAGATTCACCTTGACGGCAAGGTGGGCAATCTGGTATATTAGTGTATTTGTTGGTCTCTGTGGACCTCCAACTCTGCGAGCAACTGAACATCTGTCGCACGCTCCGCAGATTCGGTGTGTCAAGGGAGATTGAGTACTGCAGCTTCTGTAAGGAAGGAGGCGGCGTCAGGTCGCCACAAAGTATTCAGGCAATTGCCTGGAATGCTTCACTGTCGGCGTGAAGATCGCGTTCGGTCTTCTCAACCATAGTTACTTGTATATACTAAGGAGGACTGTCATGTTTGGTAAATCGAGTTGTTGGCTGTCGGTTGTTTTGTTTCTGGGCATAGCCGGAGCAAGTACGGCCCAGAATATTGACCCGGCCCTCGTCGGCTGGTGGACATTCGATGAGGGTTCCGGCAACGTCGCCAGGGAACTGAGCGGAAAAAGCGTGGCGGGAACGTTAGACGGCAGTCCCACATGGGGCTTCGAAGGCGAACACAGAGGCATTCTCTTGCTCGACGGAACCTTGGACGCATGGGAATACGTTTTCATCGATGGAAAGTTTAACCTTCCGGTGTACGCGATCACTCTGTGGTTCAGAGTGGACGGCCCAACGGGAGCCCTCCAAGATGTGTTGTCGGCCTACGCTCCCGGAGTGGTGCATGGCATTCTGCTGGAGGTCAGAGCAGACGGTGTACTACGGTATTTGCATCGGTATCCCCTGGGGACTGGCGGAGGCACCGATCTTCGCACAACATCGATATACGACTACGGCTTGTGGTATCATGCGGCGATGGTCAAGGCCGAAAACAAAATAACACTTTACATAAACGGCGAGGAAGTGGGCTCGGCAGGGGACACGAGCGAGTTCAATCCCGGTGATACATTCGGGATAGCCTTGGGGATCCTTGACCACGAGAGAGCTGGTGACGACAAACGGCTATTATTTGGCGCAATTGACGACGTTCGGATCTACGACCGACCAATGTCGGCCGCAGAAATCCAAGAGGCAATGAAATTGGAAGTATGGCCGTACGCCTATGGACCCTCACCAGCCGACGGCGCTCTGTTGACATCCACGTGGGTCAACCTGGGTTGGGCTCCGGGAGGTCTTGCCACCTCACACGATGTCTACCTCGGCGACAATTTTGACGATGTTAACGACGGCACCGGCGATACGTTCCGTGGCAGCCAAACCACCACGTCTTTGATCGCCGGCTTCATGGGCTTCCCCTTTCCCGACGGGCTGGTTCCGGGCACAACATATTACTGGCGGGTCGACGGGGTCGATGATCTCAATCCGGATAGTCCATGGAAAGGCAGCGTGTGGAGCTTTCTCGTCCCGCCGAAGAAGGCTTATGAGCCTGTTCCGACCAAAGGGTCCAAGTTTATCGACGCCAATGTCCAACTGAGCTGGACGCCCGGCTTCGGCGCCAAACTGCACACCGCGTATTTCGGCGACAACTTCGACGATGTCGACAATGCCGCCGGCGGGGCCGCGCAGGGAGTCACGACCTTTGCGCCCGGCGCACTCGAACCCGGCAAGACATATTACTGGCGGGTCGACGAGTTCGACGCCCTCACCACGCACAAAGGCGATGTATGGAGCTTTACGGTCGCCGGCGCCGGCGGAGGCGTTAAGGGCCAGTACTACCAGGGCCTCAATCTCAACACACTCCTACTGACCAGGACCGATCCTCAGATCAACTTCAACTGGGGCGCCGCACCGGATCCCTTGGTAGGTGAGGACAACTTCTCGGTCAGATGGTCCGGCGAAGTCGAAGCGGCATTTACAGAGACCTACACGTTCTACACAAACAGCGCCGACGGCGCGCGCCTCTGGATCGACGGCATCCAGCTTGTCAATAACTGGACCGACCACGACAACACCGAGAACAGCGGGAACATGGATCTCGTTGCCGGCCAGATATATAGTGTTCAAATGGAGCACTACGACAGTGGCGGAACTGCGGTGGCGGAGCTTCGCTGGTCGAGCCCGCGGACACCCAAGCAGCTAATCCCGCAGGCGGCATTGTCACTACCCGTCAGGGCCCGCAATCCGCAGCCGCTCAACGGCATCGTTGGGATCAAACTCATTGATACTCTGGACTGGATGGCCGGAGATCACGCTGCTTCGCACGATGTGTACTTCGGCGCCGATCGAGAGGCCGTGCAGAACGCCGACAAGAGTTCGCCCGAGTATAAGGGGGCCAAGATGCTCGGAGACGAGGGCCATGACCCCGGCAAACTCGCCTGGGACACCACGTATTACTGGCGGGTCGATGAGGTCAACGACGCCAATCCCGACAGCCCCTGGGTTGGCACCATCTGGAGTTTTTCAACGGGCGATTTCCTTCTCTTGGAAGATTTCGAGGACTACAACGACTATCCGCCCGACGAGATATGGAACACCTGGATAGACGGATTCGGCACGACGACCAATGGCTCTACGGCAGGTTATCCCGACCCGGTCTTTACGGCAGGTGAGCATTACGTCGAGACAGTGGTCGTTCACGGCGGCGCCCAGACGATGCCGTTGTTCTACGACAACAATCTCAAGTACTCCGAGGTAACGGCGACGCTGGTTTATCCGACCGAATGGACCGAGGAGGGCGTTGGCAATCTGTCACTGTGGATCAGAGGCGACTCGGCCAATGCCATCGAGCGGTTGTATGTCGCTGTTAACGGAGCGGCAGTATACCACGATGATCCCGCCGTGGCGCAGACGACTATATGGACCGAGTGGGTTATTCCGTTACAGGCGTTTGCCGACCAGGGCGTCGACCTGACCAATGTGAACACGATTTCCATTGGCCTGGGCGACAAGAACAATGTCGCCGTCGGCGGCTCTGGTGTGATGTACATTGACGATCTCCGGCTGTATCAGCCCTAAGAACGGCCGGCCAGTGATATCGCCCGGGTCATACGAACACCGGGATTGACACCAGTTGGGGCCTATGCCGATTTACATGGTATAGGCCCCGTTTGCTTACGTAGCGTCAGGGTTGCGCGGCTTCTCAGGCCAGTTTGTGCACTTGACAAACCGCATAGTCGTGGTTATAAAGCCTGTATCGCGGTTAATTTGACTCCGAAGGGAATGCAAATGAAGACGAAGGCCTTTACCTTAATCGAGTTGCTGGTGGTGATCGCAATTATCGCCCTGCTGATGGCCATCATTCTGCCGGCGTTGAACTCCGTGAAGAGGAAGGCTGCGACGACCGTGTGCCTTAGCAATACCAAGAACCTTTCCCTGGGCTGGTACATGTATATGGGAGACAACGACAGCCGCATCATGAGTTCCGAAGACACGGGCACGGAGAGAAACGGCAATTATGTCGGATGGTGCGGCGTACCTCGTAACGCAAACGGCGGACAATTGAGCAATACGCAGACGAGTCCGGCAGTGACGGACGACGATGAGATCCGGGGAATCCAGCAGGGCCTCTTATATCCCTACGTCGGGGACGCGGGCCCGTATCATTGTCCCGCCGACAATATCCGTAAGAGCATGTACGACCAGACCACCGTCTTTGTCTCGTATGGGGTTCCCATGTGTTTATACGGATACACCAACCCGGGCAGTTCGGGATACAATACACAGATCAAGATATTCGGTGAGATTACTCGTCCCGCGACCCGCTATGTGTTCGTCGAGAGCGCCGAGACGCGAAACTGGAATTCGAGCCATCATTTTGTGATGGCAGCCCCCGAGTATACAGGTCGCGCTGAGTGGGGCTGGTGGGGACCGATGGCCGTCAACCACGGAGATAGCAGCGTTTTGGGGTTCTGCGACGGGCACTCCGAAGTGCGCAAATGGCGAGATCGCTACACGATAGAACGCGTGGACAAGCTGATCACTCAAGGTGTAGGAACCTATGGACAAGAGTACCCTCCCGCAGGGCAGACTCTGGATATCGACTACATGGCTGCCGGCTGGGCCTATCGCCACAATGGTCGATAAATCAGAGGAAGGTGCAGAATTGTTATTTGCCGGTATAGTTTGCGAATGCAGCCCATGCGCTCTCGCCAACATTCTGACCAATCTCTGCGATTCTCCGGACACCGCTGAAATCGTTGCCCGTCAGTACTATCCGTTCACTCTCTGCGCCCAGCATATACAGGTACGGTGAGGTCCCTGCCACTGGCCGGCACCCGCGGACGATAACACCTCTCGCGTCGGTGAGTCGAAGCGTTGCCGCAGCCCCGGGTGAGTAGCCGCAGTCCAGGCCATCAATTGAAACGCCGTCCGCGTCCTCGCACGCGAGCGCGTGACGCAAATCGGGCGCGGTAGCTTGTAATTGCACGTTGGCGAACTTTAGCCCCTTGACGTGACGGCAGTAAAATCCATACGCCGGCAAGGTCCCAAACATCGTGCTTTCGGGATAACTTGCCGGCTTTTCAGGGATCTCTCTTGACGCATCCTCTCTTGTGCCACCGCCATCGAAGCTCAGCTTGATATTGCTCAGAGAGACGTTTTCGACCGCGTGTCCGGGCAGGCCGGTTATTGAGCAGCCGATACCGGAGACGTTTGTAGCTACAACGTTGTTGACGACTACATTGCGGAAAGTGCCCACGCCGGGCGTCACCCCATCCGGGCCATACTGCCTGGCCCTGTTGCCCAGACGCATGAAGATAGGAACGCTGACGCCCTTTATCACAATGTTGGAAATAGCGACACGATCCAACGTTCCTCCGTCAACGATCTCCAGAGCAAGGCCCGCCAGCCCCCTCTGCCTGCCGTAGGTGACTTTCGAATAGCGAGGCGAACAGATCGTGCAATTCGTTATTGTGATGTTCTGAAAGCCCCCTCCGGATTCGGTGCCCATCTTAATCGAATTGCAGTGGCTGCTGACCACACAGTTGGCAATCGTCACGTTCTCGCACGGTTTGAGCGAGCAGCTCTTGAGCACGATCGCGTCGTCATCCGAGTCAACGACGCATCCTGTGATGCGCACGTCCCGGCAACTGTCAATGTTCAGGCCGTCGTTATTATACGCGACATGGTTGAACACATAAATGTCTCGGACAGTCAGCCTGTCGCAGTCGAAGTAATGCTGCATCCAGCTTCCTGCGCTGCGCATAGCGACCCCTTCGATGAGGATGTCACGGCAGCTCTCGATGTATATGCCCTTAGGACGGCTCCGGTCCTTCCAGCGAAACGCCGAACCCTGGACGTCGATCGTGCCCGAGCCACATATCGCAACGTGCTCAAGACCCTTGGCCGCAATGAGACTCCACGAGTGGAAGTCTCCGCGCCGGCGGGCATAATCGTTCGGATCGCGACTGCCTAAAAGCGTACTGCCCGAATCCAGCCGCAGCGTGACATGGTTTCCCAGGTAGAGAGTCCCGGAGAGCCACTTTCCCGGCGGAAAATAAACCGTCCCCCCGCCTCCAGCCGCACACTCATCTATCGCCGCCTGGATCGCTTGTGTGCACAACATCTTAGCATCCGCCTTGGCGCCATAGTCGCGCACGTCATAGATGGCTTCGGCGCCGTTCGCCAAATTGACTGCCAGCAAACAAACGGCGACTGATAGAATCCTGTATCTTGAAATGCTCATTGTCTGCCCTTTCGTGAGATGAATATACCGGCAACGCTTGCGGGGACTCAGGGAAAAATGATTAGAATATATAGTTCAGCGCCCCTTGCGGATCAACGTGACCTTCTGGCCCGGCCTGGTCATTATGGCAAATTCTCCGTTCCTTTCCTCGAAGTCGGTGCTCTCGGCACCTGCTATCTCGTAGCCGGCCGGACCAAAGGGATTCTCTATCCGGCAGAGACCGCCCTTTTCCGACGTGATCTCGACTCGCTCGGTCACACCTGCCGCCCGCTCGGCTGTTATGAGAAAGGCGCCTTCGGCGCGTAATGTACTGAATGAGACATCTTTCCACGCCGGCGGTATAGCTGGAAATATCCTGATCGTCCCGCTGTAGCTTTGGAGCAACATCTCCTGCAGACCGGCGGCGGCGGCGAAATTGCCCTCCAACGTGAAAGGCCTGTAGCGAAAGTTCGAGTAGCCCTTGCCCGACTGGTCGCCGTTACAGTGGAAGCTGCTGCGCAGGCAAAACGCCGCTGAGAAAAGCTCCAGCGCTCTTTCTGCTTTCTCACCGTCGCGTGCTCGAGCCGCCAGATTGGCGAGCCAGCTAAAGCTGTAGCCCGTCCACCAGGAGGTTCCTTTTTCATCTAGGTCTGCAAGCGAAGCCTCGATGATCGCCTGATCGTCGGGTCCGTTTTCCCAGCGGATAATCCCCAGAGGATGGATCGCCATCAGATGCGAGAAATGCCTGTGGGAGGCGGCGAGAGGATAATCTCTGGCAACCAGCATCCTTCTGCTTTGTTGGTCGATAGCAAATTCGCCCATCTCCGCCAGCAAGGCCCGCCAGCGGCGGGCGTCATCGGTCTTGCCCAAGTCGTCGGCCAGTCCGGCGGTTGTCTCAAATGTCCAGCGGATCAAGGCGAGGTCATAATTTGTAATCGTTGCGAACCACGCATTCAGCCGATTGTCGTTTATTTCGGGCGACGAACTCAGAGGCAATGTCCGCTTGCCGTCGGGGCCCTTTTCCGTGACCGCTTCTAAGAAGACCGATGCCTCGCGCAGCCAGGGATACGCACGGTCGCGCATGAAATCACTGTCCATGCTATATCGCCAATGCAGGTAGAAATGATGGGCCAGCCAGGCGGCGGTCGTAGCCGAGTGCGTGTACTGATGCCAGCCGCCGATCTGCTCCTGGTTGAGGTCCGCCGTCATCGGCACGTTGAGCCCCGGCAAATCGAAGAAGCGTTTCGTCCAGGCCTTCGCCGTCTCTTTGGTCTGCCAAAGCCAATTCACGAACCCAAGCGCACCATCAAGCTGATTGCCGCTGTAGGCAGGCCAATAGCTCAGTTCGGTGTTCAAGTCGTGGTGGTAATCGCCCTTCCATGGCGGGATTTTCATGTTGTCCGCCGTCCACGGCCCCTGCAGCGTAACCGGCGGCGTGTCGGCCCGTGCCGCGGCGCCAAATTTGTACATCTCAAGATACCACTGCCTCTCGATGATCAGATTGGGAACTCGCACAGACGATTTGCTCCAGTAAGAATCCCACCACGTTTGATGGGAAACCTGCAACTGATCAAATCCGGCGTCGAGGGCCTTTGCACAAATCTCGCGCGCGGTTCTCAGTGGAGCCGGAGACTCATTGCTCGTCGTGACCGACCAGACAGCCAGCCATTTGTTGCCGGCCGTCTTCCAGGCCACCGCAACTGCAAACTTAAATCCGCCCCAGCCCTCCTGCAAGTATCCTGTCCAGTTGTCGCCCTGTCTCTGCACAGGCGCTTTATACCTCAAGCTCGCCAGATCACCGGCGCTGATCTTGCCGGGCCCCGCTTCGTCGGTCACCTCACCCGCAAACGGCGGCGCCAGCAGCTTGACCTCCAGTGTCTCGCCTGACTTAATCTGTATTGCACCCACAGGCTCTGTCGCATGGACGAACACACGGAGGCGCGTCTTGTCTTTGAAGTTTACGGTCGCCTGTGCGCCGGCAAGATCAAGTGACGCGCTTTCGAAGACCTTTTCACCGATAGTCAGTTCAATCCTGCCTGCCGGTATCTTCGTCGGTCCGGGATTGCCGTAAGGATCATCGTACAGCCGGTGAAGATCCTCTATTCTGCCCTCCTTGACCCACTGCCGCATTGTCCTGTATGAATAATCCTCCGTGTGAAACTGCGGCACGGGCCGAAGATCCCAGAGGTCCGTCCGATCAAGCGAAATCCTCAACGGCTTGCCGTCGCCCCAGACAAGTGCACCCAGCAGCCCATTTCCCAGAGGCATCGCCTCGTCCCAAACCGTTGCCGCGGTGGCATAGTGAAGGCCGTGTTTTACCTGGGGCTGCGCATAAAGAGTCCCACAGGTCAGGCCGAGAGAAAAAACAAGCAGTGAAATACTGCGTCTGTTTGATCCGGTCATTTCCAATGTTCCTTTCGTCCGTGAAAGTATAGTGCGCTGCCAGACAAAGGCAGCCAGAATCTATACTCCTTTTGGTGACTCCACCGCAAGCGCCCACAGAATCAGACTCGTGTCACTCTTTTCACCCGGCTGAAGCTTCGAGGCGCACATTGTCGAGGCCAATCCACGTGTCACCGGAACTCGAATTGGACAACTCAACACCGACGTTCTTGCCGACCGAATCGGGAACATCGCCGGCCGAGAACGAAAGCGTATACTCCTGCATCGCGTCAGTAAGCACCACGTCACTGGTTGCGACCGGAACTCTCGCGCCATTATTATCGTAATAGACAATCATCTGCATACTCGTGGCGGCCCAGGTGATTCTGGCATCGACCTTAAGCTCCAGGACTTGTCCTTCAGCGATGGTGTGGTCCGTCAACTGCCACATCGACGGATCGCCGCTCATCAGGTAAGCAGTCCAATCACCATCAGTGGGCGTAAATCCCGTCTCCACTCCCGAGTCGGCGCACGGTGAGTCCGTGTTCCAACCGCCGACATTGTCGAAGCCCGTTTGCTTGTCGGTGCCGGGCAATTCAAAGCTGGCGTTCTCCACGGCGACCGCTTCGGGTTCGACAACCGGTCGCAGGTACAAACGAATATCGTCGAAGAACATAGTACCGGCGCCGCCCGGACCTCCTTCGCCCAAGCCGATCGCGATCGCATCGACAGCAGTCAAGTCAACTCCCTGACCCGCGAAGTCATCAAGATTGATATTCCATTCGGTCCAGGCGTCTATGAGTGCCGCACCCGGGTCATCATGATAAACCGTCCCGGTTGTGCCGTCTGCATTCGAGACAGCCACGTACATTGGCTGGGCCTGGTTACTGATCATTCCGATGTCCTGATCGGTCCACTGCAGCAGATCCACATTGGTGTCGGGGAAGCTCACGTTCGAGAATTTCGCCTCGCACGTGAGCGCCGCATCATGGCTGGTCACCGCCAAGCCTATGTACATTGGCGCATTCATTGGGATTGTTGTCAAATCTAACTGCGTCCACGCCACGCCGTCCGCCGAATAGTATGCCCTGACGAGCCCGCCAACTGTGCGTTCCAGTTTCACCCAATGCGGGGCAACAATACCTTCGACGAAGAACCTGTCCGTGATGCCGCCGGTGCTGTTGCGGAACTGGAACCGGACACCGTTTTCCGGCGTGATAAGCAGCGAGGCGTTAGCCGAATCCGCATCGAGCGTATCACGAATCATCACTCCAGCTTTAGCGAACCCGTTTGTATTCTCCACGCTATCGACCCTCGCCACAATTGTGCCCGCACCGGTCAGCTCCTTGAAGGCGAAGTGGAACTCATCGGCGGCGTCCCAGATGTCCGTGCCCGAGGCGGTCATTGTGTAGGTCAAGGCCGGCGACTCGACAAAGCTGCCGACATACGCCTGATTGCCCTTGAACCACAGCGAAAGTTCGTTAACCCCCTCCCGAGTCCAATCCTCTGCGGGGCTAAACGCACGCACAGATTCCGAATGACTCGCAGCGCCACCATTGTCGTAGAAGAACGGCATCGCCTGCTTGCCGCCGTGGATAATTGTAGTCTCAGCAATAGGCGGCGCCAGATTGCCGACCTGAGAGCCGTTCGTCGGGTCCTGATATCCGTCTGCCCAAGTACTGTATATCTCGTAGGGTGGATAATCATTGTAATCTTCAAAGCCATCCACAACGAAGTGATCGATTACCGCAAAGCTATGCACACCTCCCTTCCACGGGCTGTTCGGATCGAGATCGTTGATCTCGTCGATTCGCCAGTGGTAGGTCTGGCCGAAATCGAGCAGACCCTCGGGATCATATCTGCCGGCCGTCTGGTCCTGGCTGACCAACACGTTCAGCGGATTGGCCCTGTCGGCATCGTTGACGTCTTCTAATACCGTGCCAAAGTACACATCGTGCTTGTCCGCAAAAGCTCCCGGCGTCCAAGTGAGCACCGTGTCCTGTGGGACGTCTGTGGCGCCATTGCGCGGCCTTTGGTTCCTGGCCTGCGATGGCGGCCCCACCAATCCAAGCGCATAGTTGACCGCTGCTTCAAGCAGTGCATAAGCATTCTCATTCCATAGGGCGTACGATCGGTAATCAAAGCCCAAACAGACTCGGATATCGGCCGCCACCTGAGGACTGCCATCTGAAGGAGCCTGGGCCAGAGCAGAGCCCTTTTCGTAAACAAAAAGAACATCGTACGTCACGCCGTCACTTAGCGCGGCTCTGGCAATGACGGTGGCCTCTGGCCCTGCGATGCCCATGCTAAAGCGAGCCGTGCCGCTAACAGGACCGGTAATGTCAGTGAGAACGGGCACGGTCCCGGTGAGACCAGCAGCCAGAAAATGTCCTGGTGCGACGATCTCTATGTCTGTAGTGGCCACCTCGACGCCTGCGCCACCACCTTCTGTCAAACCCATTTCGTCCCAGGCCCAGGACTCGGTGATGACCATGAGAGTTTCAATTTCTGTGATTTCATCCCTGATTTTTCCGGAGCCTACAGTTTCGGAAATAAAGACCACATCCGCGGCGGCAGCGGCGGCCTCAGTGGCTGCCTCATCTTCGTCGTCATCGAAAAACGTCACCGTGTGCCCAAGGCCTTCCAAGAACGCTTTGATGGCTTCGTCTCCCACCATGTGCTCGTCGCCGGCGGCCCGTGCGAATTCCATTGACGAGATAAACAAAATATCGGCCCCCATGGTTGCAGTAGCTGAAAAACAAAGTGCTACCGCCAGACATAGTAAGGATGTTACAGATTTCTTTTCCAACATAGCCTTTTCCTCCAAGCTAGTACGTCTCTGTTTTTAAGAACATTCGGTCCGTTGCGAATTGACTACTGCCTCCATCCTTTCCTTCAGAGACCCGACATGAGCGTCCGGTTGAAAGATCGAAATCGTCAGGCAATCCGCCCCTTAGGGGCCTCAGACCCACAAATGCCACTAAACATATATACCAGATTTGTCCCCCCTACGTCAAGGAAAATTGCAGGAGCAAACCACCCACTAAGGACCATGCACGAAATAACTTTCCGTTTTGGAGGGCCAATTTCACCTTATCTTTGGCCGCTCCTCAATCGCGGAATCCTCCCCCGGCGCGCCGGGATAGAATAGCTGCGCCTCCGGCTCCGCTCAATCGTTCGCGACCAAATCTACGGCAAACTTGGATTTCAAATTCGCCAATCTATTTCGTGCACGGTCCCAAGTGTGCCTGTGAGTAGCCAAAGGATTGTTGAACGCGCAGGCACAAAGCCATAGAATGTGCACAGTCGAGTCGGTTAGCTGAACGTTAGACCAAGTGATAGGAGCCCAAGTATGCTTTACATATCAACAACGCGATGTCATTGTTCTATCAGGATTCTCACAGCCGGTATTGTTCTGATGGTCAGTCTCTCGCCGCAGGGACTCTATGCCGGACAAAACTGGCCCTCGTTTCGTGGTCCCTCGGCAACCGGCATTGCAGAGGGCTATCCGACGGCCGCCAAATGGGATTTGAAAAGCGGCCAGAACATTCGCTGGAAAACCCCCATCCCTGGGCTTGCTCATTCCAGTCCTGTGATATGGGGTGATCGGATGTTTGTCACGACCGCCGTCAAGAGCGAAGGAGAATCGCGGCTGAAGGTTGGCCTGTACGGAGATATCGCATCGGAAAAAGAGGACACCGTTTTCGATTGGCGCCTCTACTGCATCGACAGGAAGACCGGCAAGGTTCTGTGGACTCGACAGTGCCACAGCGGCAAACCCAAGGTGATGCGGCACGCCAAGTCCACCCATGCGAATGCCACCGCCTGCACGAATGGAGAAGTTGTCGTCGCATTCTTCGGCGCCGAAGGGCTGTACTGCTGCGACGTCGAAGGCAATCCAATCTGGCAAAAGGACCTTGGCGTCCTTGACTGGGGCTATTTTCGCGCGCCCGCAGCGCAGTGGGGAGGAGGCAGCTCTCCTGTTATCCACGAGGACATGATTATTCTCCAGTGCGACGTCCAGGAGGATTCGTTTATCGCCGCCTACGCATTGAAGGACGGTGCCCAGGTGTGGAGGACCCCCAGAGATGAAGTCCCGACGTGGGGCACTCCAACCGTGTATGCGGGCACCGAGCATTCCCAAATCATCGTCAACGGATTCAAGCACATTGGCGCTTACGATATCGAAACGGGCAGGGGAATATGGAGAATGACGGGCGGCGGTGACATCCCGGTCCCGACACCGATTGTGGCACACGATCTGATCTACATCACCAACGCACACGGCCGCATGTCCCCCGTTTATGCCATGAAGCTGTCGGCAACAGGAGATATTTCGCTTCAAGAGAACGAATCGAGCAACAAATACATCGCCTGGAGCTATCCGAAAGGCGGCAACTACATGACAACACCCATCGTGTGGGAGGACTATTTGTACTGCTGCTCGAATTCCGGCAAACTGAGCTGCTTTAACGCAACTACCGGAGAGTTGGTCTACCGAGAGGGCCTTGGCTCTTCGAGCGCAGCGTTCTCGGCCTCTCCGGTTGCGGCAAATGGAAAAATCTATTTCCCCGGCGAGAAGGGTGACATATATGTCGTGCAGGCCGGTCCGGAATTCAAGGTGATCTCGGTCAACAAGATGCACGAAACCTGTATGGCTACGCCCGCAATCTCGCACGGGACCTTGTTCTTTCGCACCAGGAATTATCTTGTCGCAGTTGCAGAGCCCAAAGAATGAGACTTTATCGCATCTTGCGGATGCGAACCTCGATACCCTTGGCGTCCTTCAGCAACTCGACGAGCCTGTTCGGATCGGTTTGCCCGTAGTGGTAAGGGTACAGCACCTTCGGCGCAAACGCTTTTGCCGCTTCCGCGACCATCTCGGGCGTCATAGTGTACGGCAGATTCATGGGCAAAAAAGCAACATCGATATCCTCGAGCTTCTTCATCTCCGGAGTGTTTTCGGTGTCACCGGCGATGTATACTCTCTTGTCGCCGAACGCAATCACATAGCCGTTACCCTGGCCCTTCGGGTGGTAAGGCTGTCCGCCGGATCGCTTGTTGACAATGTTGTAAGCAGGCACAGCCTCGATCCTCAGTCCAGAAACAGTCCGCACATCGCCGTTGTGCATGACTACTCCGCCGGAGACTTTTTGTGCACAGGTCTCGGTCAACACCAGGCTGGTCCCGCTCTTTCGGAGAGTCTCTATGGTCCCGGTGTCGAGATGGTCACCGTGTTCGTGTGTCAGCAGGATCAGATCGGCCTTGGACATCGTAGAATAGTCAGCCGCCCTGCTCACAGGATCCACGTGAATGACCCTGTTCTTGAATGTTAACATCAAAGTCCCGTGCCCGACGAATGCAATCTTCAGATCACCGTCGCTCGTGTTGATAACATCTTCCTCGAATCCGTGACTAGCGACGGCTGCGCCGCGTTCGAGGCCCTTTACCAGCATGCGAACCGAATAGAGTGATTCCCGGGCCGTAACAAAGAGCGTCTTTGCGTCCTTGCCCCCGAAAGCGACGTTCGACGGGCGCTCGGGAATCTCAATCGTCTGGATCTTCTTCCCTTGCCTGTTATAGACCGACACCGCACTGGTGGTCAGATAGATGTTACCCTCGTTATCTATGGTCATGCCGTCGGAACCTTCCGGAGCAAACAGCTTCTTGTTCGACAAGGTTCCGTCCTCGTTGATAGCGTATGAAAACGTCTTTCCTCCACCGTGATCGGTGACGTACAGTTTCTTGCCGTCCGGTGCCCCAATGATGCCATTTGGCCTGACCATGTCGTCGACCACTCTGATGAGCTTCTTGCGGTCGGGCGAGAGATAATAGACATGCTCGCCGTCCTGCTCCATGTCATCTCTACTGCGCCCGTAGCTCGGATCGGAGAAATATACACCCCCCTTCGGATCAATCCAGAGGTCGTTGAGACTGTTGAACCGCTTGTCTTGATATCTGTCGGCGAGCACCGTCACCGCCCCTTGCGGACTGATTGAGACCAATCGGCGCCCGCCGCCTTCACAGGCCAACAGGTTGCCGCTCTTGTCGAAGAAAAGACCGTTGGCGCCGCCCGAATCCTCACGGAACGTCGAGAGCTTTCCGTCCAGCGACCACTTGTGAATTCGATTGTTGGGGATATCCGAGAAGTAGATGTTCCCCCCGGCATCGGCCGCAGGTCCTTCGGTAAAAGTGAAGCCGCCGGCAAGTTTCTCTACTTTTGCTCCAGGTGCCACCACGCTCGGTCCTTCGGCACTATAACATGTTGTCACCACCAACAAAAGTGCAGTTACGCCATACCGTTTTCCGTTCATCTTCAATCTCCTTTCGCTTTTCAGCTCCTGATCCAAGCAATGTGTATCACGCATCCGCCATTTGCGGAATTAAACTCAGAGCACCTCATCTGTACCGAAAAAAACGATGAGGTTGATTCTTAATGATTGTATAATAATCATTCCGCACAGGAAACTGTATTATAGAGCCGGAGCAAGAAAATGAATAAGCTTTCACACAGGCATCTCGCCGAACGCATACGTACACGGCCTGCCGCAAGAGTATAGCCAAGACAATCCCATCGAAGTCTATTTCGATAATGTTGTAGTCGCGAGGAAATACATCGGACCGCTTAGTAGTCACAGCAGCAGCCGAGACAGATTACGCGCGTCACGGGTAGCTCTCGCCGCTGCCAGAGAGGTTGAGATACAGCACCGACCCTTTGCACGTCGATTTGAACGATTCGGTCGAACCGGAGGCTTGAATCCGCCCGCTGGTTACCACTTTGCTCTGCCCGGTATCATACAGCTCGAAGTAATAGGACGCACCTGCCCTCAAGTCTGACACGGTGATCGGCCCGTCACCCGGCTGATATACTACATATTGATAACCAGGCTTCGCCAGGCAAAAACCGGTTGACGCCAGGTCATCTCTTGGGGTGACATTTGCCAGGTCCAGTTTGTTGGCATACTCAACGGTCTTTCCAACGTTGCTCCGCACTCGCCGCCATTCGGGACCTTCGGCATCCGGATTCTCGAACGGCTTGTCATAAAGATTGAAGTTATATCCTCTGGTAAAGGCGCTCCACACATATCCGACATCGCTGCTGCCCGCCGCTCCGTGATCGGTATCCACAATCCCCGGCTTGCCGCTGTCATTCGCCGGAGGGTCTTTCTTCTTATAACGTCCTGCTTGCCAACTGCCCGCCGCGGCGAAGCAATCCGCCGGGCTGTTGACAACAGGGTCCCTGTCCATCTGTTTCCATCCACCGGTGCGCGTTCTTCCTCCGGCCGACATCAGGACAAGGTGCTGCCTCGGCTTGGCCTCTTCATAGCGTTTGATGAACTCGATCATCTCATATTGCCATTGCGGCGCGTACAACTCGTTTGCAATCTCATAGAACACATTGTCCAGGTGGTTAAGCGTATCTAAAATCTTCTTGACATATTCTTTCTGCAACTGCAGAACCCTTTGGTCTTCGGTGTAGAAGAATTCAATCCCTTTACCGTTGCCGTCATAGTCAACGTCCACTCCGTTGATATTGTTCGCTTCGTTGAATACATTGCCATCCCACAAAGTCTGTGGCGGATCCCCGACCGGCTCACCGCCGAGAAACCCGTAAACCTCGAAGAGCATTATGGACACGTACACCCCGGCCTGCTCCAGATCCTCACACCTCTTGCGCATGCGCTGAAAAAACACGTCGTCGAATTGATCCAGATCGAACTTTTCTTTGCCGTCTTTCGCCTTGCCGCCTCCGGCCACTCGCTTGTAAGGCATGGGAAACGCAACGGCCCTGTTCACGGGCGCCATCGCCCCGCTGCCGGTGCTCCATATCACCCAATTGCGCAGATAATTGAAGTTGTTGGCCTTGAGGAACTCAACATACTTGTCCCAGTCCAGAATTCTATCTCTGTTTCTGATGAACTCCTTGTTGAAGGAGTTGTCCTGCAGATCCACGAACACCTGGTGGCCGCCGAGATAGATCGCCCTGTCCGATCCATCGGCAAAGTAACGCGGGTTCTTCGGATGCACACTCAGCACGGCCGCTGCTAATGACGGCATACAAACAATGAGAATCACAAGCACGCTAAATCGCCTCATCTTTGACCCTTGAGGTATGACGAGCTGCCGTCCCAACGCATGTTCAGATCATCCACCAGTGCCCGGGAGCGATGGCCTTGAGCCTGAACGATCTTTGATCTTTCGGCAGGGACTCCAGTAGTTCTTTCGCCTTCTTGCCGATGGCCGCAGCCGCCAGGTCAACATTTCTTTCGCCGACTTGTGGCGAGGCATGCTCGCGGGGGTCCAGGCCGCCGATGCCGTCCGGAGGTTTCATCTTCGCCGCCAGCGGGCCGGTCCCTAATTCGGACATGTCCACAAGGTCGGGATAGAAGAACATCATATCCGATGTCTCCCATTTGGCGGCATGATCAGTGTTCGATTCGGGACCCCGGCTCAGCGAAATTTCCCACAGCCCGATCCCCGCAACGGTGCCGTCGGCAACTACAGGCTCAAGCGCCTTATCGATCATTTCGATCTGCTGCTTAACGTTATGGCCAGAGACGCCTATGATTACCCGAAAGCCGCTGGCCTTAAGACGCTGGAACAAACTGGTGATTACCGGCACAAGGTGGTCCTGGTCGAAACCGCTGTGGAAATACACCGGAGGATACACCGCTCCGCCGAACCTCTCGGCACACTTGACGAGGATGCCGTGAGCCTTTAAGGCATCCGTGCCAAGCGGCAAATGCCGGCCGTGCCACTCGACGCAGCCGAAGGGGACATAGGCCACAGGAAACTGCCGGGCGGCCGCCTCCAACTGACCCGGCCGCATGAATTGCATTTGCACTTGGGGTGCCAGTTCGTTTGCCTGTGCAGCTTCTTTGCTCGGCCCCCCCGCCCCAGGCGCAGCGAACAGATAACCTGCAAGCAACAGGACAACGATGCCGAGCAAGAGCCCGAAGACATTGACTGTACGGTTTCTCATTTTGAGCCTCCTTATTGAATCAAGAACGAGCTGGAACCATAACATGTTACTCGAAAGTGGTGGCAATTTCAAAATAGATCATGTATTCTTCAGCGCAAATCGGGCACTTTGATTTCAATGGAGGTTCTATGACACGCAAAATTTCTTGGTTGAATGGCCTGGTCATCTCAGGCAGCGTTCTTCTTTCTTCTGCCGTCCTGCAAGCTCAGGCAACAGACGTGCAGGCGGTTGAAGCCGAAATGATGCGCAAGGCCGCACAGAATATCGAAAAGCACCGCAAGAGTGATGTTCTTACCCGGTTCACAGATGCGCAGGGCAATCCGGTGAAAAACGCCCAGGTGGAGATCAGGCAAGTGAGTCATGAGTTCCCCATCAACTGGTGGGGACTGAGTGATCGAAGAATCTGGCTGCCCGGCGGCGGGTTGATCACAAAAGAGTACGAACCCAAGCCGGTATATGATCGCCTGCGGAAATTGCTGTATGACGAGTGGAGGACAAATCTCAACAGTGCTACGGACGACAAGGGAACGATAACATTCCGTGGTTTTCACGGCAAGTACGCCGTGATGCTTCGGACAGGAGAAGGGAAATCACAATCCTTCGAGGCCGTTTTGCGCAAGGATGGCCCCAACCAGTGGGAATTCACTATCGATTGGAGATAGTTCATGGTTCTGAGAACTCAAACGTCAGATGCAAGAGTGGGCGGCGTGGTTCTGGCCGCGCTGGCGATGTCGGTCGGATGGGGCTTTCGCGGCGACTACGGCCACGAAGCCGGCGCGATGGTTCCCGGCGCACTGTTGGGTCTCGCAATTTGTCTGGCCTCCGGCAGGCAGGACTGGTGGCAGCGCTCGACTATCATGGCGATGTGCGGCGCCATCGGCTGGGCGTTCGGCGGACAGATGTCATACGGGCGGGTGATCGGTTACACAGCAGGTTCTTCACTGCCCGATGTAGCTTATGGTTACGCCAGCCTGTTTCTGATCGGAGGATTGTGGGGCGGAACCGGTGCGGCTATACTGTCGCTAAGTGTCACCGAATCCCGCTCATATTTGGAGCGTTTCGCGGGACCGTTGGTCGCGCTTTGGCTCGTCTGGTTTGCCATGGACTTGAGCGGCCTAACCGGCTGGCTCGCCGAAACCTGGTACTTGAACGACACGGACTGGATCGCAGCATCGTCGGCATTGGTCGTAGCCGGCGTGTATGCAGCGATGTTTCGGCGCGGCAGGCAGGCCTGCGTTCTTATCATGTCACTGGCCGGCGGCTGGTGGGCCGGGTACACAATCCTGACTGGCCTGTTGAGGCTGCACATGACACCACCGCGCAGCGATAATTGGTCGGGCTGTGTGGGCTTATTCATTGCGCTGGTGCTATATCTCGTTCGTCGACAGAATCGAGCCGCCCTGCTGATGGCACTTTGCGGCTTCCTTGCGGGCGGGATCGGTTTTGCCGTGGGGGACTTCGTGCAGATGCTCGGCCGCGCTCAGTGGGGGCCGATCGGCCGATGGGAGGCACTACAGGGGCTGGACTACTGGAAGTGGATGGAGCAGCTTTTCGGATTAATCATGGGGGCAGGAGTCGGCTTTGTCTTTCTCAGATGGATGCGGGCGAAACTCGCGCCGCCTGACGAGGATGACGAAGGCCGAAACCTGAATACTGTCGGGCTCATATTCTTGCTCCTGGTCATGATGTGGAGCAATCTGCACAAGAATGTCCGGACCTGGGCAAAGGGCGATCACATCCCCGAACAGTTCTTCGGCATTGCGACAGGATGGTGGTTCCTTCTGGTCGCCCTGCTGCTCTCTGCAATGATATTCGCAGCAATCATTCGCCATCGGCGCCAACAATTGCCTCTGGCGCCATCGACCGCGTTCGGACGGGGCCAGCTATTATTTCTCATCATACTTTGGGTCGCCATAGTCGGCGCTTTCACACAGGCCCTGCCGGGGATGGCTCGTAAGGGGACATTCTTTGTGCATACAACGTTCTGGATCACCGGCGGGATCTGCTCGTTGATTGTGGTGATTTTCTCAGGCAATGTGCGCCCACCCGAATCGCAACTGGCGGCGTCCGACACCGCCTGGAAACCCAGTCTGCGATCCTGGGCCGCCTGGCTCCTGGTCCCGATCCTCATCATCTTATTGGCGTATCTAACCGTCTCGTCACACGATGAACCTTTGCCCGGAAGCCACCTCCGTTTCGCAGAGACCGAGTAAAAGAAGTTTGCGCAGAAAGGAGCGCCACCTATGCAACACCATGGATTTCAACATCACATGCAAACACCGCAACCGGTCTTATTTTGATTCTTCTTGTGGCTTTTCTCACTGCCTGCGCCAGTGGGGCAGGCGGCAACCAACTCAGTGTGTCCCCGCATCCTCGGTTATTTTTCACCGCCAAGAACATAAAGCAATTCCGGGAGCGTATCAGCCGAGACGAGGTTCTTCGCCAGGCGTGGCTCAAGATGCGCGAGCGAGCGGACCGCTTGCTCGAAGAAGAACTGGTTTCAAGAGAATACTCCGAGGGCGGCACGGGACAACACGGCAATTACGGCAGGCCGAGCAGCCAGGTCGCCACCATGGGCTCGACCCTCGGCCTGGCCTATCGCATGACGGGCGAAGACCGATACGCCGAGAAGCTCAGGCAGGCTCTGATCCATTACGGCAAGCTCAGCCGATGGGCAGGCGACGCCAAACGCGATCCACCCTGGCACTCGGAATTAAACACAGCCCGCTTCTGCTACGGCTACGCGATTGCTTACGATTGCATCGGCGATTTCCTCTCCGAGACCGACCGCAAGGCCATCGCCCAATCAATGACAGAATTGGGCATTCTCCCGACCCTGGACGATTGGGTGCTCGGCGAAAAACGCATCCACGCCCTGGATTCGATGGGACACAATTGGTGGAGCGTCTGTGTCGCAATGGCCGCTCTGGCGTCCCTCTCGCTTGTCGGTGACGAGCCGCAGGCCGCGGCGTGGGTCGAGCGAGTTTCAGACTCGTTTCTCGAATGGTTCTATTACAGCGGGAACATCCTGCAAAACAAAAGCACAAACTTCGATGCCAAAGGAGCCTTTTACGAGAGCGTGAACTATGCGAACTACGCGCTGTCGGAGTATCTGCTCTTTAGACTGGCCTATTCCAATACGTATCCGGGTTTGAAGCCTCCCGAGATTGAGCTTCTGGACAAAGCAGGCGACTTCTTCATCGACACGTGTTATCCGACATCGGCATCAATGCTCTCGGCAAACTTCGGTGACAGCAGCCTCAATGCCAACGGGGCCAAAACGCTGCGTTTACTCGCCCCCAACGGCTACGAAGCCGACAAACATCGATGGTACGTCAACAGGACCGATCCGGGCCTCGGCGATCCGATTGCGCTGGTATGCTGCCGGCCGGAAGCCAGGGCGTCAATACCCGACGACTTGCCCCATTCGGCCATCTATTCCGACATCGGCTGGGCGGTGATGAGATCATCGTGGGCCGACGACGCGACTATGTTGGCGGTGAAATCCGGATTCGCCTGGAACCACGCGCACCCCGACTCCGGCTCGTTCATCCTGTTCCACGCCGGAAAGCCCTTGATTATCGACTCGGGCAACTGCTCGTACAGCAGGCGCGAGTATTCGTCTTATTATCGCCAGAGCAAGGCGCACAATGTGATTCTGCACGACGGCCGGGCGCAGAATCCCGAAGACTGCGGCGGTGGCGACCGCGGCGTGGTGACCTCCGGAGAAGTACACAAGCTGCTGGATGTGGCGGGATTCAAGTATGTCCTGGCCGACGCCACCGGGCCGACATCGTGGAAATTCTCCCGCAATTACCGCCATTTCATGTGGATCGACGGCGTCATACTGATAGTCGATGACGTGCGAACGCACGAAGCGGGCAAACTCGAATGGCTCCTGCATTACGCCGGATCGGTCGATAGAGACGGCTCTGATTTGATCATAGCCAACGACCAGGCCAAGGCGATTGTGCGCCCTTTGTTTCCCGAGAACATGACCCTGACCGAGAAGAAAGGCCTGAAGGACCACGACCCCGACACAGAAGTAGTCTACCTGGCTCTTTCACCGCAAGAGCCAACCCGAGAAATGAAATTCGTGACGGCTATCTTGCCGGTTCCCGGCAATGGCGAAAGTAGCTTTCCGCGTCTGGAGCGTCTGACAGATAGAGAGGCCATTGGCGTACGAATCGGCGGCAAGCAGACGGTGACGGATGTGTATCTGAATCTGCGGGCCGACGGCAGGAAAATGCACAGAAACAGCAACAATATTATCGATGGCTGGGATACGGATGCCTACCTTTTCGCGATCACCCGGCCAATCGGCGCCGACCGGAGCGATCCGGACACGGCGCAGCGGTATTTCATCGGCTGCGGCAGCTATCTGCGCAAGAACGGTAAGGTAGTGCTCGACTCGCTTTCCAAAGTCTACACTGTCTTTACGCATGGAGAACCGGAATTGGAGGTTGCATTGCAGGGACAGTCCGTCATCAGGGCAACGCTGCGAACTGCAACAAGACCCCGCAGAACAAAACTCAACGGGCAAGCGACAAACGCGACCTACGACGAATCGAGCAAAACCGTGACACTACTTCAGGACAGGCGCTAACCGCAGCATTGCTCGGATGCAATCGGTTCGTTCTGCCCTGTGAGTTCATAGGTGTCATTTGCGATTGCAGCCTGCTCATTCGTCGGGATGACAAAGACCGCAACTCTGCTATCATCGGCGCTAATTTCGGTTTCCGTTGCTCTGGTCTCCTTGTTTATCGCCAGATCAAGCTCGATGCCTATCTGAGTCATGTCGCTGCATATCTGGCTGCGCAGGTACACGGCGTTCTCTCCTATTCCGCCCGTGAAGACTACTGCATCAACTACACCGAGCACGGCGGCGTAGGCGCCTATGTACTTCTTGATACGGTAGCAGAAAACGTCGATAGCCAGCCTCGCTCGTTCATGACCCTCTTCGGCAAGTTCCACGAGGTTTCGCACGTCGTTCGAGGCGCCCGATATTCCGAACAGTCCGCTTTGCTTGTTGCACAGCGTCTTCAATTTGTTTACGTCGTAGCCCTTGTCGCCAAGATAGAAGAGTATCGCCGGGTCGAGGTCGCCCGAGCGCGTCCCCATCGGTACGCCCTCGAGGGGTGTGAAGCCCATGGATGTATCGACCGACCGGCCCTTTTTTACAGCGGTGATGGAGCAGCCGTTCCCGAGATGGCACGTAATTACGTTGATATCGTATTTCTCTCTGCCCATCAGGGCGGCGGCGCGCCGGGCGACATATCTATGAGATACGCCGTGGAAGCCGTATCTGCGGATGTGGTACTTCTCGTAAAGCTCGTACGGTAGAGCATACATGTACGCAACTTCCGGGATGGTAGAGTGAAACGCCGTGTCGAAGCAAGCGACCTGCGGCACGTCGGGCACTCTGCGCTGAACGGCCCGGATGCCCGCAAGGTTGGGAGGATTGTGAAGCGGAGCGAGATCGGCAAATTTCTCGATGGATGTGATCACCGCCTCATCGACGACGACCGAACCGGTGAACTCCTCGCCTCCGTGAACGACCCGGTGGCCGACGCCGCCGATTTGAGAGAGACACTTTATGACTCCTACATCCTCTCGCACGAGAGTCTCAAGCACAAGCTCCATCGCATCTTCGACGTCTTTGACCTGTGTCTGCTGCGTGTAGGTCTTATCGGCGAAGAAATGAGCGAGTTCCGAGTTCTTTTCTCCAATTCTTTCCACAGACCCCCGCACCAGAACCTCCGCCTGCGGCATATCATACAGATAATACTTGACCGAGGAACTGCCGGCGTTGATGACAAGCACTTTCATTATTCGTTTTACCCTTTCACTGTCTGTAATTCAGGTCCCTTCTGATTGGGACTCGCATCTTCCAGTAATTGCCCCAGAGTCAATACCACCGTTGCGACTATGTCGCTGACGCTTGCTCCCCTCGAAAGATCGGCGATGGGTTTTGCAAATCCCTGGAGGAACGGCCCGATAGCCTGGGCCCTGGCGGCATATTGCGTTAGCTTATAGGCGATATTCCCTGAATTGAGATCGGGGAAAATGATGACGTTCGCTCTTCCCGCCACCTCGCTGTGGTCCTTTACCTTCTTGGCGGCTACTGCCGGGACTATAGCTGAATCCAACTGGAATTCGCCGTCGATGGCCAGCTCAGGCTCGCGGGCACGCGCTATTTCCAGGGCTTGTCTAACTTTTTCCACGCTCGGGGCCGAGGCGCTTCCCTTGGTGGAAAAGGATAGCATGGCTACTCGCGGCCGCTCGCAAAGGAGTTTGCCTGCGCTGCGGGCCGATGCAAGAGCTATGTCGGCGAGCTGCTCGGCATCGGGGTCTATGTTGACCGCGCAGTCGGCGTAGATGAAAGCTCTGTCCTTCTCGCCGAGGAAATCGGGGATCGTCATAAGGAAATAGCTCGAAGGAGTCTTCATCCCCGGGACTAATCCCACGGTCAGAATTCCCGCCTGGATAACAGTTGTCGTCGGACCTGCGACACCACCCACCGAGGCGCCGGCATCGCCGCAAGCCACCATCATGCCCGCATAGAACAGGGGCTTGACCACTATGCGCTTCGCCACGGTGACAGAGACACCGTCTCTTCGGCGGCTGTACTGTTCGGCGTAGATATCGGCCTTCTCGCTTGTCTTCGGATCTATGGTCTGGATGCCGTCAAGGCCGACGCCGGCTTTCTTGATCGCCGCGGCGATCTGCTCAGGTCTGCCCAGCACAATCGGCCGGGCGATTGCCTCGTCCAGGAGTATCCGGGCGGCCTGGATTATCCGCTCGTCCCTGCCCTCCGGCAAAACAACCGATAGATTCTTGCCCCTGACTCTCTCCGTAAAGCTGCTGACAATGTCCATCCTGTAACTTCCCTGTTCCAGCCAATTCAAGAATCATACATATTACTTTATATCGTCAGTTTCCAATTCCGCCATGATAGGAAATAAAATGAAGCCGCGGAGTCATACTCTTGTGAGCTTACAGCGTTGGCGCAGAACATGCAACCGTGTGAATCGAACTTTTCACCATTTTCCCAGAAAAAATGCGCGCCCCGCCCCACTTTCTTCGGTCCGCGTCACTCAATCCGCTCATCTTCGCTGCGGATCGGGACGAAGCCGCGGCGCATTGTGTTCTCGGTCACGGTGCGCGGGTCCATGAACTGGAGCAGATAGTCGGGCCCGCCCGCCTTCGAGCCGACTCCCGACATCTTGAATCCGCCGAACGGCTGTCTTTCTACTATTGCCCCCGTGCAGCCGCGGTTGATGTAAAGGTTGCCCACTCGAAATTCGCGCCGGCACTGCTCGATGTGTTTGGGGCTGCGGCTGAACACGCCCCCTGTCAGAGCAAATCGCGTGGAGTTGGCCCAGTCAATGGCCTGGTCGAAGTCTGCGACTCGCATGACCGCCAGGACGGGACCGAACACTTCCTCCTGGGCCAGGCGATGCTTCGGAGTAATGCCTTCGACGATTGTTATGGGGACATAATAGCCTTCACCCGGCACGTCGCTTGAATAAAGAATGGTCCCCTCTTTTCCAGCGATCTCGATGTATTGCATGATAGACTTGCGGGCGGCTTCGTCGATGACCGGGCCCATGAAATTTGCGGGATCCTCAGCAGGCCCTACGCGAACCGAACGAGCGGCAGAAATCAGACGCTCGATGAAGCGGTTATACACCGTGTCGAGCACAATGACGCGCGAGCACGCAGAGCATTTCTGTCCCTGATATGCAAACGCCGAGTCGACAACATGCGGGACCACCTCGTCGAGATCGGCATCGTCGTCGACGATTACTGCGTTCTTGCCGCCCATCTCGGCGACGACTTTTTTTGCAGACCGCTGACCTTCGGGCGTGCGGGCCGCCCGTTCGATTATCCTAAGCCCAACCTGCATGGAACCCGTGAAGGCGATCATACTGATCTGAGGATGATCTATGAGAAAATCTCCCATGACCGCTCCTGAACCGGGGGTGTAGTTGAAGACTCCGGGCGGCAGGCCCGCTTCCTGCAGGATTTCCATCAGCGTGTATCCGACGACGGGGGTCTGGTTGGAGGGTTTGTAGATAACGCAATTGCCGGCGACTATCGCCGCGGCGGACATTCCGCAACTAATAGCAAGGGGGAAATTCCACGGTGCGATTACCGCGGCAACGCCCTTGGGCTGGTAGAAATACTCATTCACCTCTCCCGGGGCATGACCCAAATATCGCCGCTTCGACAACCGGAGCATCTCGCGGGCATAGTACTCCAGAAAATCAATCGCTTCGCCCACATCGTTGTAGGCCTGGTTCCATTGCTTGGACGCTTCGAGCACCTGCCAGGCGGACAGCTCGTAAATTCGATTCCGCGCGATCCGAGCCGCCTTGATGAGATAGCCGGCCCGCTCGCGGGGCGACGTGTCGCGCCATGTCTGAAAAGCATCTTGTGCCGCACTTATGGCATCTTCGATCTCCTTCGTTCGGGCCTGGCAGACGCGACCTATGACCTCGCGCGGCCGCCCCGGGTTTACCGACTCGACAAGAGTGCCCGTATCCACTTCTTCGCCGCCGATGAATAGCAGGTACGTCTTACCAAGTTTCTTTCTGGTCTCGGCGATGGCGGCGCTGAAGGCGTCTCGAACCTCGGGCAGGGAAAAATCGGCGACCGGCTCATTGACAAACCTGTCCGGATCGGATTTCGCCACGGACCCGGCCGGGCCTTCTTCGAGCAACAGGTGCGGCGCCTTGAGAAGCTCCTCAAGCTCCCGCCCTTCCACATATGTCTGGCGCAGGAACGACTCGTTCGAGGTATTCTCCAGGAGCCTTCGTATCAGATAAGCCATGCCGGGCAGCAGCTCACCCTGGGGGCAATACAGCCGGACCCGGCCGGTCGTTTTCACAAGAGCGTTTCTAAACGGCTCCGCCATCCCATACAGGACTTGAAATTCGTAACGCTCGTCGGGCACTTCCAGGGCGCGGGCCAACTCCAGCACCGAACATACTGACCGCACATTATGAGAGGCGCAGGCGAAACGGCAGAAATCGTGATTGCGAAGAATCTTCTGGGCGCAGCGTTCAAACGCGGCGTCGGTTTGGGCTTTATGCGTATATACCGGGACCGGCCAGCCGTTCTGCCGGGCGGCAACCACTTCGTAATCCCAGTAAGCGCCTTTGACAAGCCGAATGGAGATCGGCAGGTCCTGCCGGCGAGCCCAGTCCAGCATCTGATCGATGTCCCGGTCGCAGCTCTTGAGATAAACCTGCATCGCCAGGCCGATGTGCGGATAATCTTTGAACTCAGCATCGCTGCGCAGCCGACGATATAATTCGAACGTGATCTCCTTGTGCTTTCGCATTTCTATGTCGATGCACATCGAGCCGTTCAGTTCGACAATCTTGCGGTAGACGGGCCGGAGCCGATCCAGAATGTGCCCCACCGAGCCTTCGAAATCGGCAGCGTTGATTTGGGAATAAAGTGACGAAGGCTTGATTGAGAGATCGATCTGAGGAGCGTAGCCCCAATCCAAGGCCGAATCGCCCCCGCCGAGGGCCGGCCAATTCGCCTGCGCATGCTCGAGCCCTTCAAGCAAACGTATGTAGTTATCGGCATACGAATCCGCCTCCTGCTCACTGACGGTGGCCTCGCCGAGAACATCCAGCGTGAAGGCAAAACCCTTACGCCGGAATTTGCCGATGTTCTTAACCGTATCGGGGATCGAATTGCCGATGATGAACTGGCGGGCCATGCTCTCGAGATTTTTCCGGATCGTCGAGCCCAACAGCTTCATGCCGAGGCGACCGCCAATGTTGACGCTCTTTGCGCCCAACCTCAGTACTGCCGGTACGTTCTCGCCCTCGGAGAAATATTCGCCGATGTGCTCGCCGAGCATCTGCTCGTTGGTCAGACAGGGCAGCACGTCGATGAAGCGGAAGAGCTGGAGCTTGAAATCCTCGTGGCTCATGCTCCAGTCCATCAGCCTGCCGGTCCACCAGTTCTTGTTGAACACCGAGGGGGCCTCGTCACCGAGCGCTGCGAAAAGCTCCCTTCCGCAGGCAAGTATGCTTGCCTCGAGCTTGTCTCTGTCCATGCTCAATTACCTTACAAAGAATCCATTCACCTCAAGCATCTCACTTCGCAGACTATACCAGCAACGTCGCAACCTCGCCAGCAACTAAGGCCGTGCAAAACAATAACTTACCGATTCTCCATCTCACCTTCAGGCCGTCTTTGGCCGTTCCTCAATCGCGAAATCCTCAACGTAGGCCCGCTACGCTTGCGGTTTCGCTCAATCGATCACGGCCAAATCCAACCTGAATCTGAGCGGATACTTCGGCAACTTATTGTTTTACACAACCTAAGTAAAACGCGCACATTTTACTTCTTGTGTTGAGATTATTCTTGGTCTATATTGTCACCCGGCAGAACAAAAGAAATATGAGGTTCTCTTAATGACTGTACTTGAGACTATTCGTAAACGATACTCCTGCCGGGCGTATCAGCAAAAGAGCATCGAGCCCGATAAGCTCGATACCATTCTGGAAGCGGCCCGGCTGGCGCCTTCGGCCAGGAACATGCAGGATTGGCGTTTTGTCGTCGCCACCGACAGCCAAATCAAACGCCAGGTCGCCGAGACCACCAACAGGCCGGACGTGTTTGCCAAAGCCGGGGCAATCATCGCCGCGTGCAGCAACAGCGATTACGTGATGCGGTGCGGCCAGGCGATCGCACCTATCGACGTGGCCATCGCGCTCGAGCATATCTGCCTGCAGGCAACCGACTTAGGGCTGGGCACGTGCTGGATCGGCTCGTTCGACCCGGAAAAAGTCCGATCGATATTGGGCATTCCGGCCGATATCGAGGTGATAGAATTGATGGCCGTCGGCTACCCCGCCGACAGCAAACCCGAGCCGAAACGTGAGCCGATGGAAAGAATAGTGAGCTTCGAGAAGTGGAAGTTCTGAGTCTTTCTCGCCCGCGCAACCCAAAAACCTGTTGAATTATGGAGAAGTTCCTGTAGAATAGCGTCGAAATAAGGTAATCCCGGGGATGTGGTGTAACGGGAGCACACCGCGGTCGCATCGCGGGAATGAGGGTTCGATTCCCTCCATCTCCACTCCTAACTCTTGCACGGAGCGGCACTTAGCTGTAATGAGTGGCGAATCCAGGGTTTCCGACTTCTGCTCCAAGGTGGTCTTCTGCTCCTTACCGCTCAGTGCTGAAGATAATTGCCTGTAGTGGGACTCTTAACGTCACTGCATAACTCCAGCGCGTTTTGAGAATCATAGTTCAGTGATTCAACACTAATGTGCCGGCTACCTGAACGGCCACTTACTTCTTTGGCCTCATCTGCCAGGTTGGGTTGCGCTGCAACTTTTTCCGATTGAAAAAGGCCGATGCAGGCATTGCAAAACGAAAATGAAAAGATAAAGAATGAAAAATCGAAATAGCGGAATCCTGGCGCGCAGGGATGACTTCTTTTAATTTTGCATCCTTCGACTTCGCTCAGAGCCTGCCCTGAGCCTGCCGAACGGGACGCGCTTTGCAGTTTGATTTTTGATCTTCTTGAATTTCAAAAGGGGCCTATGCCGAACAGGTCGGTACAGGCCCCCGAATCAACTGCTCAACTATCTGTCACTCCATTCGGTCTTCTTACGGACCTACCGATAAAGCCTAATGTCGTCAAAGTACATCGTACCTGTTCCGCCCGGTCCCGGCGCGCCGGGATTCCTGGTGCCGAAACCGATGGTGATTGAAAGTACGTTGGCAAGGTCCACGCCCGCAAAACGCGTCAGGTCGATGACCCACTCGTTCCATCCGGTTATCTGCGTTGCACTCGCGTCATCATGGTACACTACCGAGTTGCCAAGAGCGACAAACATCCGCTCGGCGGAATTAGACGTACTGCCACGGAACCACAACGACAACTTGGTGACGCCGTCGGCGGTCCAGTCACGCGGATAGACCAACGTCAGAGTCGCCTCGGACGTCTTGAGGTTGTTGTCGTAGCCATAGACAAGCGACTGGGCGCCGCCGTGAACGATGCTTTGCTCGGCATAAGGCGGCAGGTCATTGCCGACGAGAGCCCCGTTTGTCGTGGTCCCAAAGCCATCAATCCACTTGTCAAATATCCTGTTGCTCGCCGTCTCAGGCGGGTCAACATCATTGTAGGACTCGAAATCGTCCACTCCGATGAAGTCAGCGGTCGTAAAGCTCCAGACAAGACCCTTGATCGTTTCAGTCGGATAGACCTCATCCACGCGCCAGGCATAGCTGCTGTCCCAGGCAAGTCCTCCGGGATCATAGCTCTCGGCACCAAGCCCCATTGGGCCTATGTACTCGGGCGAGGCTGTCGCGGCGCTGTTTACGGCGTCCGGATCGGTGCCGAAATACAACTCATGGGAAGTGGCGTTGTCCGCCGCTGTCCAGCTCAGTGTTGCGTTCATCTGAACGTCCACCGCGCCATTGGCCGGCTGGGGATTGCCCACAGCGCCAGGAGTTGTAAAGCTCCAGATATCGCCTTTGTATGTGGTCGGGGGATCAAACTCATCGACCCGCCAGTAATAAACTTTCTCTGATTCCAGCGCAGCCGGACTGTAGCTGGCGCTTCCCAAAGGCGCGCCGCCTGCGGCATTGTTTACCTCGTCGAAACTGGTACCCATATAGACGTTGTGCAGCTTGGCGCCGAAACCCGGTGTCCATGTAAAGACCGCGTTCGGGTCTACAAACTCAGCGCCGTCAGCCGGGTCGGGGTTGTAAGCCGTCTTCGGCGGGATCGAGAAACTCCAGACAGGCCCTTTCCACGGACTGTTCGGGTCGGCGTCGTTGACTTCGTTAATTCGCCAGTAGTAGGTTGTGCCGGGGACAAGACCATTCGGAATAGGAAATCCCGCAAAGCCGACAATGAGCGTTGTTGTGGCCTGGTTGCCCACGAACACTCCCTCTGCGCCGTCGTTGACATCGTCAAAACTCTCGCCGATATACACATCGCGCGAGACCGCAAAATCTCCTGCCCACCAACTGAGGCTCGCCCATGTTGCTTCGAGCATGGCGCCGTCTTGGGGATTGGGGCCAGACGCGTACGGCAATGGTTCACCTACTGCCTGCATATCTTGCCTGATTTCGTCCAACGTTAGAATTCGGTTATAGAGGGCAACTTCGTCGACGATACCAGCGAAGAACTCTTGACCCGGGGCTCTTGCACCAACCATGATAGAGTCATCGAGCTCATCAACAACGGGCGGACTTCCGCCTTCACCTGCTTTCTCGGCATTAAAGTATAATTCTACTCCACTGCCCACATCATAGGTCATTGCAATGTGCGTCCAGTCAGTGGTAAGCGGTATGGAAGTAACCAGTCGTTGTGCCCACGTTCCACCTGAACGGGTCCAAACATAGACACTCTGGTCAGCATTGACAATCACAGCCCACTTGAGGTTGCCGCCGGCGACCATGTAGTTCCAGTTTGCTGGTTGAGAAGCTTCCCTTTTTACCCAGAACTCCACTGTGAAGGTCTCCCTCAACTGTAGAGTGTCATTGATAGGAACCCTTACATAATTTGTTCCATCAAACTCCAACGCTTTGCCATGTTTCCCATCTATCCATTTGGGATTATTGACGAGCTCTACTCCATGTTCATATGCGGAGAAGTCTCTGGGTTCTCCTGCCCCTTCGAGAAATGGGAGATATAACACCAATGATGGGTCAGCAGCTTCTGCAGCGCTCGTTAGAACTATGCCCAGCAACAAGACAAAAGAAGCCAAACGTATTAATCTTCTGCACATAATAATCCTCCCAAAAAAAGGTCAACATAAAGCGACTGACAATAACCTTCATCCTGCCAGGGTGTTTTAGCCACGTTTGCCTGGGGTAGTCCTCCACGGATCGAGAGACTATCTCCTTCCTTCGAGAGTCCGAAAAGACAAGCAGAATCCTGCCAGGCTGACCTCAAATCCACGGACTTCATCTTACCCTACTTATACCAGATCAGCCGCCTCCCCGTCAAGAAGAATTACTCGATGACTGGGATGCCAGGATAATGTGACTTCGTCCTGCAAGCTTCCCACACAATCTCACAGAGTAGCCCTCAGAGTGTTCTGCGCCCGTATGATGGACGATTTGCCTCCGATGTGTATCATAATCTCCTGAGGGTCCGCGCTTGAAATTGGGTCACCCTCGCCCACCAAGGTCTGTTGCATGATATCACACATTAGGCGAGCCACCTCATATTTTGTGTAGGGTTTATTGGTTGACCAATGACATACGGGATCCAAGAGGGCATTCTGCATTCTATATTCAATCATTTGTCTTAAGACTAAGGCAATCTAAGGCTGAATGCAGCCTCAGCCAACCATCTTGTCGAATCCACATTGAGACGTTTGGTGAGTTCTGGATTCTCTTGACATACATCGGGATTGCGTACTGCAGCACAGTGAATAATACAGTCAGGCCTTGTCTTTTCAATGAGAGAATCAATTTCTTGCTTACAGAGCAAGTCAACTTCCAAGAAATCGATATGAGGGCAAAAGTACCCCTTTTTGTTTTTCCGTTTCTAAACCGCCCCGAAACACCCCTCGGAGTGCAGAATTTTGGGGGCAGTTTCAGCTAACTGCCCACGCTCAAGCAACCCGGACTTGTCGGAATTTTCTTTGGTTCTTGTCTCTGCCTTGATTTTTTCTTTGACTTTCCGCTTCAAAGTTAGTACGATAATATAGCTACAGGAGCGGTGGCGGAAAGTCCGCACGATGCTGGTTTAGGCTTTCCCCTTACACAGAGTCGTTTGTTGATAATAGGGTCGTAGATGTCGGCTAAGCCGAGGAGAAAAGGAGTAATCAAATGACGAAACAGAAGGTGATTTTCGTATGCATGGTCGCATTCGTCTTTTCGCTGGTCCTAACAGGTTGCTACAATGTCGAGCGTGCACGTCTTGAAGCCGAGTTGGAACAAACCCAGCGTGAAAGAGACGACCTCCGGACAAGATTGGATGCCGTCGGGCGGTCGCAAGAACAGGCCAACGAAACCGCCGGCGCGCCCGGTCAACTACAGCAACAGGTCGATGAATTCATCAAGATCCGCGATTCTCTGCAACAGCGGGAGGATGAACTGACCAGGTTACGGCAGGCGGCTCTTACCGAGGCACAGACGGCACAGACGCTGATGGACAACTTCGCCGCTCAATTGCAGGCCGAAATGGAGAAGGTCAACGAGCTGCAGAACGAGTTGCAGCGGGCTCAGCAAGCCATTACAGGACTCCAGAAAAAGCTCAAGTAGCAGCAAGACGGGCTAATTCAATTGAAGAGCCGGGTCTGTAGAATCTTACAGAGTGGCCCCCAGAGGTGTTTTGCGGGCGCAGAATGGACGATCTGCCTTTGGGGCACTCCGCAGGCTTGTTCTCAGAGGTCGCACGAGCAAAAAGGGCCAAGAGTAACCCTCAGAGCGAAGCAACCGGGGCCTGTACCGAGTCAATCAGTACAGGCCCCGAATCAACGCAAACCTTATTCAGCCGTCGCCGGCGAAGTTGCCTGCCAACGGCTTATTGGCCGACCACAAGACTCACCGGCTCTGCTGCTCCAAACAGGCTAGGGGTTTGCCAGGAATCATCGTCGTCACTATACCAATGCAAGAGGGTCTCGCGACCGCCGGCAGAGTCATTGTCATTGATCTGCATCTCGAATGCGACGATGGTGTTCTGTCGGGGAGCACCGGACGGCTCTCCGTTGACATATATCCAAAGAAAAAAACGTTACATCTTACATGGGCGATGGCACTGGACTATCAGACACACAACCATGTCAGCAAGCCCCTGCTTTCTCCTCCAAACTCCTTCCAGCAGGGGTCCTTTTATCGCGCTCTGAAGATCCGCTTCTCTACACAGAGTCGCAGTTCGGGCAGTTGCGTCTGACCCAACTGCGGCGCGTTTATCTCACACAATGTCCTCAGAATCCCCACCCAGGGAAGAGAAGACCGGCCCCATATCGCTGCGGCTACAGCGCCGCCGGGATTGCTCAGGAAAACTCCCTCAACTCATTGAGGATTTTTTTCAAGTCGCCCGCCCTGTCAGCCGACCAAATGATAGTCTATGTGCCATGATGGTCAGGCGCCGATTCGGCGATCCGAAGGCCCTGAATCTGAACACAAAACTCTGAAAGGCTGCACAAATGCTAGGGTTGTCTAAGCCGAAAAAGAAAACTGGCCGAGCGAAGATACTTCTCGTCGATGACGAGCCTGATTTGGTCGAAATAATCCAACGCCAACTCGAACTCTCTGGATGGGAGGTTATTACTTCTGCCAATGGAAAGGAAGGACTGGAGAGGGCAGCAAACGAAAAACCGGATCTAATAGTGTTGGATATCAACATGCCGATTATGAATGGTCACGACATGCTAGATGGCCTCAGAGGAAACCCAGACTTAAGAGACACGGCTGTTATCATGTGTACGAGGTCAGGTCGGATTCAGGATGTAACAAGGGCTATGTCGTTCAACATCTGTGGTTACGTCACCAAGCCATTTGATTACACAGAGTTGACGGGGAAAATTGTGGAGGCCTTAGAAAACAGAGTCTCCGATTAGTACACAAGAGCTGGCCGATAAGCACAGTCTATGTACGAATGATGAAAACAACTACTCTGGAGAAGTGTCATGGCAAGCAAGGATTTCTCAGAAACCAAGAAGAATTGTCAACCACTTGGTGACGTGGCAGTACTTGAAAAAAACGCACCTGAAAAGGCAAAAGACGTTGCTAAATACGGCATGATCACCGTTAGAAGGGAAGAGTCAGTATATAAGGCCATAGAGATAATGGTCGAGAAGAACGTTAGCGGCCTACCGGTTGTTGATGATACGGGCCTGGTCGGTATTATCTCCGAAAAGGATGTATTGAGATTGCTATATGATACTGAGTTTCTCACAGGTAGTGTTGGGGACTATATGACCGAAAATATCATTAGCTTCGACACGGAAGACAGTCTGGCTGATGTTTGTGACTGTCTTATGAAGAACCATTTCCGAAGAGTGCCAATATTGCATGAGGGCAAATTGGCGGGCATCATCAGCAGAGCGGATCTGATAAAAGCTAAGAAAGATAAATTCAAGTCCCAAGCGGTACCTGAGAGATCGACAAAGCAACATAGGGGCAGTGTCCCGGCCAGAGATGTCATGAAATGCGGTTTACTCACGGTGCGACGGCAAACACCGATATATGAGGCCATGGACATACTTGCCACAAGGAATATCACGGGCCTGCCCGTTGTCGATGACTGTATGAACTTGGTCGGCATCATATCAGAAAAGGACATGCTTAAGCTGCTCTACGACCCAAATGTCAAGGCCGGAAAGACTGAAGAGTTCATGACTGAAGAAGTGGTCAGTTTCAACCATGACGATAGCCTGTATGATGTTTGCGACTGTCTTATGAACAACAATTTTCGAAGAGTGCCAATACTGAATCAGGGCAAGGTCGTCGGCATTATCAGTAGAGCAGACGTCATAGTACACATCTTAAAGAACAAATCAGGTTTCTTCGGAGCAAAGGTGTGAGGAGTAAGATGTGATGATTGTCCTTGTTCGTGTGAGCAATCGTGTTTTGCGCCCGCAGAATCGACGATCTCCACTCGAAGGGTATCATAAGGGCTATATTCTCAGAGATCGTGCCCTAAATCGGGTCCGAGCAGCCCTTGGAACAAAACAACCGGGGCCCATACCGAGTCAATCAGTACAGGCCCCAAGTTCGTGTGAATCTTATTGCAGCTTCAACAGAAGCTGTCTGTCACGTAGCTGGCTATCAAGTCACAAGCTCAAGAATCTCATCCGCAGATTGCACCATCGAATCCGTTGCCCGAACTGTCGGCGGCCGTGGCGCCGGAGCCTTCTTCAAGGTTCCAGGCTCCTATCAGGCCCTCGGGAAGTTCAGGCCCCGCCGGGCGATACAACCGAATGTCATCGAAGTACATCGTCCCTGCGCCACCGGCCGCCGGGCTGCCCTTGGTACCAATGCCAATGGTAATGGCATTGACGTTGGTAAGGTCCACGCCCTGGTCGGCAAAGCGCGTCAGGTCGATGGCCCACTCGTTCCATCCAGTTTTCCGCGTCGCGCTCGCGTCGTCGTGATAGACAACCGCATCGCCGAGAGCGACAAACATCCGGTCGGCGGCATTACCCAAATCGCCGCGGAACCACAGCGACAATTTCGTAACGCCTTGCTCCGTCCAGTCTTGTGGATAGACCAATGTCAAAGTCGCCTCGGAAGTCTTGAGGTTGTTATCGTAGAGATACGGCATCGACTGGGCGCCGCCGTGCACGACAAACTGTTCTGCGTGGGGCGGCTGATCATTGCCGACCAAAGCTCCGTTTGTCGTGGTTCCAAAACCGTCTAGCCACTTGTCGAATATCCTGTTGCTGTCGGGTTGATCGGGATTAAGGTCGTTGTAGGACTCGAAATCATCCACTACAAGGAAATCACCCGTCGCAAAACTCCAAACAACACCTACCCACGGACTATCCGGATTGACGTCATTGACTTCATCGACGCGCCAGTAGTATGTCGTATCCCACGCGAACTGACCGGGATCGTAGCGCTCGTCACCAAGTGCCTTGCTTGCCTTGTACTCGGGCGAGGCCTTGGTGGCATTTCTCACGGCATCTTCATCGGTCCCGAAGTACACTTCGTGCGAAGCGGCATGTTCTCCAGGTGTCCAGGTGAGGACATCTGTGAGCCGCACACCGATGGTGTCGCTAAGTGGCTTAGGGTTCCTGGCCCTTACAGGTAGCCAGAGCAGGTCTGTGGGAAGAAGTTGTTTTGTTATGTGCGGACTTTCCCAACCCAACTGTGCGATTGATCCACTGCCGGCCTGGAAATATTCCATGGCAATGCTGTACGACTGGCCGGCGACAAGGTCGATAGTCCCCTTGTCCGTAGCGTCTCCATGGTTGGTCCAGTTCTCAACAATCAGTTTACCGTTCACCCATACACGTATGCCGTCATCGGTGACAGTATAGAAGGTATAGGTCTCAGTAAATTGCGCTGAGACATCGCCGGTCCATCTGACCGAGAAGTTGCTCGCGCCAACCACCGGATCCGGTGCGTCGCCACGCCAGGGAAAATCAACCTGAGGGTCTATTCGGGTCAGCACGAGTTTGTCGAAGTTTTCGCCTGTGTAATAGTCTCCTCGCAAACCTGTGCCTCTGGCGCCTATAGTCGTAAAGCTCAAGACATCGCCCTTGTGCGTCTCGGCACCATCAAACTCATCGACACGCCAGTAGTAAGTTTTCTCTGACTCGAGCGGGCCGGGGTCATAAGTTGTGCCTGCCTGGGAGAGGCCTGCGACGGCGCTGCTCACATCATCAAAATTGTCACCGAAGAAAACGGCGTGAATCTTCGCATCGGAGCCTGCCGTCCAGCTAAGGTCTGTATGCGGGTCTATGAAGTAGGCGCCGTCAGACAGACTGTGGTTATAGGCCTTCTTCGATGGGACCGTAAAGCTCCAGATGTCACCTTTGTTTACGGTAGCGCCATCTGCCTCAATCTCATCAATCCGCCAGTAGTAAGTCACGCCCGGCACGAGGCCATCCGGGACAGGAGATCCATGAATGCCAACAGTGAAAAACGCCTCAACCTGGTTGCCCTGGAATCCTGGCGCGCCGGGAGTGCCATCTTTTACATCAGCAAGATTCTCGCCGAAATAGACATCGTGTGAAACCGCATTGAGTCCGGGTAACCAGTTAAGCGCTGCCGATGTGCCCTTGTATAGGGAGCCGTCAGCCGGGACGGGTTCCACAGCAAATTTGCCCCTGAATTCTATATGCAGCAATGGCGCGTTGTCCGGGTCACTTGCAGAGAAGGCACATCGAATGCCTGTGGAGGGATTATCCGGATTGTCACTGAGGATCAGCACCAGGGCATTACCGCGGGCCCAATCGGCCTGGTCGATTATCTCCTGGATGATAGAGGTGATGTCCGAAGTCTGATCCGTTTGACCTATTTCAGTCCAATTTACAGGAACCCACATTACTTTCGCCGTCGTTCTCGGCCGATTGGTAATATTATTGGTGACGTCGGTAAACGTAAGGGGATTAGGATTCAGTTCACCCTCGAAGAGAACACCAACGGGTTGTGTGCCGCTTTTTGTCTCATCGCAAGTGAACTCAACAAATGCGTTATCCACGATGGCGCCCTTCGGAATGGGGATTTCTACGAAGCGCAGACCTATTACCTGCAAACCGCCATCATCAAAAATCTCCAGGTCGCTGCTGCTTGGATCCATACTGCCACCGATGACATCCTGTTCAGCATCATCAGTACCGCTGCTGACTCTGGTCTCCCACACCTTGCCGCCAAACGCCACATTTGTGCCGACCAAGCCCAGCACCAAAAAGAGAGAAACCAAACAAATCAATTTTCTACACATAACAAAGCTCCTTCAAAAGGGGTTAACATGAAGCGACTCACGCTGGTCTCTACTTTTGACTGCACTCTACCCGTGGCTGCTGGAGGCATTCCATGTCAACCAGTACAGGCCCCGAATCAACGCAAACCTTATTCAGCCGCCGCCGGCGATATTGCTTGCCAACGGCTTATTGGCCGACCACGAGACTCACCAGCTCTGCTACTCCAAACAGGCTGGGGGTTTGCCAGGAATCGTTGTCGTCACTATACCAACGCAAGAGGGTTTCGCGACCGCCGGCAGAGTCATTGTCATTGATCTGCACCTCGAATCCGACGATGCTGTCCGGGGATATCTGCAGCCTTGCCAGCGGAAAGGATGCTTCTACGTTGTAGCCCAGATCGGTCAGCAATACTTTGAATGCCGCCCCGTCGACAGGGAGACTGCTATCGATATTCGCCAGCTCGACGTCGTCCACGGTGATACGGATCTGGTTGTCATTAATGCCATCGTAGCTGCCGCCCTTGCTGTTGTCGCCGTCAAAGTAGATCTCGACGCCATCGCCCTGCCAGTCTGAGAACTCGTAGTCAATGACACTGTCCTGGACTTCCACTAAGATGTAGAAGTTGTTGTCATCGTACGTGGCCTTGAAAACGGCAGACAGGTCGTTCGAGTTCTCGGGAGGGGCACTGCTGGCATTCACCATGTCGGTAATCACACATCGCGTCTCGTCGACGTCACTCCAGACGGCGTCCCACTGGCCATCGATGATCGGTGCGACGGACGTTCTTGGAACATTTACGAGACCGGGCTTGGTGGGAGCAGCCGCCGGTCGACTCAACTGAATATCGTCGAAGTACATAGTCCCTGTGCCACCAGCGGCCGGGCTATTCTTGGTGCCGAATCCGACGGTAATCGTATTGACGTTGGCAAGGTCAACACCAAATGCCGCCAGGTCAATGACCCATCGGTTCCATCCGGAAAGCTGGGTCGCAGCAGGATCGTCATGATAGACCACGGCGGTGCCGTTGAGAGCGACAAACATACGCTCGGCGGCATTAGCCGAAGCGCCACGGAACCACAGGATGAGCTTCGTGACGCCTTCCTCGGTCCAGTCACGCGGATAGACCAATGTTAGCGTTGCTTCGGAAGTCTTGAGGTTGTTGTCGTAGGCACATATCATCGATTGGGAGCCGCCGTGCACAGTAGTCCGCTCAGCATACGGAGGAAGGTCATTACCAACCAGAGCTCCGTTCGTTGTGGTCCCAAAACCGTCTATCCATTTGTCAAATATTCTGTTACTCTCGGCATCGGGTGGGTCAATATCATTGTAGGCCTCAAAATCGTCCACTCCGATGAAGCCGGCGGTCGCAAAGCTCCAGAGCAGGCCTTTCACCGTCTTATCGGGGTAAACCGCATCCACGCGCCAGTAGTGATTCGCACCCAGGGCGAGTTTGCCGGGATCATAGCTCTCAGAGCCGAGTGCCTTGTTGCCCATGTACTCAGGCAAGGCCGCAGTGGCGTTCTTGACGGCATCGGCATCGGTGCCGAAGTACAGATCGCTCGAAGCGGCACTATCCGCCGGCGTCCATGAAAGCGTTGTGAGCATCGGCACATCCACAGCGCCGTTAGCCGGTTGGGAATTGCCCGCGGCGCCTGGCGTCGTAAAGCTCCAGATATCTCCTTTATGTGTGAA
>JADHXR010000144.1 GCA_016782865.1 Phycisphaerae bacterium
AACAAGAACTGGGCCTCCTTCCGCGGTCCGGGCGGCAGCGGCATAAGTGCCTACACGAACATCCCGACCGAGTGGGACGCCGAGACCGGCGAGGGGATTCTCTGGAAGACAAGGGTTCCGGTGGGGGGCAATAATTCGCCCGTCGTCTGGGACGACCGGATTTTCCTCGCCGGCGGCGACGTGAACGATCTGCAGGTTTACTGCTTTGACACAGCTTCCGGTGACCTTCTCTGGACGGGCGATGTCACGCGTGTGCGCCCCAAGGCGGGCGAAGATCCGTTCGAGCCGTTCGAGGACACGGGGTACTCCACACCCACCATCGTGACCAACGGCCGGCAGGTCTGCGCCATATTTGTGACCGGAGACGTCGGTTGCTTCGACTTCAACGGACGAAAGCTCTGGGAAAAGAGCCTCGGCCTTCCCGACAGTGCCTACGGATACGCCGCATCGCTGGCGATATACCGGAACGTGATATTGATCCAGTTCGATCAGGGAGGCGCCGACGACGGAATCTCCGAGATGATAGCTCTGGACGGTCCCTCCGGCAAGGTAGTCTGGAAGATGAAACGGCCGGTTGCGAATTCATGGAGTTCGCCTATAGTCGCCGGCATCGGTGACAGATTCCAATTGATAACCAGCGCCGATCCCTGGGTGATAGCCTACGACCCGGCCAACGGCGCAGAACTCTGGCGTCTCGAGTGCCTGGCCGGCGACATCGCGGCAACGCCGGTTTATGCGAACGGACTCGTATTTGTTATAGAACCGTACTCGAAGATGGTCGCCATCCGCCCCGACGGGCAGGGCAATGTGACCGAAACGCATATCGCCTGGACCAACGAGGACGGCGGCCCGGATGTTTGCTCGCCCGTGACCGACGGCGAGGTGATTATTCACATGGCCGATGGATTGCTGACTTGTCTGAAGGTTTCTGATGGAACAAGTGTGTGGCAAGAGGATCTGAGAGCGTATTTTCTTGCCTCACCGAGCCTGGTAGGCGAGAAAATATATCTGCTCGACGACAAGGGCGTCATGTCCATCGCTGAGTTCAAACCCAAGTACAAGGAATTGGCCAAGTGCAAGCTGGGTGAGAAATGTCACGCCTCGCCGGCCTTTTCGGACGGGCGCATATATATCAGAGGATTTGAAAACCTGTACTGCATAGGTGAAAAGGCAACGCAGGAGCCCTGATGAGTGAGTTGGATTTGACATTTGTAGAAAGGGCTGTCGAGAGGATCGGCACTGAGAAGGAGAAGGTGCTCGAGATACTCCAGGCTCTCCAGGGCGAGTTCGGGTATCTGCCCAAAGAGGGGCTCGAACGTGTCTGCGAACTGACCGAAATCACCCCGGCGGCGATTGCCGGCGTCTCGACCTTTTACAACCAGTTCAGGCACCGCCCGGCCGGCCGTCACATTGTCAACGTCTGCGTCGGCACCGCCTGCCATGTCAAGGGCGCCGGGCAGATTTACGATGCATTCAGGCGGTACCTTAAGATTCCCGACGACGATGACACCGACGCTGAGAGACTGTTCACCATTGATAAGATCGCCTGCCTGGGCTGCTGTACGCTGGCTCCGGCGGTTCAGATAGGGCAGGTCACATACGGACATCTGACTCCTGATTCGGTTTCCACGGTTCTGAGCGATTATCTAAGGCAGGAAAAAGCCGGAGCTGCCGAGGGGGCCAAAGCCGCCAAATCGCAGGTTGCAGAGATGGCGCCGGGCGGTGAAATACGCATCGGTCTGGGTTCCTGCTGTGTGGCCCGCGGCAGCGGCAAGCTGCGAAAGGCCCTTGATGAGACCCTGCAGCGGACGGGGATCAATGTACCTGTCAAGCGGGTCGGTTGCGTGGGGATGTGTTACCAGACGCCGCTGCTTGAAATCGTGCTGCCCGGTGAGAGGTCTTTCCTCTATGCCCGGGTGGGACCCGAAGACGCCAGGGCGATTGTCCTGCGGCACTTCAAAATGCCCGGGATGAAAAGGCGAATTTCCAGCGCAGTCTCCGGCGCGCTGGACAGTATCCTGACCGATCAGACGAGCGAGCCGGTGACGCGTCACTCGATCAACGTGCGAGAGGGGCATGTCGCCGATTTCCTGGGCAAGCAAGTGCACATCGCCACCGAACACTGCGGTGTCATCGACCCTGTCGACCTCGATGAGTATCTGATCAGGGATGGGTTCAAGGCCCTGCGGACGTGCATCGACGATATGGATGCCGAGCAGGTTATTGCCGAGATTGAAAAGAGCGGACTTCGCGGCAGGGGAGGTGCAGGCTTTCCGACGCATCTGAAATGGTCCGCGGTGCGCCGCGAGAAATCCGAGAAGAAGTATATAGTCTGCAACGGCGACGAAGGCGATCCCGGTGCGTTCATGGATCGCATGCTGATGGAGTCCTATCCGTACAGGCTTCTCGAAGGAATGGCTATCGCCGCCCGCGCCGTCGGCGCCGACGAGGGTTATCTCTACATTCGCGCCGAGTATCCTTTGGCAATCGAGCGTGTGAGCGAGGCGATAGATAGATGCAAACAGCACGGATTTCTCGGCGACGACATCATGAAAAGCGGATTCTCGCTTGGGCTGAAAATCAAGCCCGGCGCCGGGGCGTTTGTATGCGGCGAGGAAAGTGCCCTGATGGCGAGCATCGAAGGGCGCCGGGGTATGCCCCGGCTGAGGCCTCCCTTCCCGGCCCAGAGCGGGCTTTGGGAAAAGCCGACGCTAATCAACAACGTCGAGACGTACGCGGCGGTCCCGTGGATTATTCGCACCGGATCTGTCGAGTTTGCCAATCTCGGTACGGGCGCGAGCAAGGGGACGAAGGTGTTCGCCCTCGCGGGCAAGGTGGCGCGGGGAGGCCTTATCGAAGTGCCTATGGGGATATCCATACGTGAGATCGTTGAGGATATCGGCGGCGGCATCGGGGGGGGGCTGAGATTCAAGGCCGTGCAGGTCGGAGGGCCCTCAGGCGGGTGCGTCCCCGCATCGCTGGCCCACACGCCTGTGGACTATGAGACGCTCAAGGACGTCGGAGCCATGATGGGCTCGGGCGGTCTCGTCGTGCTCGATGAGACGGATTGCATGGTTGATATCGCGAGGTATTTTCTCGAATTCACGCAGAACCAATCCTGCGGCCGCTGTACGTTCTGTCGCATAGGGACCAGGCGCATGCTGGACATTCTCGAAAGACTTTGCGCAGGCGAGGGCAAGAAGACCGACATCGACGAGCTCGAACACTTAGCCGAAATTATTAAAGCATCGAGCCTCTGCGGGCTGGGCAAAACGGCGCCGAATCCTGTTCTGTCCACGATCAAATATTTCCGCAGTGAGTATGAGGCGCATATCGAGAAACGTTGCCCGACGGCCAAGTGCAAGGCGCTTATCTCGTATACGGTGACCGATGATTGTATCGGATGCACCCTGTGCGCCCAGCACTGTCCGGTCGATGCGATCGAGTACAAGCCCTATGAAGAGCACGAAATCGACGATGAGAAATGTATTCGCTGCGGGACGTGCAAGACCATCTGTCCGGCCGACGCGGTGAAAGTTGAGTAGAAATGGCGAAACTGACTATAGATAATCGTGAGGTGGACGTCGCCGGCGGCGCAACGATTCTCGATGCCGCGAGCAAGCTGGGGATCGACATCCCCACACTTTGTTTCTTGAAGGGCTGCAAACCTTCGACGAGCTGCATGGTATGTGTGGTGCAAGTCGAGGGATTCGCCTCTCTGGTGCCGGCGTGCGCGACTGTAGCCGGCGACGGCATGAAAGTCCGCAGCGACTGCGAGCAGGTTCACGAGGCGAGGAGAGCGGCTCTGGAACTGCTGCTCAGCGACCACGTGGGCGACTGTCTCGGACCCTGTCACACTATATGCCCGGCGCAGATGAACATCCCCCTGATGATTCGTCAAATCGCAGCCGGCGAGTTGTCCGATGCGATCGCCACCGTCAAAAATGATATTGCATTGCCCGCGGTCTTGGGGCGGATTTGCCCGAAGCCCTGCGAACGCGGATGCAGGCGAGCAGCGATCGATGATGCGGTCTCAATTTGTCTTCTGAAACGTTACGTGGCTGACGTCGATTTGGAGTCAGGCAAGCCATATTCACCTGTGCGCAGGCCCAAACGCGGCAAGAGCGCCGCTATTGTAGGAGCCGGACCGGCGGGTTTGGCTGCCGGCTACTATTTACAGCAGGCCGGGTATGACTGCACCGTTTTTGACCAGCGCGAAAAGCCGGGCGGGATGTTGCAGTACGGAGTCCCGGAGGACGAATTGCCGAGAGATGTACTTGACAAGGAGATCGCTCTCGTTGAGAAGCTGGGCGTGAGATTCCGTTGCGGGACAAGAATAGGTGATAAGATTTCGCTGGAAGATTTGCGTAAGGACTTTGACGCTGTCTTTATCGCGGTCGGCACGTTGGAGCCTGAAGGCGTCAAGTCGATGGGCCTCAAGCCCGGGCGCAACGGAATTGCGGTGGACGGCAAGACCTACCAGACGAATCTGCCCGGTGTGTTCGCAGGCGGGGACGCGGTCCACAAAAGAAAACTCACCGTTCGTGCAGTGGCCGACGGCAAGGAAGCGGCGGCATCTATTGACCAGTACTTATCAGGCCAAGCCGTAACAGGCCCGGCCAAGCCTTTCAATACCCGCATCGGCAAGATCAATGACGAGGAGAAAGGGGCATTTGCCGCTTGCGGCAGCGCCGAATCGCGCGTCCCACCCGTGCAGGCCGGTGGCGGGTTCGCCGACGGGCAGGCTCGCCTGGAGGCCGGCCGCTGCCTGCATTGTGATTGTAGAAAAGCAGACAATTGCCGGCTGAGGGAACATTCTGACCAATACGGCGCGCGACCGGGGCGGTATAAGGTTGATCGCAGATCGTTCGTGCAGCAGCTCCAGCATCCGGAGGTGATTTACGAATCGGGCAAGTGCATAGACTGCGGCCTTTGCATTCAGATTACTGCCGACGCGGGCGAAAAGCTCGGACTGGCCTTTGTAGGTCGTGGTTTTGATGTCCGGGTTGCCGTGCCGTTCGACTGCTCGATGGCTCAGGCCCTCGAGCACACCGCGGCAAAATGTGTAGTCGCATGCCCAACCGGAGCATTGGCATTCACGGGGTGATTACAGAGTCTTGACAATCGAAGGAAAATTCTGTATAGACGTCTCAAATCAATATTCACACTCATTGGAGAAGAAGAATGGAATTGCAGAAAGTAGTCAAGGTGTACATGCTGACATTGGTCTTTGGGATTTGCCTAAGTGTATTTGGGCCGGGGCTTTATACTGTTGCCCAGGCGGCGGACTGGCCCAACTACCGGGGCCCCGACCACAACGGTATAACGAGCGAAATCGACTGGAAAGCGAATTGGGGCGGTTCAGGTCCGAAGGGACTCTGGAAGAAGTCTATCGGCATAGGTTTCTCTTCGATGACGGTCGCCGGCGGCCGGGTTTACGCCATGGGTAATACCGGCAAGAAGACCAACCAGGATATCGTCTATTGCTTCGACGCGGTGACAGGCGAGGAAAAATGGAAGCACTCGTACCCTTGCTCTCTGGGGGCCAAGTATTACGAGGGTGGCACCCTCACAACGCCCACCGTCGATGGCGACAGAGTCTATACGCTGAGCAAGATGGGCACCTTCTTCTGTCTCAACGCGGCCGACGGAAAGGTCATCTGGCAGAAAGAGCTGAACAAAGACATGCGCAACGATTTGCCCACGTGGCACTTCGCCGGCTCTCCGCTGGTCGTCGGTGACATGCTGGTTCTAAATATCGGCGACGCCGGCCTGGCGCTGAACAAGAATACGGGCGCCACGATCTGGGCAAACGGCCAAGGCAAATGTGGGTACGCGACAGCCGTGCCGTTTGTCATGGGCGGGCAGCGCGGCCTGGCTATCTTCGGCAAGGATTCGATCGTCGCTGTCTCACCGAATGACGGCAAGAAGCTCTGGCAGTTCACGTGGGAGACCAAGAATGATGTCAATGCCGCCGACCCGATCATTTACGACAAGTACGTGTTCATCTCATCAGGCTACGGTAGAGGCTGCGCGCTGCTCGAAATCAACGCGGGCAAGGCAACCAAGGTCTGGGAATCCAAGGTGATGCGAAACCACTTCAACTGCTCGGTCTTGTACGATGGATTCCTGTACGGCTTCGACGAGTCGGAGTTCAAGTGCATCGTCCCGCAGGACGGCACCGAGAAGTGGGGCGACAAGGGTCTCGGCAAAGGCTCGCTGATGATGAGCGCCGACGGCAGAATGATCATTATGAGCGACAAGGGCGAGCTGGTAATCGCCCAGGCCAATCCGCAGCAGTTCAAGGTCGTTGCCAGAGCGCAGATCCTGCCCAAGAGCAAATGCTGGACAACTCCGGTGCTCGCCAACGGCAAGATCTACGCCCGCAATGCCGCCGGCGACCTGGTCTGTGTGGATGTCGGCGGTTGAAGCTGCGGCGCGATCGGTTCGCAAACGCGTTTTTATTTTCGAGGGACCATTAGTCCTGTTGGAAAGGATACAAGAACATGCATACGAGAAGGAAAAAACGACTGCTAACAACGATTCTCAGTGTTGCGACATGCCTGGTCGCATCGAGCTACGACAATACGTGCAGGGCCGGGGACTGGCCTCAGTGGCGGGGCCCTAACCGCGACGGGATATGCGATGAGACAGGCCTGCTAACGAGTTGGCCCGAAGGCGGCCCGAAACTCCTGTGGGAAATCTCCGGTCTCGGGAAAGGATACTCCACCCTTGCGATCGTTGGCGACAGATTCTATACGATGGGCGATGTCTCCGTCGGATCCGAGACAGTCCAGTGCATCCTCGCATACGATCTGTCGACGCATGAACGGCTCTGGACCGCCGAAGTCGGCGAGCCGCACAGCGATGGTCCGCGCGGCACGCCTACCGTTGACAACGGCCTCATCTACGCCGTGGGCACCGGAGGAAACGTGGTCTGCGTCTCTGCAGATAGCGGTGAGCTGCGATGGAGCAAGAACCTTCAGAAGGACCTGGGTGGAGGAAAAAATCCCGGCTGGAGATTCAGCGAATCGCCCCTTATCGACGGTGACAGGCTGTTATGCACGCCCGGCGGTCGCGACGCCGTCATGGCGGCGCTCGACAAGAAGACGGGAGAACTCATCTGGAAATGTTCGATGCCCGATATCGGTCCGAAAGGCAAAGACGAGGCGGGCTACTCGTCTATCGTTGCCGCTGATATCGCCGGGGTCAGGCAATATGTCCAGTTGACCAACAAGGGGCTGGTGGGCGTTGCCGCCAAAGACGGCAGGTTTCTTTGGGGATACAACCCGATTGCAAACGACGTCGCCAACATCTCTACGCCGGTCGTTTGCGGCGACAGCATATTTTGCTCCACCGCATACGGCACCGGCAGCGCTTTGGTCAAGCTGAGCAAAACTGGCGACGGCGTTAGCGCAGAGGAAGTCTATTTTCTCGACGCCAATACTTTCCAGAATCATCACGGAGGGTTCGTCCGGATTGGCGAGTACATCTACGGCGGCCATGACCACGGCAAGGGCAAGCCGACCTGCGTCGAGGTGAAGACCGGCAAGATTATGTGGCAGGCAGATCAGCCGGGCGGAGGCTCAGCGGCCGTGCTCTACGCCGACGGACACTTGTATTTCCGATACCAGGATGATGTATTGGCCCTGATCGAGGCCAATCCTCATGAATATAACCTCAAGAGCACATTCAAGCTGCCCAGGCGCAAAGGCATGAGCGGAAACGGCTGGGCGCACCCTGTAATTGTTGACGGCAAACTCTACGTCCGCCATGCGGATGTTCTGCTGGTCTACGATGTTAAGGCAAGAGGGGGATGATTCTCCCTTTCAGCAGAAGGAATCATTGACGGCGGAGTTCCATCTAAGCGGCCGCGCAGAGTATTTCTTTGTGTTGGTCGCAGATGTTTGCTATTCTCTTGGCGGACAAGGAATGAGACGTCGAACCGGATCTCTGCGTTAAATGTGGCGCACTCGACGCAGGCTGCCGGCCGGGACTATTACGACCGAATGAATCCCATTAATGGGACGACAAACTAATCACAAGGACACAACATGAAGAAGATCGAGTGGGACGACAGCCTGTCCGTAGGCGTGGACTTAATCGACGAACAGCATAAAATGTTGATACAGCGGCTGAACGATCTGTCCCGGGCTATCGAAATGACTCAGGGCGAGGGCAGCATAGTCCAGACGCTTGACTTCTTGATCGAGTACACCGACTTCCACTTCTCCGCGGAAGAGAAATGCATGGCCGAGCACGACTATCCGGGACTGGACCATCAAAAGAAGCAGGACGAAGAATTCAAGGCATCTTTGAAAAACCTCGTGGACGACTACGAATACGAAGGCGTGACGCGGGCCCTTACCACTTCGGTAGACGTCTTTCTGCTCAACTGGCTGGTACATCATATCAAGGGAGTAGACCACAAGCTCGGCGAATTTCTGCAGGAAAGAGGATTCACCTCCGTCGAGCACTAAATGCCCAGCAGAAGCCATCCAGGGCTGTGCAACGCCCAGAAGACAAATCCACGTTTTCTCGTCGTGGTCATGTCAGTCGTCAAGTGTAGCGTGGAGAAAGGCTTCTGCCGCGCTCACAAAAAGAAGAAGATTGATGCGTATCACATGTGAGGTTCTTGTACTCGCGATATACGGGTTTATAGAACATGGTGATATGGAACCTTAGACATTTGCTCCTGAGCCACCTGATCCTGATGAATACGACAGTAAGCGTCATGGTTATAGATACTCAAGAGACGCTTGCATTGCCCAAACGCGCACTTCCTGCCATTAGCCGAAGTCTTTAGTGTTTTTGCCATCATTGCTCCTAATCAGGTAAATCACCAAACAGAAAAGCTGTAAAGGTTAGTTGTCTCCGTCTGCAGCCTAAAGATTCCTAATCTTTATGTAATCTATTATTTATACCACATTATTGGGCTTTGTCAAGCCATCTCTTTCTAATTTCTTCCACATTTCTAACGCCTTAATTCCAGCCGATGTCGTAAGGTGGCGCTTCGCCCCACCAAACCCTAAATCCTAATATCGAAATCCGAAACAAATTCCAAATCCGAATTGTCAAACTGCCAAACCAGTCGTGATGGTTTGTTGGTGTCTTTTGTTTTGAAAATTGAGCTTTCTAAAATTCGACATTGTTTAGGATTTACTGCTTAGTGATTCGGATTTTAGGACGCCTGCTGTCCTCTATCAAAACCTATCATTATCAAGCACAACTCATCGAAAAATGTTCCGTACCGCTTTAATTCCAAAGTGAGAAGGAGAAATAAGTACGATGTCCCGCGAAATCCCTATCTGCAAATAGAGTCAAGTGCATGTTGTTTGCCCCAGACGGGCCCTCAGGTTTTCCGAGGTGGGCCCCGTAAACATGTTTCCAGATAGGCCCGAGCAAGATTGATCTGGGCAGTAACCTGTGCTGCTGTGGGCATAATAGGTATTCCTCGGGGAACCGGATGCATAAAGACCTCGATCCAGCCCTCATAGTCGATATTCTTCAGAGCACTGCCTCTTAGATCTCCAGGCCCACGGCTGCCGCAGACAACCATAGAGCCGCCGAGTTCTTTGGCAACTCGCATTTCGCCCTCTATGTCAAACGGCCCAAGATCATAGCGTGTCAGGATGCCGAGTTTGATGTTATGTTGCCTCAGCATCTCCGTGAACTTCCTATACCCCATTGACTCAATCTGTTCTCGATGGTTTGCGTGACGTTCGGGCCAGATGTCAACGTACTCGGCACCGGCTTTACCGATCTCCGGCAGGACATGGGCAAGACTCATCCGGCCATACATGCTTGATGCGACGATGTATCTGAGTCGAAAGGAACCACCGTCGCTTTGAAGTGTTTCCGGGGTAAGGCTGACGGCCGCCAAGCCGGCCATGAATTCGAAGAATTCACGACGATTCATCTTCCACCAATGCATAATAGCTTGCCCCAATTACTCTAATACAATCACTATTCCGACGGACTGCGATAATATGAGCCGGATAGCGCGAACTCCTCTTGGGCTCCGAGCAGCAACTCTGACTGTTGACATCCGCCGCCGCAGTTGTACGCAGGTCCAGGACAGCAGAGACATTCGAATCCAGCAGGGGTTCACCGGCAATGGTCGACCATGTCCAGGGCCCTTGTCCCCAATTGAGTTGCCAGACAGCCCCGCGTGCCACGTCATTTTTGAAAAAGCCGAAAAAAAATTGCTCGATGTGCGTTTTTTGAGCAAAAATACCGGTCGGGTCCGAAAACATATCTGGTTTCTCTATTGACAGGTTAATTGGGCATTGGTATTTTGTCTTTGAGCAGACGGGCTTTTCATCCTTTGGCGTTGGCTTCACCTTGTTTCTGGTGCCCTTTGTGGATTACGGTTGATCTAGCAGCACGGAAATGATGACTGTGAGGTTCGGAGTTGGGAATACTCAAACACATCAAGGATCGAAGGCTATTTCCGAGTACGGATTCGGAGCCGGTCAGGCCGCCGGTCCTGGAAAGACTCGAACCACGAATCATGCTTTCCGGGGATGGTTTACTCAGTATTGCCCCACCCGATCCGTTTCAAGATGCACTTCTCAATACCATGCCGCAAGTGGTCCAGTATGCGGAGTTGCTGGAAACTAGCGAACAGGTTGAGGAGGAAGTTAGTCAGGAACTGGACCCGTCTGATACACTCAACGCTGACATTTACCAGCCGATCTTTACTTTCTTTGTAGATGATAATACAAATGACGAAAACGAAACTGCGGATGATTTGAGCATCGATAATGTTGGTCGCGTTCAGACCGGCGATGATATTGCCGTACTCTCGGATGATTCAGAGAAAGATGTCTATGGCAAAATCACCGCGACAGAGATGATTGGCGTAGAAGGACCCACTGCGAATAGTCCTGCCGTCCCGACTGAGGATGGCAGTATGCCAACGCAGATAAGTGATGTTGATCTGAGTATCGAATATGCCACATCAATTGAGATCAGGGGGCCTCCAGTTGACGTCCCAGACTCCCTAGGCACTTTTATTCTAAGCAATTATGCCACGTCGGACGGATTTGCGAAAACGTCAGGTGTGGGAGGTTTATACCAACTCAAAGCACCGGATCTGCCTGGTCTTCAGCTCGATGATCCCGATATCAGTTCCTGGAACAGGCAGGTTGTCTACCTTGACTTCGATGGTGCGGAGGATGTGACCTATAATGGTCCGGTGAGTGTGGAGGGTATAGACGTGCCCGCCTTCGTCGCTCCGGGTGAGCTGGTGGGGAGTGAAGAAGCCATTATCGCGGGTGTTCTGGAGGAGGTGAACCAGCTATTCTCAGATTCGGGAGTCGTCTTCACGCTTGAGGAGCCTCAGGCTGACCAGGGATACTCGACCATTTTCATCGGGGGCGATGACTCTGCTTTCGCAGAGTACGGCGAGTTTTTCGGGCTGGCTGCGCAGGTGGATGTGGGGAATAAGGATCGGGGGGATGAGGCGTCCGTGTTCAGCGATAACATCTTGAGCGCCATCCGATTCAATGGATTGGCAGCAGCAACTTCTCGCTTGGCTGGCACTATCGCCCATGAGGCGGGGCATTTGGTGGGTTATGGCCATGGCCATGTTGAAGTTGGAGGAGGATTGCTACAATCAGTAGCAGAGGCTGTGTATCACCCGCACATTGCCTTTGACATAAGTGGGGACGGTTCTGCTAGCGGCACCTGGTATACGGACGATCCTTACTTCCTATTCACACCATCGACGGCAGGTACGGCAACATTCACGCATGGCCACGGAGACGGCGATGCGACGATGAAACTTTACGATAGCGGCAGTAATTCTCTGCTGAAGACCGAAAGTGACTCAGATAGCAGTAACTCCATGACTTACTCCGTCACTGCCGGAACAGAATACCGACTTTGGCTTGACTTGCCATGGAATCAGACAGGATTCTCCGTGAACATTGACCTGCCGGCCCCACCGGTGGTTTCTGTCGTACTCGATCCCCATGGTGATGCAGTCTACCCCAACCAGTGGATTTCCCCCAGCACTGAGGGAGAGTATTGGGAATATACAGCTCCGGGGTTAGGTAACTTAGAGATCGAAGCCGACAGCGTAGGCGGGGTCGGCTGGGATACTGATTTGTTCATTTACGATGCTGACAAGAACCTGATCCATTCAGATACTGGCAGCCTTGACGATGGAGATTACTCAACCACTGTTACGGCAGGACAGGTTCTATACTTCCTGGTTCGTGGTGATGTTAATGACGAGGGAAACGACAGCACGGGTCGATACGACCTCTATATTGATGGGCCTCCTCTCCCCAGACAGCTCCAGGTTCCATACTTCAGTCAGGGCGACACTGGTTGGTGTTGGGCTGCTTCCATGTCTATGGTCTTACGATACTACGGGTACAACCAACATCCTTGGCAGATTGCTGCGGATCGGGATAAAAGTCCCGACAAAGGCCTTGACCGGCTGGAGGTTGGCGACTTCGAGGCATACTTGGAAGCCAATTTCGATGGTGGTGATCCTGATGCTTGGGAACGCGATACGTTCTATTTCATCGAACCTCTTGTGGACAGACTCCAGGAAATCCTCGTAAGCGGACATCCTGTGTGGGTAGCTTACTGGGGGATTCCTCTTGTGCAAAATGCCCACGTTATCGTCATCACCGGATTTGATGGTTCAGCAGATTCGGATCATGTGTACGTCCACGATCCGGGCGACGATTTCGCTGGTCCCGAGCCGATACAGCATGCATTGACATGGACTGACTTTAAGCAGAAAATCGAAGAAAAAGGTTCTCTTGGAATCACAATACTGCATAGCAAGACTGCCAACCTGATAGAAGAGCCCTCGATTGCATCGGTGCAGGTCAATAGTCCTGCCTCTGGTAACCTCAAGTTCCAGAACTCTCTCGGAGGCATCTCAAGGGCTCTACTGCTACGTTGGGACGGCCGGGAGCCCTACAGCGGCTATTACTATGAGCCAGATTCCTCTTGGTCCGGATGGACGCTCGACAGTGATGACCTGTACGACAACTACAAGTACAATGCTACACAATCAGATACCATGGTGTTGATGCCGTCCTACAGCAATTATGCCACGTCAGGCCAGACCTTGTATCTTCGTACGCGAGCGGAGATACGGAGGGCTTCGGATGGCTATCTTATCAAGAGTCTTCTTTCTGATGTCGACACTGCAGAGCCCTTCACATATGAGCCTGCCTCAAGATATTTCGTCACATGTCCTTTGAGTGATGTGCCGGTCGATGTATATCGCCTCGCAGTAAAATTGGAGGGCAACACGGACAATGGTCCATCTTATGACTTGTTGGACCAATGTGAGTTTTACTTCGGAGTTACGGCCTCTGTGTCTTCCTCGCCACCCAAGGTTGATGCCTTTGATGTCAGTCCACGCTCAGTCGCCGTTGGCGATCCCGTTACTATCTCGTATACTGTTTCGGACACTGGCGGCTCCGGTCTCAAGCAAGTTGAACTGTGGCGGGCGACAGATGACGATGGAGATGGTGAACCGGATTGGCCACAAGACCCACAAGGCTATATAGCCGTTGAATCTATTTCAGGTCAAAGCTCTTCTGGTTTCTTCGAGGATATCCCTTCTTCTTCAGGTACTTACTGGTATGGGCTGCATGCGGTTGATAATGCCGGTCAGTGGAGTGCCGAACCGTACCCGCCCGGGGCCATTGTGGTAACGGCTGCTGATGCTACGCCGCCCACCGTTGATGCCTTTGATGTTAGTCCACGCGCAGTTGCCACAGGTGATCCGGTTACCATCAATTATGTCGTTTCGGACACCGGCGGCTCAGGTCTCAAACAAGTCGAACTCTGGCGGGCAACAGATGTTGACGGCGATGGCGAGCCAGACTGGTCACAATCGCCAGAAGGCTATCTATATGTGAAGCTTCTTTCCGGTCAAGAGGATACCGGTTATTTCGAAGATATTCCGGGTGACCCAGATACTTACTGGTACGGACTGCATGTAGTGGATAATGCCGGCAACTGGAGTACGGAACCTGATCCGCCTGGTCCCATCGCTGTGACGGTTGTAGCTCCGCATATCATCACAAATGTCTATGAGCTTCAGGCGATGAATAATAATTTGTCGGGCTGGTATGAGTTGGGTAATGACATTGATGCGTCTGATACTAGGAATTGGAATGACGGTGCAGGATTTTTACCTGTTGGGCATGGGTATGGGTCTTCCATCACCTTCACAGGCTATTTTGACGGTAATGGCCACACAATAAGTGGTTTGTACATAAATCGGCCGGAGACTGACTACGTTGGTTTGTTTGGATACACATCCTCCAATGAAATCAAGGATGTCGGTCTAATAGACATCGACATAACCGGAAGAAACCACGTTGGGGGCCTAATCGGGATGGATTCTCGTGGTGGCTCTCGTCTCAGGTGCTATACTACCGGAAGCGTAGTTGGCTACAGCACTGTTGGCGGTTTGATTGGATACAGCTATTACAGTAGCATAACTGATTGTTATTCTACGGCCAGCGTATCAGGAGACAGTTCGCTAGGTGGCCTCATTGGCTCCAAGACAAGATACAATGCTGGCAATGTTTACCTTTATGGGCAGGTAACGCATTCCTATTCTTCTGGTCTGGTCACTGGTGAAGTTGACGGTACCAGAATTGGAGGATTAGTCGGATATAGCAATGGAACCGGTTGGGATAGTTGCTACTGGGACATAGGACGTTCCGGGCAGACTGAAAGTGCTGGTGGCCTGGGCAAGACCAACATGGAGATGATGCAACAGTCCACATTCGTTGGCTGGGATTTCGATTCTGTCTGGAACATTGATGAGGGCGTGAGCTATCCTCTCTTGAGAGTCTTTGAAGATGAAACTCAGGTAACCCCCAGCATCAACAGCGTGAGTCCAGCTCAGCCGCAGGCAACAAACGGCCGGCAGAACTTCACGATCCATGGCAGCAATTTTGACGAATCTGCGGCATACATCAAGCTGTACGACCAGGTAGGGAATGTTCACCCGTTGTCGGGTGATCGAGTGCTCAGCCGCAGCACCACACAGATCGTAGTGAATCCAGACTTCACGTCTAACGGAGCCGGAATTTGGCAAGCTGAAGTGGTTAACAGCAGTGGGCAGACTTCGAGTCGATATTATTTTGAGGTGGTGGCCGTACAGCAGGGGTATTACAGAGGCGAACTCACCTTCCGGGCGGAGGGGGCAACTCTTGAGGAGACTCGATGGATTCACTGGCCAGGTACTGATAAGTCAGGTGTGACAATCGGGCGCGGGTACGACCTTGGCGAGAGAGACTCAGTATCGGTAATTCAGGACTTGATCGATGCGGGAATTCCACAAGACCAAGCGGAGGCCATAGGAGCGGCCGCCGGATTGAAAGGGGAGGCCGCAGGCGTCTTCGTCGTCCATAATCGCGACTCGATTGGCCCGATCACATTAGTCCAGCAGAAGGCCCTGTTTGATCTGGTGTACCCGGGGTACGTTACGCAAACCCAAAGCAACTATGAATACCACCGATACTATGACGAGGGTGTGTTGTTGCAGGAGCCACTCGGATTACCGTGGGATTCACTCCACTGGGCGATTCAGGACGTACTCGTTGATTTTGTTTATCAAGGATACGGGAAGATGGAGCCTGGGTATCATCGACCCCTGCGTGCGGGTATGAACAACAGATTTGACGAGTTGATCAACTACATTGATACAACAGAAGAGATGAGTGCGTGGGAGCCTGGGCGTCAACGGATTCCTTTCTTGAGGGCCTTTTATACTGATTATGATGAAGACGGAGTAGGTTCTACCGACGAACAGGGGCCACTGGGAGACGATATATATTACGACGGCAACGGAGATGCCGTTCCAGACAGCCTGCAGGGCAATGCAACATCCTTCCACACCACGACCGGCCATTATGTAACCTTATCGTGCCCTGATACCAGCAACTTAAGTGACGTCAGGGCGGTAGGTAATCCTTCACCTTCGGATGTGCCCACGGGTATCAATATGCCCTATGGTTTCTTTGACTTTACGGTTGATGGGATCATACCGGGTGAGTCTGTTGCCATAACGCTGCATGTTCCTGATGGTTCTGTTGTTGGTTCCTATTATAAGTACGGTCCCACGCCGGACAACCCGGCAAACCATTGGTATGAGTTCATGTATGACGGTCAGACAGGTGCGGAGATCATTGGAGACATCATCACATTGCACTTTGTCGATGGCTTGCGAGGGGATGATGACCTTACAGCCAATGGCGTTGTTGTTGAGCCAGGCGCGCCGGTTTTACTGCTGGATATCACGATCAATGAGGTCGATGTGGACACTCCCGGTGTGGACGCGGCCGAATTCATCGAACTGTATGACGGGGGAGTTGGTAATACTCCGCTTAATGGTCTGGTCCTGGTCTTGTTTAATGGTGATAACGACCAATCATACCGAGCGTTTGATCTGGATGGCTACTCTACCAATGCGGAAGGATATTTTGTGATCGGTGATCCGGACGTGCCGAACGTGGATTACACTTCTGGCTTCAGTGCCTCCAGCAGCAATATTCAAAACGGAGCCGATGCTGTGGCCCTCTATGTGGGTGATGCAGCCGATTTCCCCAATGGCACGCCTGTGACAACCGATCATTTGCTGGATTCCCTGGTGTATGACACCAATGATGCCGACGACGCAGGATTACTGGTATTGCTCAACGCCGGCCAGCCGCAAGTCAATGAAGATGGTGCAGGGGACATGGCCAATCACGCCAACGCCCGCATCCCCAACGGCGGCACCCGCAGGAACACAGACACCTACACACAGCAGCTCGCCACGCCAGGGACCAGCAACGAGAATCAGCCGCCTACAGATATTCAACTGGACAGTACCAGTGTGGCTGAAAACCAACCCATAGGCTCGGTGGTAGGCAGGATATCAACCACAGACCCGGATACGGGCGATACCTTCACCTACAGCTTGGTCTCGGGCACAGGTGACGAAGACAATGCCTCGTTCACGATCAGTGGCGATCAGTTGCTGACTGGCGAAGTATTCGACTTTGAGACCAAGAACAGTTGCAGCATCCGCGTACGTACAACAGACAATGACGGCCTGTCGTATGAGGAGGTATTCACAGTCACAATGATTGATGTCAACGACGCTCCCGTAGCTGAGGATAACGCTTACGTTACCGACGAAGACACGACACTCAACGTTGCCGCTCCCGGGGTCATGGACAACGACAGTGATGTAGATGGCAACACATTGAATGCTGTGTTGAATGTTGGTCCGACTAACGGTACTGTGACGCTCAATTCCGACGGCTCGTTCACCTACACTCCGAACGCCAACTTCAACGGAACTGATTCCTTTACATATTATGCCAACGATGGCCTCCTGGACTCGAATGTTGCTACCGTGATGCTCACGGTCAATGCCGTGAATGACACCCCCCAGATTGGAACTGATCATACCAACGTTATAGTGAATGAAGGCGATGTAGCAGAGAACACAGGCACCTTCAGTGACGTGGATCAGGGCGATGTTGTGAGTATGACGGCTTCGGTGGGTACGGTCGTGCCAGTCGGCACTCAGAACGGCACCTGGAGTTGGAGCTCTACCGCCACCGACGGTCCGAGCAGCAGCCAAATAGTCACCATCACCGCCACGAATCAGAGCGGTGCCAGTTCTCAGACGACATTCGACCTGATCGTCAAGAACGTGGCTCCTGTGGTTACCGCCGGACCGGACCAGAGTGATGACGAGGGCAATGCGGTCAGTTTCAGCGGCTCTTTCACCGATGCGGGTTCTGCGGACATCCACACGATCGAATGGGATTTCGGCGATGGCCAAACCACGAGTGGGATACTTACACCGGATCATACTTATGTAGCCAATGGCGTTTACACGGTCACACTGACAGTAACCGATAACGACGGAGGTATGGGCAGCGACACCCTAACAGTCACCGTCCATGATCTCGGCCCAACCGCAGTCCTGGCTGGCGATACGACCTTGGATGAGGGCCAGTCCGGTTCCTTTGACGCCGGTGGATCTACTTCAGCTCCCGACAGCATCGCTGAGTACAAATGGGATTGGCACTACGATGGAGCGAACTTTAATCTATCTGGTGATACGGGGGCAGGCCAGTCTCACGTTTGGAATGATCCCGGGACCTATACGGTGGCAGTGCAGGTGACCGATGAAGATGGATCCGTAGACATTGCCGTGCTGACGGTTGCGGTTCATGATATCACTGCTCCAGTAGTCACCGTCGATACCCTGACCACCGCTGATCAGACACCTGGGCTCAGCGGCACGGTTGACGATGCGGCGGCCATTGTTAAAGTGACAGTAGGTGGCCAGACCTATACGGCTACTAATCACGGCGCTACCTGGACCCTGCCGGACGATACTATAGGCCCGGCCCTGGCTGTGGGCACCTATGATGTGCAGGTCATGGCAACAGATACTGTGGGTAATGAAGGTACGGATGATACTGTCAATGAACTCACCATTGAGTCCGCATCGCAGGAACCTCAGCTCGCCAGTGATCTGGTGAGCATGCAGGCCTCCGGATTACGCTATAACCGTCGTACAGGCGTGATGAGCAGCTACATCACCATCACCAACACCTCATCAAATCAAGTAATCAGTGGTGATGTGCATTTTGTGATCAACAGCCTGAGTGATTCCAATGTCAGCCTGGTCGGCGGTGACGGTACCACTGCCACGGGGACCTATTACGATCTGACACCCTATCTCAACGACGGGCGTCTCGACCCCGGCGAGAGCGTCACCATTCGCCTGGACTTCTACAATCCACTGCGACGCCGCTTCACCTTTGAATGGGATCTATGGGGCGTGATCGGTTAGTGTGTGATTGTTAAGGGAAGATACCGGTCAGAGCTACCTCGATCTGAGCGACGATCTCGACGATGGCAAGTTGAATGTAGGTAGGACGGTCACGGTGTGACTGTATTTCGTCAATCCATTCAGGAGACGATTCACTTTCGAACTTGGAGTATGGGGAGTGTTGTGACTATTGTCCCTGCTTTCGCAGGGATGACAATACTATTGACTATTGTGGTTCTTCCCATTCGGCTTCGCTCAGAGCCTGCCCTGAGCTTGTCGAACGGGGCAGGCTGGTGGTGAATAAGAATCCGCGTTCTCCGCGAAATCCGCGGTTAATTCCTGTCTCTCTAATATTTCACTTGAGAATCAACTATTAGGTACAGCGTAGAGCGGATAGGAAAAGGCAGGAGGCAAAGAGCGTTGGAATATCGAATATCGAACAAGGAATGTCCAATGTCGAAGTGTAACTTAGTGCCTTAGTGCCTTTGTGGCTAATAGTCAGTTGCGCAAGACAAAGCCAATTGCCGGCCTTCGGCCGGAAATCCTAAGCACGAATTTCTAAATTTTTTCGCGGTTTTCGGGGCCAAGAACAGCGTCTTTCGGAACACAAAAGCGCTACATTAGACCTACACGCTTTTGGCCTTTCGGTAAGACCGACGACGACGTTACCGATTCGACTCGCCCTTTCGCTTCTTGCCACACTTCTCACAATATCTATGGCCGGGTTTTCGCGACGGATCTCCATCGCCCCCGACAGTCGGCAAAAGAGGCAGGCCCATGCCCGACGTTTCGGACGCGGGCTCGCTCAATCACTTTCCACTCCCAACGCTTATTGCACAGGAAGACCGGTCGACAAAACGCTT
>JADHXR010000145.1 GCA_016782865.1 Phycisphaerae bacterium
ATGTAAACTCCTTTCGTTCAATTAGTTACATCATATCCACAATCAGCTCAAAGTCAACAATAAAATCGCTATAAATAGATTAATATTATAGATTTACGAAAAATTATAGGGTGGTGACATCTTTTTGACGCGCGCGTCTATTTTACGCAGTTGAGCATAACCACAAAGACATAGTTGAGCTTCTTATTGCAAAAGGTGCTGATGTCAATGCTAAGGAAGATGGTGGTTATACACCGTTGTACTACGCCTTTTGGTCTGGAAACAAAGACCTGACAACACTTCTTATAAGCAAAGGTGCCGAGGTCAATGTCGAGCCAGAGAAAGACTACCCGCTTATTTACTATGCGGTGTGGGATGAAGACCTCGATACCGTAAAACTCCTCGTCGCCAAAGGAGCCAAATTCGACGTTAAAATCTTGGAGGACAGGACCGCCTTTCACTATGCCGTAGGTCAAGGCAGTCGGGATATTGCCGAGTTCTTGGTCAGCAAAGGTATTGATGCCTCCACGTTCCACGTGGCTGCAGGTATGGGTGATTTGGCTCGTGTCAAAAATCACATAGAACAGGGAGCCGATGTCAATACACAGGATGAACTAGGCTGGACACCTCTCTACTGGGCTGCTTCATTGGGGCAGACAGAAGTCGCCAGGTTGCTCATCGATAAAGGTGCTGATGTTCGGACAGCGGCAACTGACGGTGGAACAGCCTTGCATCAAGCGGCTCAGGCCGGAGACAACGAATTGGTGGAACTGCTGTTGTCGAAAGGCGCCGATGTAAACGCCAAAGACAAACAGGGAGCTACACCACTCTTTAGCGCAGTCTTAGCAGGCCATAGTCAGGTGGTAGAACTGCTAATCGCCAAAGGCGCCGATGTCAACGCAAAGACCCAGAACAACTGGACACCGTTGCATCGGGCGGTACTTGGGGGACACAAAGACGTGGTGGAGATTCTGATCACAAAGGGTGCAGATGTGACCGTCAAGGACAGCCGTGGTCGAACTCCTTTGGATTTAGCCAAGCTAAGAGGCCACACCGAAATCGCAGAGTTATTGCGTAAACACGAAGCCAAAGAACATGATGCCACGGCACACTGAGGCGTTGGAGCATCTGAAGAAGGATGCTCATCATGGACAGTATGAAATACTCGGAATCAGCCGCGAGATTCAACATCCCGGCAGGGATTCGGTTTGCTCATTTGCCTGCAACGGCTGTCACGGTCTCCTGCGATTCGGAGCCGGGTGTCGGCTCGACCACTCGCGGAGGACTCAACAGCACGTTCTCACCGACCTGAAGGCCGCTGACTATCTCAACGAAGTTATCGTTGAACGCCCCAGTTTGCACCTGGCGTTCCTCCGGCCCCCGGTCGGTCGCGACATAACAGACTTTCCTGCCGCCGCGATTTGCAACCACCTGGACAGGCACCATTAGAACGTCGTCCAACTGCTCGACCAGAATCTCGACCTTTGCCGACATCCCTGGTCTCAGAGAAGCTTGCGAATCCCCGATGCTCACCCTGGTCGTGTAAACCTTGATGTCAGGGCTGAGATAGCCGCGTTGTGCATCAGGCAGAGGTGCAACGCTGAGCACTTCACCGTGAAAGGCCTTGTCGGGGAAGGGCTCGGCAGTAATGGTTGCACGCTGGCCTGGGCGAACCTTATCGACCGACGCCTCGTGGACACGAACCTCAACGATCATCTCAGCGGTATTCGGAAGCGATATAATCTTCTGGCGCTGATAAACCTTGCCCCCCTCCTGAATAGGGCCTCTATCCTCGAATCCGCGCGATTCACCGCTCGAACTGTACACTACCAGTCCCGGCGCCGGCGCCCGGATTGTACAGGCGGCAACCTGTCTTCTACATCTTTCCACATCATCCCTCGACTCAATTACCTCTTCCTCTGCATTACCTCGCCTGGCCAGGGCCTGTGCCATCATCGACCGGGCGCGAGCCTCAGTCCGCCTGAGTTCATGTCCGGCTTCTCTGTAGGCACTCAGCAGTTGTATCGTTTGTTTCGGAAGGGCATAGAGCTTGTACAGTCTCAGAGCTTCATCGGCACTTTCTTTCTGGATCCGATAGCGGTCAACATCAAGCCTGGCACTCTTTAAATCAAGGTCCGATGCATAATTCGCATCGTGGAGCTTTTGGGTTCCCTCGAAAACATCCGTGGCTTTTTCGAGCTGTCCCTCGGCAAGAAGAATATCATTTTCATACTTTTTCTGTGTCTGTAGAGCCTCCCCGCCCAGGCTGTTGGGGTCGGCGAGAAACTCCACCAACGCCGCCACCTCAATTGTCACGTTAGGGTCCCGGGCCACTTCCTCGACAAGTTTCTGCGAGGCGCTTTTGCCCAGGAAATTCTGCAGGTCGAGCAGGCCGAATTGAACTGCCAGTTTAGCCGCGGTGATATTGCTTTCGTTCTGGTTCTGCTGAATGTGATAGTTCTCTTGTTCCTCGGTAAGGGAAGCCTCGTCACTGGCCAGGCCCTTTTCTTCTTCTTTGAGTCTGTCTTCCATACTCGAAGCATCAAGCTCCACGATCACCTTGCCGGCATGTACGTCTTCCTGTGTAATGTAAGTGCCTTCGGGAACAAGACTGATTATGGTCGCCTCGCCATAAACCTCGGACCGGATGTCTATCGTCTGCCGGGCTTTGATGCCACCGCTCTCGGTAACTGTGACGATGAGGTCGCCCTTAAGCGCTGCGAACGTGCTGCCCCTGCCGACGTCGGACGGCGCGGGTGATCGCCACCGCCCCAAGAGAACATATGCTGTCACAGCAATGACTGCCAAAAGAACGATCAGCCAGAACCGCCTGCCCCTGTGCGTCGTTGAACTGATACCACGCTGCCCCTTTGCCGCCCCCGTTTGGCTTTTCTCGCGCCTCGTCATAGCTTTGCCTCACAAATCTCCCCACACGCCTGGCTCAGCAGCACGTTACAACTTGCGATCTACGATGTTGCGCCATCGGTGCTATCGCCCCGCGATGGCTGGGACGGTTTCCTCTGCCTTGGGATCCGTCTCCTTTTCGATGCGCCGCGGAGGGCTCAGCAGCACATTCTCGCCGACCTCCACACCGCTTACGATCTCGACAAAGATGCTGTTGAACGCTCCGGTTTGCACCTCGCGTTCCTCAGGGGTCGTCCCTCCGGTATCGATATAGCAGACCTTCCTGCCGCCTCGATTTGCCACTACCTGGACCGGCACGATAACGACGTCATACAAATGCCCGGCGAGGATTTCGACCTTGGCCGACATTCCCGGCTTGATGATGTCATGCGATCCGGCGATGGTGATCTGGGTCGTATAGACCTTGCTGCCCGGATCGAGCCAGCCGCGCGGCGGGTCGGGCAATGGGGCAACGCTGGTCACTTTGCCCTCGAAGGGCGTGTCCGGATGGGCCTCGACGGTAATCTTCGCTTCCTGGCCCGGCTTGACCATGTTCACCCACGCCTCGTGAACTCTCAACTGCACGCCCATGAGGCTGGAGTTGGGAATGCTGAAAATCTTCTGGCCTCTATGGACCGAGTCTCCGACTTCTATCGGATCCTCGCGTCTCTTTTCCCAGTCCGCGCTCGTGCCGTAAATCACAATCCCCGGGCTCGGGGCGCGTATAGTACACGCAGCTATTTCGCCCTGGAGTTTCTCGACTCGCTCCTTTTGGAGTTCGTACCGGGCTTCCGTGCTCTCAAGCCTGACCTCAGCCTGGACCAGCGACGATCGAGTCCTGGCATTAGTCCTAACCAGCTCGCGCTTCGCCTCGGAATAGTCACTCAGTAGCTGCTTGGTCTGCTTGGGAAGGCCGTACAGCTTGAACAGGTTCAAAGCTTCTTCGGCACTTTCTTTCTGAACGCGAAAACGATCCACGTCCAGCTTGGCGCTTTGGAGGTCAAGGTCTGACGCGTAGTTCGCATCATGGAGTTTGACCGTTCCGGCTAAAACGTCGGTGTATTTCTGGAATTGCCCGTCGGCCAGCAGAATACTATCCTTGTACTGCTTGAGTGACTGCAGTGCTTCGCCGCCCAGGCTGTTGGGCTCGGCCAGAAACTCCAGCAGCACGGACATATCGATAGCTGAGTTAGGGTCGTCCGCCACATGAGCCGCAAGTTCTTCGGCGGCGGCCTTGCCAAGATGATTCTGAAGGTCGAGCATGCCGAATTCGACGGCCAGTTGCGCAGCGGCAATGTCCGATTCGTTCTGCTTGAGCTGGATCAAGTGGGCTTCCTGGGCCTGCAGATACGACGCATGGTCTCCCGACAATTCCGTCTTTTCTCTCGAATAGTAATCCTCGAGTTCGGACGAGTTCAGTTGGCAGAGGATCTTGCCGTTGTCGACATCCTCCTGAGTAATTACTGTGCCCTCGGCAACGATGCTGGCAATTTCGGTGCCGCGGCCACCCAAATCGCACATGATGTCCGTGGATTGCTGGGCCTTGATGTTGCCGGTCTCGATAACCGTGATAATCAGCTCATCGGTGCGGGCCGTGAACGTGGCTCGTCCCCCGCTGAGATCACCCGCCGCAGGCCTTCGCATCCATCCCGTGAGCACAACCGCTGTCGCAGCAATCGCCATGAAAAGGACAATTACCCAAAGCCGCCTGCCCTTACGTGCCTTCGCAACCGCGCCGCCTCGTTCGTTTCGGCCCCTTTTTTGTCTTTTCCCCTCATCTGCCATAACTTCCATTCGTGAATTCTCCACATGCATGGCCCAAAAAGCGTACTTGAAGCCCTGATTTGATTATATTACTACATCGGCGCTGAAATTACAACTATCTTCCGTCTGTTCTGGTACTCGGCGGCTTGCGGGCGGCGTCGAACAACAGAGTTCCGTATTCGCAGAAACACCGCAGGCAAGGCCCCGCCGGCACGCAAGAGACGCGAATCCTAATGACTATCGATGAGCAGCGGTTCTGGAACCTGATGGTGGACCTGCTCAGAAAGATAACCTCTCCGAGGTATTCCCTTTCAATAGTTATACGGTCTCTTACCTTGCTTTATCCGGCACATCGTTTGCATCTGGCGCATGGTGTCGGTCAAGACTTCCGCTAATTTGGCGTCGCCCATTTTCTTCGCCTGCTCGGCTGAAATGGCTTTGCCGTAGCAGACCACAATCGAGCCGGGCGAGAACAGCTTCTTATGTCTCGGCCAGCTTTCGAAGGCCCCGTCGATCACTACCGGAACGACCGCCGCTTTGCCCCGCCTGCACAGCAGGCCAAAGCCCGGTTTAAAAGGCGTGATCTTGCCGTCGATCGAGCGCGTACCCTCCGGAAACAGGCACGCCCCTCTGCCCTGCTTGAGCACGTCGATGACCTTTCTCATCGCCGATATATCCGCTTCGCCTAACTTGAGCGGTATTGTGCCGACAGAGGTAATCATCCTCCCAAACAGCCAGTGCGTAAAAAGCGATTCACGTGCAAGAAAACTCACGCGTCTCTTGATTGGGCAGGCACAAAGCACCGGATCGAGATAGCTCTGATGATTGCTGATCAGCACAAAGGGGCCCTTCCTGGGGATGTTTTCCCTGCCGTAGGTGCGCATACGAAAAAACAACAGACAGAAAAGCCTGCACAGCCAGCGTGCAAGCCAGAACCATTTTGCCTTCACTTGCTCTTTAAGCATCTTTCTTTCACAAGCGCCAGGAGCTTTCCCACAACCTCATCTATGCTCAAATCTGTGGTGTCCACGACAATAGCATCATCGGCGGGCTTCAGCGGTCCGACCGCTCTGCTTTCGTCGCTTTTATCTCGTTCTTCAATGGCTCTTTGTATTTGTTCGAGGCTTTGATTGCTGTCTTTGCCTCCCAGATCTGCTTGCCTTCTTCTGGCCCTCTCGCCCGCCTCGGCAGTCAGAAAAAACTTTACATCAGCGTCCCCGAACACCACCGTGCCTTGGTCCCTTCCCTCGGTGACAACTCTCTGTGTGTCGGCCGCGAATTGTCGCTGCATTTGCACTAATTCATCTCGCACCTCGGGCACGCCGGCAATATGCCGTGCATTCGCGGTCACCTCCGGTTCGCGTATCCGCTCGGTGACATCAACATTGTCGATGCAGATAATTGTTTTGCCCGCCCCGGCTGAGAATTGAAATTCGCATTCCCGTGCAATATCGAGCAGCTTGAGTTCATCGTTCAGATCAACGCCCGCCTGCATCGCCGCCAACGTGACTGCTCGATACATCGCGCCTGTATCGAGAAAGCTCGCGTCCAGCTTCTCAGCGAGAAGCCGGGCCACGGTGCTCTTACCGCTGGCCGCAGGACCGTCAATTGTGATTATCAAATCCGCCATCTTGAACCTGGTAAGCGGTTATCAGGGTATCCGGCGACCAGGTAGTGAATATCAGGATTCAGGTTATCAGGATGGATTTGTCCGCTCCTGATTTGGCTGTGTGCCCGATCTCCCGGTATTCTCCAAGAAGTTACCGTCTAACCACCCTGACCACTATCATGCTCGTATCGTCAATTTGCCTGGCGAGTCCGACGAACCGCCTCCTGTACCCGAGAATATCCTGTATCATCTGCTCGGCCGACTCTGAGGTAAACTTCTTCGCGGCCTCGAGCATTCTTTCCTTGCCCCATAGTTCACCGTCGAAGTTGGCAGCGTCAATCAATCCATCCGTGTAGAAGAGCAGGCAGTCGCCCTCTTTTAGCTTGACGGTCTCAACCTCGTATTCGGCCTGTCGGTCGACTCCAAGCACGAGTCCGCCTTTTTCCAGGTCCGTGACTTGTCCGTCTCTTATCAGGATCGTCGGCTCGTGCCCGCAATTGCAGTAAGTCAGGGTCATGTCCTCGACATCAATAGCGGCGTGAAACAACGTGATGAACTCACCGTCTCTACACTCGTTGCACGCCATTCTGTTGATCCTGTCAACAATCTCCTTGTAGCAGTTGATTTTGTCCCGGTTCTCACAATGCGCCGGGAAATCTCCGACGGTATCGATGAAAGCCTTCACAGCGCCTCGAAACGAACTCATCATAATTGCGGCTGGAATTCCTTTGCCTATTACATCGGCAATCGCCACATCTATGGAGTTCTCGCGCAATTGATGGAAACTGTAAAGGTCGCCGCCAACATCGAAACAGGGAATGTATATGGCTGCAATGTCCAGACCGGGCACCTGAGGGGCTCGTTCCGGGATCATCCTGCGCTGAATTACCCCCGCCAGCCTCATCTGCTCGGCCATTCGCGCCCCTTCGATCGCCTTTGAGTACAGCCTGGCGTTTGTTATCGCCACCGCGCACTGTGAGGCAACCGCCCTGGCAAGGTTGATGTCTTCTTCGTGAAAGTGCATTGGTTTGGGGCTGTAGAGCCTGAGTACGCCCATGTCCCGACCCTTGAACTGCATCGCAACGGTGAGCTGGCTGACAAGTCCTTCCCTTATCGCAGCCTCTTTGTATTTGACTCTGCCGTCTACCCGTACATCGTCCAGAACCACCGCCTCGCCCGCGAAGGCGGCTTTGATCACAGTGTCATTCTTCGATACGACGCCCTTGTTGCAGTATTCGTCACTGAGCCCGAAAGTGCTTCGCATCTTCAAATCGCCCGCTTCTTCATCCAGCAGCCGAATCGAGCACGCCTTGACCCGGACGATCTTTACCGCCGCCTCAGTCAGCTTATCCAGCACCTCCTGCAGAGAAAATTCTCCCGCCACCAGCGTGCTGAGCTGATAAATCTGCTCGTCTCTTTCTATTTGTCTCTTGGTCTTTTCCACGATAATCCAGTCACAATTCCAAATGGATGGGATTATACCCGACTTGCAGCTTGCAGTGAACCTTAAATTGTCGCACCAGCTCGCTTGCCCAATTCCGATACATCGATTAGCATGTTGCTGTTACAGCACGTAAACCAATAATCAATAGTATTGTCATCCCTGCGAAAGCAGGGACAATAATCAATAATCAATTGAACATGGCTGCAAGGCACATAATCTTCTCCGGCAGGGTTCAGGGCGTGGGCTTTCGCTTCACAGCCCACCGGGTGGCCGGCCGCCACCAGTTGACCGGCTACGTCCGCAACGTCAGGGACGGCACCGTCGAGATGCTCGCCCAGGGTCCGGCCGAAGATATAGACGATTGCATAAGAGATATTCAGGATTGCCTGGCCGGCTACGTCCGAGAGGTCAGAACCGTAGAAGTCCCGCCGGACCCGAGATACACAGACTTCAGAATCACTTTCTAAATCCACCACACAATACGATATACGCACGATGCAACATGAATACTATTCCGCCAGATGCCGGACGACGCCGTGCTTGCGGGGGGTTACGAGATCCGCCTTTCTGGTCGGCTGGTCCTCTTTGACTGCATAATCGACATCCATGATTTCTATGAAGTCAGCCGTGTATTCCTTTAGCACGCCGCAATACTCAAGTATCTTGTCGGCCTTGATCAGCTCGAGCACTACTTTATGTCCTATATACCTCTCCAGCAAAGGCTCGAAGGAAGTCCCCGCCGAGCCCATCAATTCCTGCTTCATCTGGGAGACGTACTTGTCCTGAGAAGTCAGCACCTTACCCGCCGGCGAGGCCTTCTTGGCCTGACTGATCAGCAGGTTGACAATCTCCACTACCGAATCCCGCACAGTTCGAAAAATGTTCAGAGTCTTCCTCTTTCGCCTGCGCCACCAGCCGGGATGATATGTCCGTTTTAACTCCTTTTCTCTTTCGGTCTTGTTGTGCTCACTCAAATCGTCGTGGAAACGAATCACCGCTCCGATGATCGGATACTCGTGCTTGTATAGAAGGTAGCTCGCCTCCTCGTGTCCGTCCGCGTCTTGCTGTTTTTTGGGATAGACAAATTCCAGCCCGGTGTTTTCAACGCGCAGCTTGCCCCATATTGTCTTGCCGGACACATCTTCGAGCGTCACCATGTTGCGCTCGAAATCTCTCAGGCATTTATCCCGGCTTCGTTTCCTGACAAAAGCGCCGACTGCTGTGGCCAGGATAATAAAGATGATAGTGATGGCAGTATAAGGTATCTCTATTCCACCCACCGCTGCGGCAAGTATATAAGGCATAACAATTCCCTAAACTTTCGCCAATAAGACCGTGTAATTCTTGCCGTACACCTTAGCACACTTAGGGCAGGTCGTATAGAAGAAGTACATCTTCTCCATTTGCCTGGCCTTGTCCTTGACATAGTCCGTCATTGTTTTGGCCCACTTGCCCGCATCCTTGTACGGACCCTCGAAGACCTTCGTCAGAAAAGTCCCGGATACCCTGACCATCTCGGCGTCTGAAATCTCTTTCGAGACCGCAATATAAACGTCGGCTCCCCAGAGAGATTTCTCATCCGAGAGCAGGAGCGGCTCGGGCGCAAGGGCCTCGGCCCGCTGAATCTTCTCCATGTTCCTGACCATTACCTTCCCGAAGTTCAGCGGGATATGGAGGAAGCTCGTGACGTGGTCTTTGACAAACAATTTGTCATCGAACGTCACTTCCTTCTCGTCCCAGGGCTCAGGATCAAACCTTGGGCAACAACCCGTCTGCGAATTCTCGTAAAGCTTGTCCATGACCATAACCTCACTTTCTTAGAATATCTTTTATCGTGTACAAGATGTCCTGTTCCTGCGTCATTTCCAAAATCGCCGCTGCCGCCCTTGCGACCGAAGGGAATGGTCTATATTATAGGCTGTTTGTGGACCCGTTTTCAATACTTTTAGTCTGCTGCCCGGGCCGGCTCGAAATTACTTGTTTGCCGCCAGAAGTTCTTTTATTACCTTTGCCAACCGTTCTATTCCTTCTTCGATTTGGCCTCCATCAGAATTTGAAAAATTCAGCCTCAGTGTGTTTCTGCCGCCCTCATCGACATAGAAGGCGCTGCCGGGCACAAATGCGACATCTTCTCCGCCGGCGAGATCGAACAGACGAATCGCTGAGATACTCTCAGGCAGCGTTACCCAGAGGAACATTCCCCCCTCGGGCCTTGTGAATTCAACTTCCTCGGGAAAATGCTTCTCTATGCTCGATATCATCAAGTCTCTCTGGTTCTTGTAGACCTCTCTAATCTTGAGAATATGCTCGTCAATATCGTGGTCGGCCAGATATTGACAAACGATCCTCTGCGAAAAATAATTCGAATGCAGATCGGACGCCTGTTTTGCGATAATTATCCTCTCGATCACATCCGTCGTCGCACAAATCCATCCGAGCCTCAATCCCGGTGCGACTATCTTTGAGAACGAACCCAGGAGAATGACGTTGTCATGGAGATAGCTCCTCATCGAGGGCAAGTCTTGTCCGGCAAATCTCAGTTCGCCGTAGGGGTCATCTTCGAGAAGAATCGTACTGTGATCTTTGAAGATGCCGGCAAGATCGAGCCGTTTCTGCTTGGAATAAGTTATGCCCGACGGATTTTGAAAATTCACAACCGTGTGGAACAGTTTTATCTCATTTCCATTTAGAGCTTCTTCAAGCAGGGCAGTGTCTATTCCATCTTCAAGTAACGGTACGGGTTCGAACACCGGCTCATAAAGCGAAAATGCCTGTATCGCTCCCAGGTATCCCGGACGCTCTAAGACGATCCGGTCGCCCGCGTTCAAGAATACCTTGCCGATCAAGTCCAGGCCTTGTTGCGAACCGTTCGTGATCAAGATCTCATCGGGATCTACTTCCAGTCCTTTCCTTTTGGAATACCGCTCGGCAATGTACTGCCTCAAAGGCAAATAACCCTCAGTCGTGCTGTACTGAAGGACATTCTCACCGTCTTCGGCCAGCACCTTTGCGGTCGCATCTGCGAGATCCTTCACCGGGAAGAGCTGCGGATTCGGCAGCCCGCCGGCGAATGATATGACCTTCGGATCGGCAGTGACTTTCAGAATTTCCCTGATGAAAGACTTGTGGGCGTTGGCCATTCTGTTTGCAAACATGTTATTCATGTGTTGTTCCCATTCTTAATGCGAATCCCACGGCAATCGCCCAATCGGAGCGATACGGGACCTTCCAAACATGCTCTTTGGCGCTAAGCGCTGCGATTTCTATTTCCTTATATTCCTTTTTCGTGTCCACGGCAATTGCCCGCTGCTCGCCCGGCATGCCAGAGAGGTCCATGCGAATTGACAAAGTGTCCTCGTCGTAGAAAACAAAGCTCTCCTTTGACCGAACCGCCAGTACATAGCTGCCTTTGCCCAGATGATTCGCCCTTTGCATATCCAGCCTGAAACGATTGTTCGTATGCCAGAACGTGTAGTGCGTCCGCAACTGCTGGGGATTCGGATACGGGTAGGGACTGTCGGGATAGAAACCGTAGAAGCCACCCATGCCGCCGGCCATCGCCTCGGACCACAGCAGTCGTCGCGTTCCGTCCATATCGAGATTGAAGCCGCTGCGCTTGTAGCTGTGTCTTTCCTCGTACAAATGAGGCCGTGCCGAGTCACCGTCCATGTCTTCGGCAATTTCCTGGTAGTCAGCCGGTCCGTGCGCCGTTGCCGTCAGCGCCACATTGCGCCCGAATCCATCGTATGAGTTGAGGTTGTGAGGTCCTCTGAGCACATGTCCTCTTGCACACAACAGATGCTGCCAGCCGAAATGCTCGTGCAGATAAGCCGCCCAGGCATTCAACTGCCCGGTGTTCGTCCACTCATGCAAGTCGAACAGGTATCCTCGCAGATCCGTGTCATCGGTTACCTGGATTGCATATTTATTGCCCACATGTGTCAGAAAGCCTTTGACGTTTCGATTGGGATTGGCCGTAACAGTCACCGTGCCTGTGTGACCGTCAAGCTCGGGCACATTGCTTGACGTTTTGAAGGTCCACTTGCCTGCTCGAGTCCCCGTGAAGCGCAAACGCCATGTGTCGTCACCGTCGTAGAACATTTCGGTCGTGCGTTTTTGACCGGTAGCGGCGTGGCTGAAAGTCGCCGTCGCCAGAACGTCGAAAGGGTCGCCTGAATGTGAAACGTTCTTCACACTCCATTCGGTGCAGTCCCACATAACGCCGGCTCGGCTGCCAAAATCCCCTCTTTTGCCGCGCGTGTTTCCTGGACGTGATGACGCTGCCTGAACCAGCAGCCCCAGCGCATGGTTTTCCATCTCGGCGCTGCGGATCTTCGCGTCGTTCCAGCTTACGATCAAATCCAGGCTCGGCACAACGACCATAGCGCGCGGGCCACCGTGACCGAAGCAGCCGTAAGCGTCTGTCGGAACGTCGGGCCAATGCCGTGCGCCGTCGCGGGCGACCCCGTTTGTCCACCAGAGCCAGCTATAGCTGCCGACGTGGTCGCACTGATTGTCAGGGATGTTTTTCGAGCCTATCGAGCGCTGCTGCGGTATCATCTCCGCCGCCCGCTTGGCCGCCCGCGGGATCGAATTGGGCAAAGGGCTCGCGACCGCCATCGTCGCATGTTCGCGACTGATGAGCTGGGTGTCTCTCCACCTGCCTTTTCGCAAATACAACAATCCGAAACGCGCAAAATCACGAGGCGAGATCGCCAACCGGCCTGGCCTGTCCTTGACGCCGAACGCCATGAACGTTGGATTGTCCTGGCACTGAATCTGATCGGTCAGCACCGGACCAAAGACGTCAGCATCCACCGTTTCGAAGTTGGCGCCGTAGACTTTCTTGAAAAGCGTGTCCCAGAACAGCGCCATCTGCCAGTCGTTGTAGGCGTACGCCGTACCGGGAGCCTCGCCCAGACCGTAGCATGATATCTGGTTCGCGAGATGCCTCCATGTGATGTTGCGGTCTTTGTAACCGAGGCGCTCGTTGATGTGGTCGAGCCCTGGTTCCCATTTGCCGGCCCGCTCGTCGAGGCTGGAGATTTTCCCGTCCTCCAGGGCCTTAAACAGAAAGTGCGCGTAGAGAGGTTTTGCCGCCGAGGCGACGTCTTTTCGCCTGCCGGCGTCACCCCACGTATAAACCATATATCCGCGCCGGACCACACAGCCGAATCCGCCGGCGTAGTCGCTCAACTCTCTCAGCTTCTTCGCATCCAGGCCGACCTGCTCGGGTTTCTCACTCGCCCAGTCTTTGCCGGGGTACACCTGCGCTGCTTTGCCCGCTCGCAGCTCAACGGCTCCTGCGCAGGCCAAAAGCCCCACAGCCAATATCTTAATCAGCTTCATGCCTGTCCCTCTCTTTACTTGTCGTCCAGATTATCTTTGACCAGCGATGCGTCCAGCTTCTTGTGGTCACTGGAGACGTCTATCAGAACATTGTCTGTGAACACTATACTCGTGCTGGGCTTGCCCTCGACGGTCAGCGCCTTGGGGCGGACGCCTGAGAAAAGATTACCCACTACCGTGATGCCGGAGGTGCCGTCGAGGACCAAGCCCGCGGCGGTCTGGTCATCTGCCGACCGCTTTGTCTTGCCTTCGCCGATGTAACTGTTGGAGAAGTTGTTGCCCGTGACGGTGATGCGCCCGCTCTTTGGCCCGATGTTCAGGGCGTCACTGCCCATGATGGTGAAGGCGTTGGCGCTGACGGCGCAGCCGTGCGCATCGCGCAGGGCGATCCCGCCGCTTGCGTCGTGGGCAATCACGTTGGCGCTAATCGCGATGCCGTAGCAGTCCCTGTCGAGCACGATGGCGATCCCGTTACACTCTTCGATCATGTTACCCGAGACGACTGAGCCGTAGGTGTTCTCTATCACCACGCCGTTGCCGAGATGGTCGTCGAGGCAGTTGCCCGTCATGCAGAGGTTGAAGCCATCGGTGAATCGCAGAGCGTCGTTGTTTTCCTCGAACTGATTGGCCGAGACGACGACGTCATGACAGCCGATTGCGTTGAGACCTGTCTTCTTGTTATAGGTTATCAGCGAGTTGCAGATTCGCGGGTCTTCGTAGCAGTAGTACAATTGAATGCCGTCGCCGCCGTGATAGCTGACGGTGACGCCGTCGATGAAGACCTCGTTTATCCGCCGGGCCTCGATGCCGTGTCCGCTCTTTTCGTTGCCCGTGATGCGAAAGTCGGCCAGGCGGATACGCCACAGTTCGGACTTTCGATTGTCACCGCCGCCGGGGTGCTCAAGTATCAGCGCGCTGCCGCCCTCGGTGTTGACGTTCTTTATGTGCGTAGCGGTCCCGGCCCCCTCGATAAGAACGTCGCCCTTTCCGACCTTCAAAGGCTCGCTGATCTCAAACGTCCCCGGCGGCAGACGCACGAGCCCGCCCTCATCAGGCAGCGCATCGATAGCCGCCTGAATCGTCGCATACCGGCCAGCGTCGATCACAGCCCTCGCCCCCGGCAACCGAAACCCAACCGAATCTTGGCCTTGCTCCTGACCATTCGTAATGTTGAAACCGCTGACCGCACTAACAATAAATAACGTCGCCAACACGTTTGTACATATTCGTTTCATCTTGTTTCTCCTGAAAAAGGTCTATATGAGATTCTGTATCCGGCACCATTTTAACCTTATCTGGCAGACGGGTCAAAGCCGCACAACGCTCCGAATAGAATTTCTCCAGGCGGATCAAGTGAGCATAAGGTCGTACAAACGTGGTGGCGAATGAGTAGGGGCTTGGATTCCTCTCAGACTGATAGGGCACTCGAGATTCCGCGGAACAAGGCCACTGATCCACGCTTAAGGTTACGCAGGTTGTAGCCACCTTCCTGGACCATCAGAGTGGGGATACTCAATATAACCCCGGCTGCGGACGTGGTGGATAGCGTGCTTTTGGCTGGCGACCAGAGCAAAGACCTTCTGAATGTGGCCCGTCGTGATCTGTCGCACGGGTTCGGCCTTCTGCACATGCCGCGGTGGGCGAAACCGCACCGGATCATCGACGAACGACTCGACGACACCGCGTATACGGATCATAATGGGTCACTCACTGACCAATGCAGAGAACAGATCTATTTCTGACACCTGACTGCCACCTCATGTAGTGTTCTCCATAGATTCTTTGGCTGCTTTCATCACGTTCTCGGCGGTAATGCCAAATTTCTCGAAGCAGGTTTTTGCCGGGGCGGACGCTCCGAAGCTCGACATGCCGATGAAGACGCCGTTGTCGCCGATGTATTTGTGCCAGCCCTGCTCGACGGCTGCTTCGACTCCGACCCTGGCCTTGACATCGGGCCCGATGACGGAATCTTTGTATTGCTGGTCCTGCTCATCGAACAGCTCCCAGCAGGGCATGCTCACCACCTGTGCGGCGACCCCTTCTTTCGCCAGGCCCTCGGCGGCACACAAGGCGACCGAGACTTCCGAGCCGCTAGCCAAAAGCACAACGTCTGGCTTGTCGGCTGTGACGAGAACGTAAGCGCCCTTGTCAACGTTTGCCGCCGAGCCGTACTTGTCCTGATCCAGCACGGGCAATCCCTGCCGGGTCAACAGCAGAGCCACGGGGCCGCCACGGTGTTCCAGCGAATATTTCCATGCCTGAGCGGTTTCATTGGCGTCGGCGGGACGGAACACGAGCAGATTCGGCATCGCCCGCAGCGCCGCTATGTGCTCGACCGGCTGATGCGTCGGGCCGTCCTCGCCCAGGCCGATGCTGTCGTGCGTGAATACGAATATTGTGGGGTACTTCGAGAGAGCCGCGACGCGAATCGCGCCCCGCATATAGTCTGAGAAGACCAGGAACGTGCCACCGTAGGCGCGTGCCAGGCCGCTGACGGAAATCCCGTTCAGGATCGAGCCCATCGCATGCTCGCGAATGCCGAAGCGCAGGTACCTGCCGTCCCGCGCATCCTTCTGGAAATCCTTCGCTTCGGGCCAATGGGTGTTGTTCGACGGCGTCAAGTCCGCCGAGCCGCCCAGAATCAACGGTAGCTTCGGCATCAGCGCACCGAGGACCTTGCCGGAGGCACTTCGCGTCGCAACCGAGCTGCCCGGCTCGAATTTCGGCAGAGCGCCGTCCACGTCTATTGGAAGCTTCCCTTCCGCGGCGTCGTTGAACTGCCGCGCCAGTTCGGGATGAGCCTGGGCGCAATTGACGAAGAGCTTGTTCCACGCCGCTTCGGCTCTCTTGCCCTTTTTGACGAGTTTGTCCATGTGAGAGCGAACCTCTTGCGGGACGTGGAAGGATTTGTCGGGGTCCCAGCCGCATTGTTCCTTGATAAGCCTGATTTCTGCGTCGCCCAAGGGAGCCCCGTGGGCTTCGGCCGTATCCTGCATGTTCGGGCTGCCGTAGGCGATATGCGTGCGGAGCTTTATCAAAGTTGGCCGCTGTTTCTCTCTCCTGGCGTTTTTCACGGCCTTCTCGAATGCCGCCATGTCGTTGCCGTCGCCATCGACGACCCGCACATTCCAGCCGTAGGCGGTAAAACGTTTGGCGCGGTCTTCGGTGAACGACAGGTCCGTGTCGCCGTCGATGCTGATGTGGTTGTCGTCGTAGACAACAATCAGGTTGTCGAGCCCCAGGTGTCCGGCCAGCGAGCTGGCCTCGGAGGAAACGCCTTCCTGCAGGTCGCCGTCGCTGGCGATAACGTATATCTTATAGTCGATGATGGGAAAGCCGTCACGGTTGAAATGGCTGGCCAGATACTTCTGCGCTATCGCCATTCCCACGGCGTTGGAAATCCCCTGTCCCAACGGCCCGGTTGTAACCTCAACACCGCACTTCGGATCGTATTCCGGATGCCCAGGCGTCTTGCTGCCCCATTGGCGGAAGTCTTTCAGATCTTCAAGGCTGATATCATAGCCTGTCAGATGCAGCAGCGAGTACAGAAGCGTGCTGCCGTGGCCTGCCGAGAGGACGAATCGGTCGCGGCTATGCCAGAGCGGATTCCCCGGATTGTGTTTGATGTGCCTTGTCCACAGCACGTAGGCCGCCGGGGCCATTCCCATCGGCATGCCCGGGTGGCCCGAATTGGCCTGCTGAACGGCTTCCATAGACAAAAACCGGATCGTTTGAATACAAAGCTCATCAATTTCCGACAAACCGGGGTTCTTTCCAGATACACTCATCACGAATTTCCTGTAATCAAAGGTTCAAAACTACTCTATGCGTTTCTGTGAACAATACGAAGCTCATAAGGTAACAACCATTCCCACTTTTGACAAGCCTTTTGTTGGCCCGACCGACTGAACCGCGTCTCCAACGCTCCACGATGGCCCTGATCGCAGTCGAAGGATTTCGCAGATTAACGCGGATTAAAGAATCGCAGGGGCAGGCTCTGGGCAACCATCCCGGCGCGCCGGGCCCCCTGCAAAGTCTGTATAAATCTGCGCAAATCCGTGGCCGAAATTAGCCCAAAAAGGCTGGTCTTCAAAAGAAAATGTACTTTTTTCATTCTTTTCGGATTTTATTGTTACGTTTGCCCGCTGAAAACGCCTTTACTTTATAGATAGAATGTTTGGGAATATTGCTTATGCCGGTATCACGCAAAGCAGGAAGAATCAAACTTGCATTCGCTGTGGCAGGGGCCATAGGCGTCGTATCAGTGATTGCTTATGTATGCCGCTTGAAATCGGTCCCCACGGCCCAGCGGCTCCCTCCCCCTGCTCAGACGGACGGTCAGTCCTCAGATCAAATTGATGCCGAAGAACCAGCAATCGGCGAAGAGGTGTCTTTGGGTCGCATCCTGGGGACTAACAATCCGGCCGTTCCCCCTTTTGGCATGCCTTCGGGTCGCCCGCCGGGCGAGGCCGACACGCCGGACCTCAGTACGCCTGCTGTTGCGGTGTACACTGTTTTGTCCCTGCTTGATCAGGACGCTACTGAAAGACTCGCCGGTTGTTTCGTCGAAGAGACGGCAGGGACCGCGAGCGATCTGTATCCCCGCTATCTGGGCCATCCGGTAGAACTGGTAGAGGTGATCGAAGAAGGTGAATCCGCAGGGGTAATTTGGCATGCCACGGTCCATACGCAGTTCTCCATGGATGGCGGGAGCCGGTCCCAGGGCGAAACGATAACACTTACGACCAGGCTTCTCCTGGTAGATGGCCTCTGGAAGATTCTGAAACTGCACGATGGAGTTAACAATGGTCCCAAGCAGCATGATACGCAAGCGAATTGACATAGGGGCGATCATGCTCGTCCTTTTCGGGCTTATCGCAGGCTTGGGGGCTGAAGAAATTACCTTGTTGAGGCCCAACCTGCCGCCAGCAGAAACCAGGACACTGTCCTTTCCGCCTGGTCAATGCACGGGCAATCTTTACCTTGAGCCTGAATCCGGTCCGGGTTGGGATCCTGAACATGTGACCTTGTCCGTGGCATGGGAGTACCTTAGCGCCGCACAGGGCGATGTGCCAGTGCCCGAAGGCCGAAACGTCCAACTGCTCGTTTACCTGGCACTTGGTCCGCGGGAATCGGCAAGACTGCACGCACAGAATCCATGGAAGCACCAGCTCACGGTTGCCGACCGGGTCCGCAAAGACCCTGAGAATCTGTCCGGGCTGGCGAAACTTGACCCGAACGACTTGTTCAGGCTCTCAGTCTGCTCCGCGATGTACCGAAGAACTGGCACGGACCCACGGATATTTGAACCGATCCGCCATCTAACGGGTCTGAGGATACTGAGCCTGAACGAAACCGGAGTAACCGATAAGGGCCTGGAGCACCTCAGGGCGTTACGTTCACTCAGGGCCCTGGAGTTCCGAGAGTCATCTATCACAAGCCGGGGCCTGGAAGTTCTAAAGGACCTGCCTGCTCTGGAGTACCTGGACCTCCGTATGGAGGTGACCGATGCAGGCCTCAAGCACATAGGGCAACACCCCAATCTACGCTGGCTCAGGATACGGACAGGGAAGATATGGGGTCCGGGACTGGCCGAACTGGCGAACATGTCTCGTCTGGAGCGCCTATGTATCTGGGGCACCAGTCCAATATCCGACCGACACATCAAATACCTGGAGGGCCTGGCGCAGCTCAAGAGCCTGACCCTCTGGGGAAGCGCCTGCAATACCCTCACTGACGCCAGCCTTGCCTCCATAGGCGAACTCAAGAACCTTGAGGAACTGCACTTTATCCGTACCAGCCCGAGATTCACCGTTGCAGGCGTGGCTCGTTTGAACAGGCTGAAGAACCTCAAGAAGGTGGATTTTGCACAGGTATGGAGCGGCCCTCGGGGTGTACATTATGGTGATGAAGTCGTGCGGCAGTTGGCGGCCTTGCCCAATCTCGAATGCATAAAAGGGATCAGCTATCTTTCCGCCGAAGGCATGAAAACGCTGATGGTCTTCCGGAACCTCAAATGCCTGGGCATCGCGCTGAAAGATCGCGAACAGGGCTACTATGGCCCCACGGGCGTGTCCTATCTGGCCGGCCTCGGTTCTCTGGAGGAACTCCGTATTACTGGTGACGACTCATTGTCCGATGCAGATCTTGCCTGTCTGGAGCCATTGAGCCGGCTGAGGGATTTGCTGATCTCAGGCCAAAATGTGACAGACCGAGGCCTGGCGTCAATAGGCAAGTTGAAACAGTTGGAAAGCCTGCACCTCGGTTGCCCTGTGACCCCCAGCGGACTAAATCAATTGAACGGTTTGTCGAATCTCAACTACTTGAAAGTCAGTCCACGAGGGAACTCTGGTGTAAGGGACTCGGGCGACGAGCTGATGCTGGACCTGTCGGGACTGAAGAAGATGAAAGACATGAATCTGTCCGGGCTATCATTGCAGGACAGCGATCTTGCGTTTCTCAAATGCCTGCCCTTGCTTGAGAATTTGATGATTCAACCGGATTCTCTGACCGGAGCAGCCCTGCGCCACCTCAGGGCCCTGCCCGAATTGAACCGT
>JADHXR010000146.1 GCA_016782865.1 Phycisphaerae bacterium
GCGAAACCGTGTCATCTAATCACGGTTCACGGCGTTGGCTACAAAATAGTCCTCGATACCTGACAATTTCGTGACAAATAGCAGACAATTTCATGACAATTATTTTGCAAATAATTTACATTTTCCAGACAATTTCGTGACATACGGGAGTGCCTAAAATGCGATGATTTGTAGAAAACCCGTAACCATATTTTTTTTAGAAAGGAGATTAGTCATGAACAGATTATCAATCATCGCAGCGTTCTTTGCTCTGGTTTTTTTCGCCGGGCAAAATGCCCTCGCACAGAGCGGCTACGACCTCTTCCAAAAGGGGCTGGTCCAAGAGAACGTCAACGGAGACCTCGACGAGGCCATCCGGCTGTACAAGCAGATCGTCGAGGACCACACAGACGAACGTCCCCTGGTAGCGAAGGCGCTGGTGCAAATCGGACTGTGCTATGAAAAGTTGGGCACTACAGAGGCCCGCACAGCCTACGAGCGCGTGGTGCGCGAATATGCGGATCAGCCGGAGTCCAGTAAGGTGGCACGAGAGCGGCTGAGCGCCATCACCGGCGGGGCGAGCGGAGCCACCGGCCGCACCGAGGTTGCCATGCGCCGGATTTGGGCCGCTGGGAGGGACGCTCCGCTCAGCATCTCCCCGGATGGCCGATATGTTGTTTTTAGTGCGTCTGATAATAGTGATCTTTGGCTTCGTGATATTCAGTCGGGTGAACAAAAGCGAATAACACGGGAGGCTTCGTTGGTTGACTGGACGTTCCCCGGTAAGGTGGCGATCTCACCAGACGGAAAACAGATTGTCTATTTCTGGTGGGTCAGAAGCTACGGAGAGCTTCGTCTCTCAGCGCTTGATGGATCGTCAATGAAAGTGCTCCATAGCGGTCAGGAAGGGAGAAGCATGTATCCTTTAGCCTGGATGCCGGACGGCCACCAAATCCTTGCTGTTTCTTTCAATCGCAAGGACAATAACTACAGACGTCAAATCATTTCTTTACAGGACGGTGTCATTCGTGATATCGGACAGCTTGATCGTCAATACATGGATTGGTCCTACCCCAATCAAGACGGGCAATACATTGCTTACAACCAGAATGGTGACATTTTTATCTACCATACTGAAACTGAGAAAGACTCAGTTCTCATTAAAAGCCCGTCAAACGATAAAATGATTGGCTGGACCCCGGATGGATTCGGTATTCTTTTCATGAGCGATCGGTCGGGAACATTCGATCTTTACATACTGAGGATAGAGAATGGTCGGCCTCTGGGTGAGCCGAAGTTGCTGCGGAAGGACATCGGTACAAACAAAAAGCTCTACCTGACTCGAGACGGACAACTCTTCAGGATAGAGAATACTTCAACCTCCAATTCTTTCATCATCAATGTGGACGAGCAAACCGGTAAGCTGACGGGAACTCCCTCTCCGGTGGATGCGGCCTATCCCGGCGCGAGCTGGTCAGCATGGTCGCCTGACGGAAAGCTGCTTTACTACTCAATGAGCAAAGGACCATCAGACAATCGCACCCAGGTGTTGGTCATCCGCTCCGAAGTAACCGGCGAGACGCGCGAACTCACTTCGAAACCAAAACTTCCCTGGTACAGACCAATCCTCTCCCCGGACGGACGCCGGTTCGCGGTCACAGGGACAGGAGAGAACCGCAACTTCGGAGTTTTTGCAATCGATTCGGAAAGTGGAGTAGTCAGCCAGCTTGCGAAGATTCCTACCGAGAATGAGCCGGTGGACCCATCTCAAAACTGGTCTCCTGACGGCAAAGCGATCTTCTACAAGGTCCGGTCCCTTGAAAAAAGCGAAGAATTCATTATCCGGCGCAAAGACCTCACGACCGGTGAGGAGAAAGACGTCCACCGCGGCATCCACACCCGCGACATGAAGATCTCACCCGACGGAACCCGGTTTGTCTATTTTCGTAATGATCGACCGACCAAATCATATGTGCTGGGCATCCTGGATCTTCAGTCCGGTAAAGAGTTGGAGTTGTGGCGCGTTCCGGAAGCCGATTCCCCTGACATTTCAGGCCCCACATGGGCGCCGGACGGAAGGCACGTGCTGGTGGCCAAGAGCCTCAAGCAAGGCAGCGAGCTTTGGCGGTTCCCGGCGGCGGGCGGCCCGGGCGAAAAACTCCACTTTTCCCCTGAGTCGACCTGGGGATTCGTTATGCACCCGAGCGGCAAGCGCATGGCATTCACGCAAAGCCGGACGAATTACGAGCTGTGGGTGCTGGAGAACTTCCTGCCGGAATATACAGCCGGCGAATAAGGTCAGTAACAACGGGGGGCGGAATTCCAACCTTCCGCCCCTTTTACTCTGCTGGAAATCAAATAAAGTGACAGTTATCGCTTTACTCAAAGTAATGCCATGAACATTCGTTATAGACTCATGGCAAAGCAAATTTCATAACAGTTGGAAAAAGCAACATCCTCACTATTTGTTAAAAAATCGCAAGTTTACGCCCTGGTGTCCCGAGTTTCTATTCTTATCCCCTCTACCCCATTCTTGCTGAAAAAAGCGGCACCCTGCGAAAAACTTCACTGAAATCTGCAATAATCAAGGCGGATTTGTATGATCGGCTTCATTTTGAGTATCACAAAAATCGCCGTGTTATTTGCTCTCGATCTATGGGGACCTATGAGTGGGCATAAATCCGCATAGATTGAGTTTTTTGCATAGGGTCTTTATTGAAGACATATTTCTGCCTTGCCTTCGACATTCCTTACGCACTGATTCTTCAAGAGAGCCCAGAAACTCAAAGACACTGCACCGGCGCACCCTCTTCGGCGAAATCCTCAAGATTGCGCTGTTGCCGGCAATGCTCACACACGGTAACCTATTGCCGAGCAAATCTTGGACCGTAGATATTTCCTACGCTCTCCAGGGACGCTGACGATCTATCTTCTTTGAGAACACGTCCCGAGCGATCAGCGAATCTTCTATGACCTGAAAATCGAACATCCCTACACAGGCAAAATCAGCGCCCTTCTCGAAGACCCATTTGAAACTCTGTCTCGGATGAAATGCGCCTGCAGCCAGGACCTTAAAGGCGATCCACGGTGTGTCTATTGTCTCCATGTACTTGATCGTCTCTTCAGGCGTCCGTGACCAGATGTTGTCGTGCTCGGGTTTGATCTCGGCCGACCAGTAATTGCTCGGATGAAGCGTCTTGACCCAGAAATCAGGCTTGAGGCCCCCGTTAACACAGGCCTTGACCGTGTCCAACTGGTGCGCCCCCAATCCCCCGGGGACACCCCGCTCTTTGATGTATTCGAGAGCCTCGCCCAATAGATGGACCTGGTCCTTCTTGACTGCGTTATCACAAAGGCCGCCCTGAATGTACACCGCATGTGCGCCGCTGTCCACCGATCGTTTAATTCCCGCTTCGATGGTCTTACCCGAGGCACAATCCGAGATCCACTGAATCTTGCCACCCCGCTCGTTCCAATAGCGATTCATCACGCGGTCGCTGACAGGATTGGTCAAGATTGTGTTGATCCCGTTCTCCTCAGCCAACTCCAGAGTCTCGAAGACCTTTTCGTCTGTATGATAGGCCTTGACCAGGGTGGAAACATATATCAGGTCCCTACTGTGTGCCCAACCGCCAATAAGATTGCCGCCGCAGATGATTCTGCTGATCTCGAGATCCTTGATCTTGCCGCGAGGCAGCTTGTCGGTCCCGGAGCCACTCTTGGCTTTCCTGGGTTTGCTGTCAGCAGATCTGTCCTCCATTCGGGCCAACAGATTCTGCTCCTCGAAGCTTCGAAGGCCCAACGAGGCTCCCGCTGAGGCAGCGATGGATTTCTTCAGGAAATTGCGACGATCTACATTCTTGTTTGACATGACTTGTTCCCCTTAATCACGAACTCGTCACTCTTGCGTCCCGTCCGGGCTCAACAATTCATAGATTTCCGTGTGCCCTCTCTGTTTGGCTATCGCCAGCGCAGTCTGGCCGCGCGGATTCGTCGCAGTCAGATCGGCGCCTTTCGCGACAAGCAGCTCGATAATCTCCACATGCCCGGGAAGAGCCGCAAAGTGCAGCGGCGTCCCCTGCATTTGATCCTGAGCGTTTATATCCGAACCGTCGTCGATCAGAAACTCAGCGATGCGCTTGCAGCCCCCCATGGCGGCAAAGTGAAGAGGCGTCGTCCCATTCGTCATCTTCGCATGCGCATCAGCACCGTTGGCAATCAATAGAGCTGCAACTTCCTCGTGGCCTCGTATGAGGGCCAAATGCAGGCTTGTGAAGCCGCCGGTAGACGTTGCGTTTACGTCAGCGCCGGCAGCGATAACTGCCTCGACCTTGTCAAGGTCACCCCCATCCACCGCCTGCAGCAAAGCCGCGTTCGGATCCGTAGGTTCAGGCGGCTTGGGCCGTTCGGCTGGCTTTGTCGCTGTTGTCTGCTTGGCTGGTTCTTTTGCAGATTCACCTGGAGCAGGCCGCGTTGGCCGACCGGGCTTGGTCTGCTTGGCCGTTTCCTTTGCAGATTCGACTGGAGCAGGCCGCGTTTGGCCACTGGGCTTGGTCTGCTTAGCCGGCTCCGATGCCTTTGCACGTTCTTTCTCAGCCTGCGTAGCCGATTGCTGCCTCTGTATGGGCTCTTGTTTCTTGCACCCGATACCGGCAAGCATAAATCCAAGCACCACACAGAGCAGTCCTATGTATTTCATTATCATTTGTCTCCTAATGAGCCTCAGAGTACCGAACCCGGGCCTGCCGAGCATTCCATCTGGCGAGGCCCGAACATGTCACCGAGTAGCTTCCAGCACATCTGTGAGATCTACCCCCAACAGTACCAAAATAGAGACGCCTTGTCAACAAAAAGGCGGCGGCAAGACTGTGCTGACCGCCGTTAAATACGAATAAGGGTATCAGGATACCAGATTATCAGGGTGCAGGATATCAGAAAGGACCCAACACGCCTGCTTGTTGCCGGGATGCCCCTGACATCCTGATCATCTGATAGCCACCTCCTGATTTCCTGATTCCGTGATAACCTGATACAGACTTCTATACCACCGAGTTCCATCAGATTCTACCGGCTAGTTAGCTCAATCCGGGCCCAGTAGCCGGCCTCGAATGTCCAGCCGGTGGGTTGGTTGATCAGCTCGAGCTTTACCTTCTTGCCCGCAAAGTCGGAGAGGTCCGCTTCGATGTGCGCCCAGCCCTGCGGGGCAGTCTGCTTGTCCACGGCTTTGCGCAGGATTTCCTTGCCGTCGGCAGCGACAATCAAGAGCCAGTCACCCTGGGGATGGTGTCCTACGGTCAGATGCAGGACGCTCTTTTTGTCCGACGGCAGCGAAACCTCCCTGGAAAGCTGGCAGCCGGTGGTGCGGTCGAGCGGGTGGGTGACGAGCACGTTGCTCTTACCCATCTCCTGCTCGCGTAGACCCGGGTCCATTTCGTCTCCGCAGCCCTTGGCTTTCCAGCCCGGGGCGAATTTCGAGACAGCTTTGGAGATGTCTTTGCCCGCAGTCGCGGTGATTTTCGCCATTTCCGTCTCGGTGAACTTGCTGTTGGCGATGGGGCCGGGTTCCCAGCATTGTTCGAGCTTGCCCACTCTGGGCTCTTCGATCCGGATAACGAAAACTCCCTTGCCGTCGGCGCCGGTCTCCACCAGCCCGCCGGCACGCTCGACTGCCTGGCGTACGACCTTCTTGCTCACGTCCACAAGCATCGGGAAATTGTACGGCGTATGACTGAACTTGCCCTCGGGGTCCAGGGCCGACGTGAATTTGTCGGGCAGATTCTTAAAGCCGATGGTGGTAAACAGTATGCCGCCCGAATTCGAGGGATTGCAGTCCGAATCCTGGCCGCAGCGTGTCGAGATGATGATCGTCTGGTCGGGGTCACCCTTGCCGTAGAGCAGACCCATCACGATGTAGGCGGCATTAATCTTGGCGTCGATGTTGAAGTCGCCCTTGTCGCAGGAGTATTTGCGGTAGTCGGGATTGTCCTGGTATTTGTCCTCGATGAGCTGCCAGGTTTTCTGCCAGTCGGCGGGGTCCTCCTTGTACCACGCGAGCACGTCGCGAATGCACTCGGCGAATTGGCTCCCCTGTGGCACGCACTTGAGGCCCGCGCGGACGATCCTTTCCATATCATCATCGAAGAACGCCTCGGCGTACATGCCTCCTACGAATTGCCCGCCATAGAGCCCGTCGCCGTAGTTCATCAGCCGGCCGAACTTCTCGCCAAGCTCGATCGCCACGTTCGGCATTCCCGGTGCGATCAGGCCTGCATAGTCCGCTTCGATCTGATAATCGATGTCGTCGGCGTGCTTGTTGAACTCGGGGTGCCCCGAGTCCGGAGGAGCAATGCCCCGGCGCAGCAACGTCCTGCCTTCACGATTGGCGTGCCAGAGCGGGTAGCCGCTATTGGCGAAATCGATGCCCGCCTGGCGGATTGAAACATCCATCCCGTACAACTCGAGCGTTCGCATGAAGGTCATCTCGACGTAGATATCATCCTGCCTGAACTGGTTGATCAGTTCTGGCTTCCAGACCGGCATCTTGTCTTCGGGGATGATCTGGCCTTTGTAGCGAAACTCGGTGGGCCCGCCCCAGCCGACGCCGGCCATCTGTCCGATCCACCCGGCCTTCATCCTATCGGCGTAGTCCTCGACGGAAATGCGCCGAACGTTCGGACCGCCGATGCTGCCGATCGCGTTCGTCTGGGAGCCGGCAACCAAGCCCAGGCCAACTGCGACTATCATTGGAATTGTCAGCAAATTCTTAGCCATTGTTGCATCTCCATTTAAGCTCTGCAAAGAATACGGTTGACTCGTCTGGGACTTTATAGCTGCAAGGGATCTGGAAGACAAGCCTTTTTGTGGAGGCGTCGAAAAAAACGACAAGATGCTATAGGGCACCTCCAAAAATTCATTTTGGCGGGCAAACGAATCTTTTTGATTCTGGACGGCGTCAGGAAAAAGCCGCCTTAGCTTCGGCTAGGGCTGATTTCCCTTCCTTGCCAGAATGCAAAAATCTTCTACTTGCCGCTCAAAAGCAATTATTAGAGCTACCCTATATTTTGAACTGTAAGTTTGCAATAGTCGCAAGAACGTGTATAATACCCGGTGGTTTTTGTCGGATTACTTGTAAATAGAGAACCTCGTGCAGGTTTAAGGTATGCTGGAATACAGGACACGACTCGTAGCACTGGCCGTGATGGTGGTGCTGAGGGCTTCATGGACCGCCTCGGCGGAAACATGGCGTCTGGACCAAGAGCAGCAGTGGAAAGAAATCTCGGCCCAGCGCAGGGACAGTTTCCTGCTGGCATTGACCAATGCGGACAGATTCGTCAACGCCGGGCAGGCCAAATCCGCACAAGCGTCGTTCGATGCGATCCGGAAGGACTTTCCTGAAATTGCCGGGCCCGACCTGGATGTCTTCCTCGAGGCTGAAATGTACTTTTGCAAGGGAAAGCTTGCCAAGACGATCAGGACTCACGACAAGCTGCTCACCGAGCACCCGCGAAGCAGTTTTCGCGATGCGGCGTTGAAGCGGCAGTTTGCTATCGCAAAGCGTTTCCTGGCCGGCGAAAAGAAAAATGTCCTCGGGATAATAAAGTTGCGCAGATATGCCGAGGGCATTGGAATAATGGAGAAAATCACCGACCGAACCGGCTTCGATACGGTGATGGGGATAGACGCATCTTTGGCTGTGGCCAGGAACTACGAAGAGAGAGAGAGGTTCAACGAAGCGTATCTCAAATGGTGGGAGATATCCCTTCACTGGCAAAAAGGCCCGGTCGGCAGAGATTCGCTGCACGGGATGGCTCGGTGCAAGTTAGCCGTGTATGACAGACATCCCGAGCACAAGAGGCCGCTCTACGACGCCTCATGTCTGAGCATTGCAAAAAGCTCTTACGAGAAATTCGGTATGCTCTATCCCGATGATGCCGTGGAAATCGGGGCGTACAAGAAAGTCAGAGGAATAGATGAGCAATTAGCCGATAAGCAGCTTACTATCGGTCGTTACTATCAGAAAGTGGGAAACATACAGGCGGCCAATCTTTATTTTGACATGGTTGTGAAGGATTGGGCCAACAGCAAGGCGGCAGAGACAGCCAGGGAAATGCTTGCTGAGAATCAGGATCTGGCAACTGAGTCTGAGGCACCCTCCGAGAAATGAAGAACGGAATCCTCAAAAATCGGTGCATTAGCCACAAGTCTCCATCTGTGCTGGTAATCTTGTGCTCCTGTGTATCTTCTTTCAGCCTTTGCGGATGTGCGGGCCTCGCAGGCTATTCTAACGAATCACTGTTTCCGAAGAATATCGAAAGCGTTCGCCTGGAGATGTTCGACAACCAGACCTTCCGCCGAGGCGTCGAGTACGAGCTTTCCGACGCCCTGGCCAAGCGGATCGAGGTCGATACGCCTTACAAGATAATTACCGATGCGGATCGTGCCGATACTGTAATAGGCGGCCAAATAGTGGCGATAGATGAACTGGCGCTCAGCACGGACCGCGAGTTGGGCACAGTATTGGAAAGCGAGGTGCAACTACAGGCTGTGGTCCACTGGAAAAACCTCAAAACAGGGGAGCTTATGATAGATCATCGGCCGGTCAGTGCCTCTGCAAGCTATTCGGCATTCCAAATGCAGGACTTCAAGTATGCATCGAGTCTGGCGGCAAACAATTTGGCACGAAAGATCGTAGAACTCATGGAGGCAAGTTGGTAGAGTCGTGAGCCAGTTGGTCCCTGATTTGACTAAGGGCAAACCAGGGCCCGCGGGAACGGAGATGCCGAGAACTAGACTATGAATGACAATCAAGACCAGAACACACCCTCGCCACATCGTGGCCCGCAAAAAAAGCCGGGCAAGAAACCCTCTCTGCCGCGCTACAAAAGGACGCCGTTCAGCTACCTCATAATCATATTTGCCCTGCTCACGATGATGATGATGATCAAGCCGTGGTGGGGTGTGCCTGACAGGATAAGCTGGAACGAATTTATCTACCACGTCGGGAAAAACAACATCAAGACTGTTACCGTCAAAGACGTGGAAATAGTCGGCGAGTTCAACGACGCGGGAAAGGCCGAACGCCAGGTCAAGGACGAGAAAGCGTCAGAGTCGTTTACAGTGGACTACAACCCGAGTTGGGTGGGGCCGGAATACACCCAGGAGTTGGAGAGCAGCGGCATAGAGGTCAACTTCGCCAGGCAGCATATCTGGCTCATCATGCTGATGCAGTGGGTCTTTCCGCTGCTTGTTATTGTCGGATTTTTCTACTTCTTCTTCGCCCGAAACCTCCGAGGCGGGGCCGGTGGAATGCTTATGTCGTTCGGCCGGAGCAAACACAGACTGCAGGGCAAAGACCGAGCCAATGTGACATTTGACGACGTTGCCGGCGTCGAAGAAGCAAAGGACGAGGTCGCTGAGATAATAGAATTTCTGAAGAACCCGAAAAAATTCCAACGCCTCGGTGGCCGTATTCCTCGTGGAGTCCTGCTCGTGGGGCCGCCCGGCTGCGGAAAAACGCTGCTGGCCAAAGCCATTGCAGGCCAGGCGGATGTGCCGTTCTTCAGCATATCCGGCAGTGATTTCGTCGAGATGTTCGTCGGAGTCGGCGCCTCGCGTGTGCGCGATCTATTCAAGCAGGCCAAGGAGAATTCGCCCTGCATCATTTTCCTCGACGAAGTTGACGCAATCGGACGAAAACGCGGCGCCGGCTTCGCAGGCGGCGGACACGACGAACGCGAACAGACACTCAACGCAATCCTGGTCGAGATGGACGGCTTTGACACGAACGATCAGGTCATCGTAATCGCGGCCACGAACCGCGCCGATATCCTCGACCATGCGCTGACACGTCCGGGTCGTTTCGACAGGCAAATCTTTGTGCCGCTGCCCGACGTGAAGGGGCGACTCGATATTCTGAAAGTCCACGCCAAGAAGGTGAAGCTGGGGCCGGACACCAGACTGGAAAGATTGGCGCGCGGAACACCGATGTTCAGCGGAGCGGATCTGGCGGCCATAATCAACGAAGCCGCTCTGGCGGCGACGATGACCAACAAGGACCACGTCGAGATGACCGATCTGGAGGAAGCCCGGGACAAGGTCCGGTGGGGAAGGGCAAGGAAGAGCAAGGTAATCGATCAGAAGGAAAAGGAAATCACGGCTTATCACGAAGCCGGACATACGCTGGTGCAATCTCTGCTCGAAGACGCGGACCCGCTGCACAAGGTGAGCATCATTCCTCGCGGACCAATGGGAGGGGCGACTTTCGCTCTGCCGGAGAAAGACCGGACCATATTTACGAAACGATATTGTATGGCGCTTCTAAAGGTGTGTTTCGGGGGGCGAATTGCCGAAGAGTTGTTCTGTGATGACATATCCAGCGGCGCGCAGTCGGATATTCAACAGGCCACTAACATCACGAGACAGATGGTCCTGACCTGGGGCATGAGCGACGAGCTTGGTCCCATAAGGTACGGGCCCGATTTGGGTATTAACGAAATGGTGTACATCGGGCCGGCGGAAAAAGAGTATTCAGAAAAGACAGCCGAAGCAATCGACAGCGAAGTGCGAAAGATCACCGACGAGGCGTATGCAAAAGCAAAAGAGCTGATAGAAGCAAATAAAGAGAAACTCTCGAACGTGGCGGCCGCCCTGCTGAAATACGAGACGCTCGACTCCGATGAGGTGACGCTGATCCTGGAGGGCGGCATTCTGGACAAACCCACTGTCACTGATCTCTTGGCCGCCGAGCAAGCCAAGAGCGAAACGCCGGAGCCCGAGTCCGAGTCCGAGTCCCAAGACCAGCAGGAACAACAGGCCCAGCAAGAGCCGCAGGAGCAACAGGCCGAATAAGGTTGTCGCCTTCTGAGTTGTGTTCGAGATTCTTTGCGGGGAGAACTGCTGTGACATCGAAAGACAGACTACTTATGATCGCAGCATGGATAGTCTGCATTTCCGCGATTACTTGTAGTGTCGCTGCCCAAAACATCGGCGCGGCGCAAGCGAACGCCGCCCCCAACGCCGCTGCCGAAGCTGAACTGGCCAGATACGAGCAGGAATCTTCATCGGTCCGAATCGAGCCCGCTCGAATGGGCGGACAAGACGGCATAGCGATCGTATTTACCGGAACTGGCGACCTTCACTACTATGCAAATCCGCAAACCGCGACCGCGCCTGGATTCGAGTTGAAGGTTGGGGCCAAGTCGGCTGAGTTCGACTTCGGTGAGGCTGTCTTCCCAAAATGGGAGATTTTCACCGACCCTACCGGCAAAAAAGTCGAAGTCTACGCCGGCGATTTCACCGTCTTTGTCCCAATCACGGCTGCCGGAGAACGCAATGCCGTTGTGCAAGGTGACGTAGAGGTCTTGATCACAGGCCAGGCCTGCACAAGCAAGATTTGTCTGATGCCGTTTGAGAAGACGCTGCAAACAAGGATTGACTGGAGCCGACGGGATTCGTGGACACAGATTGACCTCGAAGCCGCACGCGATGTGGAGACGGCGGCAGAAACAGTCAAGGGCCCGGTTTATTCGACTTGGTTTGCCCTGGCTCTGGCCTTTATCGCGGGACTGGCTCTCAACATCATGCCGTGCGTCTGGCCCGTTTTGCCCATCATCATAATGCGAATCGTCGATCAGGCAAAAAAGGGCCCAAGGCAGTCCGTAATGATGGGGCTGACTTTTTGCGCCGGGATACTCCTGTTCTTTGCATGCCTTGCCGGCGCCAACATCATCCTGCAAAGTTTCTACGATCAAGGCCTGAACTGGGGTGACCACCTGCGCAATCCCGCGATTGTGACGGCTCTGTCGCTGCTGATGATCGTCATGGCGCTTTTCATGTTCGGGATTTTCACGTTCGCCATTCCTTCGTCGATAGCCGGCAAGTCCGGCTCGGGCAAAGGTTACGCCGGCTCGCTCGGCATGGGATTTCTGGCTGCGATACTGAGCACGCCGTGCAGTTTCGGGCTGCTCACCGTCGCCTTCGTCTGGGCCCAGGGCCAGCCCCTGATCTTGGGGACGCTGGCAATAATGGCGATCGGCCTGGGTATGGCTGCGCCTTATGCGATCCTCACGTCAATGCCCGGATGGCTCAACCGCCTGCCCAGAGGCGGACGCTGGATGGAGTTGTTCAAGCAGACGCTCGGCTTCGTGCTGCTCATCATAGCAGTCAAACTTATCAAGGCGGTCCCCGACGCAAACAAGATCAACCTGTTATACTTTGCCGTCGTCCTGAGTTTTGGCCTCTGGGTGTGGAACACATGGGTCACGTACGGCACGAAATTGTCTCGCAAATTATTGGTTCGGGGCATAACCGCCCTGCTGGTCGTCTCGGCCTTCTGGTTCTTCTTCAAACCCCAACTCGTGGACTGGCAGGACTATGACCCCGCCGTGATCGAATCTGCCAGGTCCGAACAGACGCCGGTCTTGATCAAGTTTACGGCGGATTGGTGCACGAACTGCGAGGTCGTGGACAAGTTCGTCTACCAGCGCAAAGACATCGCCAGGCTCATTGACGGCAAAGGCGTACTCGCGATAAAAGGCGACACGACGCAAGCCAAAGAGGCTGCGACACTCGATCTAAAAAATATTTACAACGAGCCCGGCGTCCCGGTGACAATACTCTTTCTACCCGGACGGACCGAGCCGGTGCGCCTGCATGAATTGTTTTTTGACGATGAACTGAGAAACCTGCTGGAACCGCTGCCGGACAAGGATTAGGCACCCAGCCACATCGAAGGGAGTCCTGGGAAAATTGGCGAAGCAAAAGAAGATAAAGGTCGACAAAGAACAGGTCCGACAGAGAATCAAGAAGATTTGGCCCCTGTTGAAAAAGGCATATCCTGACGCCAAGATCGCCCTGAAATTCGTGAATCCGCTCGAATTGCTCATCTCGACAATCCTCTCGGCGCAATGCACCGACGTCCGGGTCAACATGGTCACCGACGACCTGTTCAAGAAGTACAGGAAAGCCACCGACTGGGCCGAAGCGGACCTTAAGGAGATAGAAGAGGCAGTCCGCAGCACGGGTTTCTTCCGCAACAAGGCACTCAACATCAAGGGCGCGTGCACGAGAATCGTCGAGCACTATGACGGCAAAGTCCCCGATACGATGGAGGAGCTTCTGACCCTCCCGGGTGTGGGGCGTAAGACTGCCAACTGTGTCCTCGGTGACGCCTTTGGGATCCCCGGTATCACATGTGATACTCACGTTATCAGGCTCTCTGGCCGGCTGGGGCTTTCGGAAAACAGCGACCCGGTAAAGTTGGAATTCGATTTGGCCGAAATAGTCCCCAAGGCCAACTGGACACGTTTCAGCCACTTGCTGATCCATCATGGCCGAAATATCTGTAAAGCTCGAAAACCTGATTGTGAGAATTGCCCGCTTGCAAAGCATTGTCCTGCCGCGAAGAATGAGCAATTGTGGTTGAGATGATGTGCCGGCCTGACGAAGCAGGACTCTCCAAGGAGACTTTTTACCATGATAGAAGCTGTTGACACACCAGTACAGGACCTCTGGCGGCTGTTCAGAATAATGGCCGAGTTCACCGAAGGATTCGAGGAGCTTGCCTCCGTCGGCCCGGCGGTGTCCATTTTCGGTTCGGCCCGCGCCGAGCCAGGCGAACGCTACTACAAGCTCGCCGAGCAGACGGCTTCGGAGATAGTAGAGGCGGGCTTTGCAGTCATAACCGGCGGCGGCGGTGGAATCATGGAGGCCGCCAACAAGGGTGCTGCCGGGGCCGGCGGCAAAAGCATCGGGCTCAACATCGACCTTCCGATGGAACAGATACCGAATCCTTATCAGAACGTAGTGCTGGATTTCAGGTATTTCTTTGTACGCAAGGTAATGTTCCTCAAATACGCTCACGGCTTCATAGTCTTCCCCGGCGGCTACGGGACTATGGACGAGTTCTTCGAATCGCTAGTATTGATCCAAACACTAAAGCAGGCGTCGTTCCCCGTGATTTTGATGGGCAGCGACTACTGGGGCGGCCTGATCGATTGGGTGAAAGAAAAAATGCTGAAAGAGCATGAGTACGTCTCCCCGGAAGACCTGGACGTATTCAGCATGGTAGACGATCCGCGCGCGGCTGTCGAGATCATAGTGAACTTCAGGGAAGGCCCGCAACCTAGCGGAATCGAACTGCCCGGCGGAATGAAGAAAGCACGGGACGTGCCGCGCGTCTCGTGATACGCCACCGAGCAGCACCCTCAAACACACCCCCCGGTTGAGGCAGGCCGCGGCAGGCTTCGGCTCCAGTCTTTGTCGCTACAGGTAAACACCGAGCAAGATCAAGATTGACGCGGCCGTAAAGATCACCGGACAGAGCTTGAACGGCGCAAAGCTGACCTTGAAACCGGTCTTCAACGATACCGCCGAGAGCACGTTGAGCATCACGAAGCTGAGAAAGTAAACCGCCTTCGAAACTGTGCCGGTCCGATCTATTAGCGTTGCAGCAAGGACAATTGCGCCGATGAAGACGAGAGCCACTCCTTCGACGATCCACTCCATCGTGATGATTCTCTTGTTGTCAAGAGATATCTCGCCGAACTCTTTGACCACAGACTTTGTCGCAAATAGATGCGCTGCTCCCCAAAGCATAGGAAGACCCGCCCCCGCACAAAGCATGATTTGATTTATCATGACTACTCCACACGTCAGTTTCTGTTGCCACAAAGAGCGAGCGAGTTCTTCATCCCCCTATGTTGCGGAAGAACTCGTAAGCCGCCGGAGTCGCCCTAACCAGAAGCGGCCCCAAATCCTTACCGAGTTCGATAATCTGTTTCGCAGCCTCTCTTACCTGTCCCTTGGCAATATCCTTGATCGCCCCTCCGACAATCTCCAGAGCCGTCTTCTTCGCCACCTTGGAGAAGCTCTTACTTTCCTCCGGCTCATCAGCGATAGCTTTCTGTAACTCAATTGCATTATGAACGTGCTGCTGAATATTGACCGTGGAACCATCCGTCGCCACGATAGCTCCAGGCCCAGCAGTAATGAGCTTGACCTCGTTTCGTTTATCCAGAGCGCGCTGAATCTCTGACCAATACCGGTCCCTTTCGGCTTCCAACTGCCTGATCTTAATCTCGTATTCCTTCCGGACTTCCCTTAGAGCAGGCTCTTTGTGCTCTTCGTGCTGAACCGTGAACTTTATCGAAGGCGCCAAACCGCGTGCATTGATCGAATCAATTTTGATATCGAATTCCGGCTGCTTTTCTTGGATTGCCTGTACAACCCGGTCCATTATCAAAGGATCGATAGGTGTCATCCCATTCTCAAAAACATATTCAACAGTTGGCAGCGCTGCATAAAGCCGCTCAAACTCACCCGCTTCAAGATCTCTATCCTCGGGTCATCTCTTCCTTCCATTGAAATCCCAATACACATAATCACATTCAACTTCTCTCACCATCCAATTTTCTCTTGACGTACCGTACAGTCGAGCCCCAGTCAACGTTGCACCCACCAAATTGCAGTCAATGAGCCGTGAAGATTGTATATCTACGTTCGTCAGATTAGCCCTCTCAACGTTTGCTGAGAATAGCTCGGCCATCCGCAGAGTGGCTCCGGCAAGATTCGCGATAGACAATTTGGCGCCGATTAAATCAGCACCGCTTAGCCTTGCACTGGTCAAATACGCTTCCGATAAATTCGCGTGTTCAAGGTTCGCTCGCGTGAGGTTTGCATCCCCGAGGTCAGCCCTAGCAAGTTCACTGAACTGCAGTGAAGAGCCCTATAGCTCCGCACCGTGAAGATTGACCTTCTTTAGATTGGCCTTGTAGAGTCTTGCAGATGCAAAGTTCACACCTCGCAGATTAGCTCCCTGCATGTCAACGCTGCTCAATTCTGGAACAACATGTGGATATTCCTCGCGCCATTTGTTCCAGGCTTCGACGCCTTGTTTCAGAATTTTCAGATGTTTCGGATTTGCCATGAATAATCACCATTAGCCTACTTAACGAGCGTTTTCAGAAAGTCCATCAAGGCTGTCTTTTCGATTCCCAACTTAATCAAGACGTACACTATGACCGCGATCTCCGCCAGCTTGAACAGCCTGCCGAGAAAATGATCTTCTACCTTAGAGACATTGAACCCGGAGATAGAAACAAGATGAAATGGAATTCTGACCACAAAGACTAAGACGCCGTACAACCAGTACATCGGATTGAATAACTTGGACAATTCTGCTCTCTGTCTTCGCTCCGCAGATCCAATCGTTTCGTTGATTTTGTCTTCAATCCATTGGTGATGAATTCCACCATGAGATGTGTCCTGCAAGATGGCACTAAAAATGTTCAGTCGAATTACTGCTCCGCCAACTGCCGGAGCTGGATATGACTGCAGACTGATTGCAATGTGATTCTTCCGGGCGATCTCAATGGCTCGTGGAATTCCTTTCGCGACTTCCTCCCGCAATCTCTTACCTTGCTCAGAAGAGGTAATTTCATCCGATACAGTCTGTCCGTAATTACCTTCCATCGTATCGGCCGATACGGTAAAGGATCCACGCATGCGTTCCTCAATAGCCCACAGCGACTTCACTTTCTGCTTGAAATCGTTCAGGAAGACAACATCTGCTTTTGCTGTAAAATATAGCATCAGCACACTCGCAAGATCACAAGCGGCTCCCTGACAACCACTTTCGCTCCTTCTGGCTCGGCGTATCTCTTACAGGGGCCGCCTCCAGTATCCAATTCTACATTATACATTCTGAATTCTCAATTTCTTTCTTTGTTTCTTCCAAATGCCTGAGCAGATACTTCTTATCCGGACCGCCGAGGTGGTCCCAGGGGAGGGTTTCTTCCGGATCGAACTGCTTCTGTGCGGCGGCTTCTACGTCTATGCCAGACTGCTCGAAGGCTCTGCGCCAGAGTTCGTAATCGAAGCATTCGTCCCATAGGTCGAATCTTGCGCGGGCTCGCCAGGCGGCTTCGATAACGCCGCCCAGGCCTCTATCACCTCGGCCGATTGCCGATTCCAGTATGGTTCGGTCAACATCGTGGAACTTAAATTGCAGGAATTTTGCGCGGAGTTTCAGTTTCTTTTCGATTATTAATTGCTTTGCCTGCTCGAAATAGGATTTTGGCCTTTGTCCGAGCCAGGCAAGCGGCGTGTGCGGCTTGGGGACGAACCAGCTTACCGTGATGTTGATCTGGCCTGTCTTGCCGTCCACTTTCTTGCGAAGCTTGCCTAATTCAAACGACAGGTCCACGATCCGCTCGACGTCGTCCAGCGTCTCGCCGGGCAGGCCTACCATGAAATACAGCTTCAGTCGCTGCCAGCCGGCTCGATACGCCGCCTCGACTGCGGCGAACAAGTCCTCATCTTTCAGGGGCTTGTTGACAATCCGGCGCAAATGCTCGCCGGCCGCCTCGACCGCGATAGTCAGGCCGCCCTTTCTGACCGAAGTCAGCAGCCTGGGGAGCATCTTCAACTGCTTGTCGACGCGCAGACTGGGCAGCGAGATTCCGACGTGCTTGTCGTGGAAATGTGCGTGGAGTCCGGCGACCAATTCCTCGAGATCGGGGTAATCGGCGGTCGATAAGCTCAGCAGGCTGACAGTATCGAATCCGGTTGCCTCGTAGCAGGCCTTTGCGATATCTATGATTCTCTCGACGGTGCGATAGCGAATCGGCCTCCGGCAGAAACTCGCCTGGCAGAACCGGCACCGGCCCGGGCACCCTCGCATGATCTCGACGCTGACCCGTTCGTGGACGGCCTGGACGAACGGAACTATGGGCGCAAGCGGCACCGAGGCATTGTCAAAGTCTTGAACCACTGCGTTCTTCAGCTCGCGCCCCGCATGGAACTCGGGGACATAAGCCCAATCGAATTTGTCCGAGATAGCGGCAAGAATCTCTTTGCGCCCCGCCCCGGCCTTCTTTTGACTCCTTACCAATTCTGCAAGCTCGACAACCGCTTCTTCGCCCTCGCCCAGCAGGAACACATCTACAAAATCGGCTATCGGTTCGCAACAATTGGACATCCCTCCGCCGGCAATTATCAGTGGGTCATCCTCACCTCTGTCACGGCATCGGATGCCGATGCCACCGAGGTCGAGCATATTAAGCACATTGGTGTAGCACAACTCGCTGGTCAGGCTAAAGCCGACGATGTCGAAACTCTTTAGCGACGCCTTGGATTCCAGACTGAACAGGGCGATACCCTTGTCGCGCAGAATTTCCTCGGCGTCAAGCCATGGCGCAAAGACCCGCTCGGCGGCAACTGACTCGATTTTGTTTAGGCAATCGTATATGACGCCAAGACCCGTGTGGGACATGCCGACTTCGTAAACATCGGGAAAGCACAGCGCGACGGTCAACTTGCATCGCGACAGATTCTTCTTGATCTGGTTGATCTCACCGCCGATGTATCTGCCGGGCTTACGGACGAAGGGCAGAAACTCCTGGTCGATTCGCTCGGTCAATATTGTCATTTGACTTCTACTCATGACGGCATTATAGAATGATCCGCCGCTGATTGCTACGCTCTGCCTGAAGCCGTCCATATTGTCATTGCGAGGCCCAAAGGGCCGCGGCAATCCAAAATGCCACTCACAGTCCGGTGTTTCGTCGCATCTGAGATTGCTTCGCTCCTCCAATGACAGTTGTTGTAACGGTCTTGCTCAAGGGAGCATGTTTCTTGTTGATTATGGGGCGATTATCAATTATGAAGTTGGCTTTGCAGAAAGGTTGTCACATGAACATGAAGATCGGCCGCGTGGTTACTGTACTCTCTTGCGTCTCTTTAGTCGGAGCGTCACATTTCTCCTGTGCGCGGAAGGGGCCAGTCAAGGTCGACAGCAGCCACCAGCTCGTGATGGGGACGTTCGCCCGCGTCGTGGTCGTTGCGGAAAGTCAGGACATCGGCAAGGAATGTGTCCAAGCCGCTCTTGCGGAAATCCACAAAGTCGACGGGCTGATGAGTGACTACAAGAGCGATTCTGAAATAAGCCGGGCCAACAAGGAAGCATTTGAGCACGCGGTGCCTGTCAGCGAATCGACATACGAAGTTCTGCGAAGAAGCATCGAGTTCAGCAAACTCACCGATGGAGCGTTCGATATTACCGTCGGGCCTTTGATGGTCTTATTCCACGACGCCGAAAGAGAGGATGCTCCCCCCACCGCCGAGCAAATCGCTGAGGCCAGATCGAAGGTCGGCTTCGAGAAGCTCAAGCTCGACAACGAGAACAGGACGGTGCAATTCGCCGTCGAGGCAATGCGCCTGGACCTGGGCGGAATCGCCAAGGGCTACGCCATCGACAAAGCAATCGAAGCGGCGCAGCGCGGCGGCGCACTCGGCGGGATGGTCGATATAGGCGGCGACATTCGATGCTTCGGATCGCCGCCCGAAGGCAGGGAGCAGTGGCTGATCGCCGTGCAGGATCCGAACGCAATCATGGCGGGAACCACCGGAGGTGGACTTTTGATGAAGCTGAAAATAACTGACGCGGCGGTCGCCACGAGCGGCGACTATCAGCAATTTGTGATGATTGAAGGTACGCGACACAGCCACATTATGAACCGCAAGACCGG
>JADHXR010000032.1 GCA_016782865.1 Phycisphaerae bacterium
AACTCGATCTGGCTTCGAGCGGCTTATTTTCCGCCTGACTGCATCCGGCTGCATCGACGATAAAACCAATATCGCCTGCTTCGCCGTCTTTGCCAGGCGAAAAACCGCTCGCTCTCGGGCCGACGACGGAGTTTTCAGACAGAGCCTCGTAACAAAATGCATTCTTGGCCCGGCAAAGCTCTTATCTAAGAGTGATCGCCCCATTTGAACCTCAGGGCCGTGCATGAAATAACTTCCCGTTTTGCCTGCCCAATTGCACCGCATCTTCGGTTGCTCCTCAATCGTGGAATCCTCACTGTAGAATAGCTGCAATTCCGGCTCCACTCAATCGATCGCACCCAAATCTACGGCACACTTGGACCCCAAATTCGAGAATCTATTTCATGCACAATCCTCAGTGAATGAAAAAAGTCTTACCGGCTTCGATTGCAGTCGCAAATGAGTATACGAGAGTGTAAAATAGTAGGTTGCCGAAACTGATTTGCCGGACTGACGAAAATGAAGCCTTTTCATAAGCGAAAATATCGAAGGTTGCTAACGTTTGTTTTTCTTGCGGCTGTTTGCCTGGTGCTTCTCGACCCGGCTCAATTCCTGGAAAACAGGACGGGACCGAAAGTTGTAGCGTTCGTCATCGATTCGGCTTCCAGTATGATGAAGGAAGAACGAAACATCTTACAGCTTTTCGAGGACCTCACTCATGGTCAGGTGGTTCGCGCTATCCTGAGAAGAAACGGTCAGCCTGATGAGCTTCATTTCTACGATGTTGACGATGTACGAGGCAACGTTGACAGCGAAAGCTATCTGCATGCTCTTACCCTGGTGAGTAGTTATCTCCAAAACAGGCCGGACGATCGGGTAGTGATAAACATAAGTCTGGGCTCAAATTCTCCCAAGCGGCGGGAGAGTGAGCTTATCAGAGAGATTGTCAACCGGGGGGGCATTGTGGTGGCAGCGGCGGGTAATGACGGCTTGAAGGATTCGAGCTACCCGGCGGTTTGGGATGGAGTTATTTGTGTGGGCGCCTCTGGTGGCGGAGTTCGCAAGGACTATTCCAATTACGGCGATGTGGATATCTTCGCCGATGGAAGTTACCGAACAACGCAGAGACTTTTACTTGCCTCGGACACCGGCACCGAGACTCATGCCCGCACGGTAGACCTGAACGGGACGTCTTTTGCTGCTCCGAAGGTCTCGGGACTAATTGTGAGAATGCTCAGGCTGGACTCCTCCCTCGAGAACCGGCGGATCCTGGATATCCTGGAAAACACATCAGACGATGTGCTCGGTTTTGAGCATGGTTCTATAAATAGCCTTAACGCCCTTGCTGCGGTAAGCGAAAAATACGCCGTCCTGAGGAGGGCAAGGCAGGTGTTCTTTCTGATCTTCGAAGCGGTGTGTATCATCGCTCTGTTTGGTGTCGGGCTGCTCATTGTTATTGGCGTGCCGGGGTTTCTGTTCAGGGTGATTTTCCCCTCTCGCTGGGAGGCGGTCAAGATAAGAAGAATTGACAAGATAATGAGTAGTGACAGAAGACGTCCCAGGGACATCAAGTACATCGTAAATTGCCTGTTTCCGGGCTATGCCCGGCTTTTTGAGAGAGCGAACGGAGCTTTGTTGAAAATGGATAAACCGGCGGTAGAATATTTGATACGAGCCTATCCATACAAACCGTCCGATGAGTTTGGGGATTTCCAGAGCTGTATATACGAGCTTATAGAGAAGATCGGCGGCCAAGAAGCCGAAGAGTTCATCCGGTCCGAACGAGAATGCCAGGATGAGATTTGCGAGCCTGATTCCTGCTGTCGCGAGTAAATGAGTACAGAAAGGGACGAATCCATGCTTAACAAATATACGATCTGTCACATCCTGCTGATGCTGCTTCTTACTGGCGTCACATCCGGAGAAGGCGTTCAAATGAAACCTTTCACCATCGATTGGCGCGATAATACAAATTCGCTTGTCGATCTTTCCTTTCTGCTCGATGCTCCGGCGGGCAAAGACGGTTTCATCCGAGTCAGGAACGGCCACTTGACTAAACCAAATGGTGAACGTTTTCGCATCTGGGGAGTCAACTTCACGGGCGCATCGTGCTTTCCGTCGAAGCAAGACGCTCCGGTAGTGGCCGAACATCTAGCCCGCTTCGGTATTAACTGTGTCAGATTTCACTTTCTCGATTCGAATTGGTCGGCCAGCGTCTTTATAGAGGGCACCGACGACACGCGCGCCCTGGACCTCCAGCAACTCGACCTGTGGGATTACTTAGTCGCCGAGTTGAAGAATCGCGGCATCTACACCAACATCAATCTGAATGTCGGCCGCAACTATCGCAAGGGTGACGGCGTGAAGGATTACGAATATCTGGGGCTGGCAAAGGTCGTGAATTATTTTGACCGGCGCGTTCAGGAACTTCACAGGGAATATGCTGAGCAGCTTGCGACCCACTATAATCCCTATACGAAATCGCAGTACCGATATGAACCGGCGGTGGCGACCGTCGAACTTGTGAATGAGAACTCCATTGTCGAGGCCTGGTTCAGCAACAGGCTGCTCGGGAAGAACACCAGGAAACGTCCCGGAACGTGGACCGATATCACTGCCTGGTATGCGAACCAATTGACCGAGAGGTACAACGCATGGCTCACCGATCGCCTGTCTTCTGCCGAACTAAAGACATTGCGCAAGCCTCTCCTGAGCGCAGTCGAAGGAATGGCCGGTGCAGGTGCGGATGAGTTTGTGCCCCGTTTGACAAGAGATCAGTTCGCGGCTGCTCCCAAGAAGAGGTTTCACCTGGAAGCTACCTTCTACATGGAACTTGAGCGCGACTATTTTGAAAGAATGTACAGTTTCCTGAAGAAAGACCTGGGCGTGCGGTCATTGATAGTCGGCACCAGCGATCACAATCACAGCAAGACGGGCTATCCTTTGCTCGCTTCCACGTCACAAATGGACATCGTGGATGGTCACGTCTACTGGCAGCATCCCAGCTATTCCACCGATCCCGGGACGAACCGGAGGACTTTTTCCATAAAGAATACTCCGATGGTCAACGATCCTTACAACTCTACGGTGGTTCAACTCTCTCGATCAGCAGTCGCGGGCATGCCGTACACTGTCTCGGAGACCAATCATCCCTTCCCCAACGAATACGCCTGCGAAGGCATCGGAATACTCGCCGCCTACTCGGCCTTTCACGACTGGGACGGGATCTATCTCTACACGTTCGAGCACAAGAACCCCGAAGAATGGAGACCGAAGATATTGGGGCACTTCGACATTCGTCGGGACCCGGTAAAGATGAGCAATATTGCCGCGTGCGCAGCGATGTTTCTCAGAGGCGACGTTCGCCCGGCACTCGAGACGGTCCGAAGATCGTTCTCGATCGAGCAGGTGCGCGAGGGCATCCGGCTGCCATATTCCGAGCGTCCCTATTTCACACCCGGATTCTCGTTGGCAATTCCCCTGCGACACGCGACGCGAATAGCCGGTTTTGATGATCCGCAGGGGCAAGATACCAGGGCGGGCCTCAGCAGTCCGACTGTCTCCGACACGGGTGAGCTGGCATGGTACCATTCTGAGCGGACAAGGGGGTTCGTAACGGTCGAGACGGAAAGGTCACAAGTGCTAATCGGTTTTGTAAAAGGCCATGACTATGAGTTGAAGAATCTCTCGGCGACAGTGGAAAACGAATTTTGCTCGATAATCCTTACCTCTCTGGACGGTCAACCCATATCTCGCTCGCAGCGTCTGCTTCTTGTCACGACGGCCCGGTCGGCCAACAGCGGCATGATCTGGAACGAAAAGAGGACAACCCTGTCCGACTGGGGATCGGCGCCAACTGTCATCGAACCTGTAAAAGGAAAGATATTCCTTCGAAACCTAAAGCCGGCGCAGCGAATTGAGGCTACTCCTCTGGACGGCGCAGGCAAATCGTTGGGCGATTCGATCATCGCTCGTGACATCAAGGGCGATTGCACTCTTGCTGTCGGAGAGCAAGCCACGACGTGGTATCTGATAAGAATCCGAAGATAGATGCCGGAACAATCCGGTCGTCGAGGAGACACCAATGGCATTGACACTAAAGGTATTGCTGATTTGCGGCTCTTGTCTGTCGGCACGAGCTGCCGGAGACGACGGCATTATCATTCGCAAGAATCAACGGATGTTAGATCAAATCGAACGCACCTACTCGGAAATACCTCCGGTCCGATACAGCGCTGCGCCGGATCGGTGGAAGAATCTGGCGCGCACCGGAGACCGCCTTCTCGAAGGTGGGATTTTGCGCGTGGTCATGCTCGGTGACAGCATTGTCAACGATACCAGCCGATCCTGTTGGAATCTCTTGCTTGAGAAGTCCTGCCCGGAACTCAGGGTGGAAAAGATCACGTCTGTTCGAGGGTCAACCGGCTGTTGGTGGTACAAGGAGCCCGGCCGTGTACAAAGATATGTCCTCGATCACAAACCGGACCTGGTCATAATCGGGGGCATAAGCCATCGCGGCGATGTAGATTCCGTCCGGGGCGTCATCGGTCAAATCCGAGCCGGCTCCGATGCAGATATTCTCTTGATGACCGGCGCCTTTGGACGCCTCGACCCTCGTGACGAGAACCAGTGGAAGACCATTAGCGAACCTGATCATTACAGCGTTTACCGCAAAGGCCTGGAGAATCTCACCAATGAGATCGACGTTGCCTTGCTCGACATGGAAGCTGCCTGGGGCCAGTACATCCGCCAATCCTCAAGGGACCTCGAGTGGTTCAAACGGGACGCCATTCACGCCAATGAACGCGGTGAACAGATTCTCGGACACATTCTTGCGATTTACCTTACCCCACATGCAGCGGCGGACCAGAATAGTATGTCGTTCGTTCTTTCTGAGCACGGCTGTGGAAGGGCAACAGCGTATTCCGAATTCAATAAGATCGTCACAATCGGCGGCAAGACCCATGTGTCGTGGCTGGACGTTCTCCCGAACCTGCCTCACGCCGCAGAATGCGAGTTTTGACCCCGAAAATGCACTTTCTTGCTCTTCGCCCTTCGTGTTTTGCTGTGGCTTGCCCCCGTTTGCCGTGGTGTGCTGTGCCGCTTTCTGTGCCGCTTTTTCGGTCTCTGCCTCGGCGTCGGCCATGACCTCGGCCCGTGCCGCTTCCTGCATATCAGCTTCGAGCAATTGGTGGTAATGCTCAAGAGCAACTGCCGGTGAATTTCCAATCCATGAGCAGACAGCCTTGATGTTGCCGTTCGTCTGCCGGAACAATTCCGTTTCTCGTGTGGACCTGCAATTCTGGAACGGCTTTGGCCACGGCTCAACTCCGGCCCTGTGGACTATTGAGTAGAACATTCCCCGCAGGTCCGCCGCCTTGCTGTATCGTGCGATACAGTAGACGTCCCCGGCTTTGGCCATATCGAAGGCGTCCTGGAACAACTCCTGCAACTCTGGAAACATCGGGACCGTCCTGATGCCGCCGTCGGCGTGGTGTTCGGTCTTGCTGGCACGAACAACAAATCGCTCGTGTTCAAAGTCTACGTCTTGCCATTTGAGACCCAGGACTTCGCTCGGACACCGTAGTCCGCCCCAACGTACCAAACCGAAGAGAAGCCGCCATGTTGCGTCGGGACACGCCTCCAAGACCTTATATGCGATCTCACGAGTAACGTAGAATAGTCTCTTTTTGTTTGCCCTGACCGTGACCGGCTGGCCCCTGCCGATGAATGGATTCTCCGTTACAAGTTTCGCAGTGATTGCAGCGTTCCAGAATTGCCGTGCAATGCCTATCAGTTTCCTCACGGTGTTCTCGGCAAGATTCTTGTCGGTCTTTAGCCATACCCTATAGCTCATGGCGTCCTGTGCGGTAACGCCTGTCAACATCTTTCTCGGGAAGAATTCTGCCATCTTATTTTCGGCGTCCCGCCATCGTCTGACCGTCGATGACTTCACATCGGCCCTACTGGTAATGTATTGACCGACCCACTGGCTGACAGTGTACTTCTCTTGCTCTTGCTGTTCCGCCCGTTCTTCCACAAGACCGGCTTTCACAAACCGCGAATGTATCTTGTCCGATAAGTCACCGACCCATTTTGCCGTTGTTGCGTCCATCACAGAACGCGAATACATACATGCAAGCAGGGATTCCACTCCGGTCTTGAATAGCCTTGCCTGCTCCATATTCATTTTACCCAGCCTGATTGTCTTGCGGCTGCCATCCTGAGCCACAAAGAGAATCCGCTTGCGCCTGTTCGGGTCTCTTGCTATCGAAGCCATCATTCATCCCTTTCTATCACGTTTTGAAGGACATCGGCTATGTACGTGCCCACGGTCTTTCGTTCTCGCTTTGCCTGCTTTTGCAGACCCCTGCGCAGAGCTGCCGTCACGCGGAAAGTAATCTTCACGTTTCGACGCTGCTTTTTCGGTAACGGTGGCCTTCCCATTTTCGCCATAACCTCAATTTACTATATGTCGGACATAATATCAAGCGTTTTCTAAGAATTTCCTGAAGTTTTTTTTCTGGCCCACTCTCGTAGGTCCTCGACACTGTAACGCACAATATTACTCCCGACTCGGATAACCGGAATGTCACCTCTCGGTGCTGTCAAGCTATATAGACTCCTCTCGGAGATGCTCAGCACCTTGGCAGTCTCTCTCGGTGTGAGCAGAATCTGCTCGACCTCCACCGATAGCAGGTTTTGGCCGTTTTCACTCATCAGCTCTAAAACAATCGCCTTTCCTTTGACGTCCGCTTGGTCTTTTCCGGTGGCTTCGTATCGCCGCCCATGAAGTCGCCGACGGCCGCAAGTACCCGCTGCCGGCGTTCGTGCCTGTCCTTTTCCGTTATGTTTGGCTTCGGCATCATACCTTGGCTTGCCACTTTTCCCTAAGAATGTGGGGGAGACCATCTTTCGACTTCGCCTCAAAACGGAATGCCATCATCCGCCACCGGGGGCAAGGGTAGCCCCTTGCCGGGCTCATACTCGTGCAAGTAGTCGTGAACTTCTCTCAGTAAGGAAATATCTGCAAGCACCTGATCGGCCTCTGGTGTGTCGTCTATAAGTCTGGACACTTCATCGTGAACACATTTGCAATGCTCGTACTTGAGCTGTCTCATTTTCTCAGTGAGTTTATGCTGTTCGACAACAAGGCCCTCTCGTTGTCGTGCAGTCCTGCGGATGTCGTCCTCAATAGTCAAATATCGCTTCTTCGTTTCTGTGGTTCTTTCTGTTTCCATTTTCATTCCTTTCGATAAGTGCTTTGTTTCCACAACTGGCCCTGTTTGGCCTCTTGCTTGGGCACCCGCCTTCGTTTCGGCCTGCCCGACAAATACTCTTTCATGGCCTCAAATATTCGCGACAGACGGCCTTGCTTGCGGCGGCGATCCATGCTGCTGCGCATGTCTTCCAGAACACGTTTGCAAATGTCGCCTAATAGTTCCGGCTCGGATTCCAATTGATTCTTCAATTCGACACCCTTGCCAAAATAGAACAAGGCTTTCGTTTCAATCTCTTCGCTCGGGTCCATCGACCTGCCCAGGTCTGCTTCGACTTCCTGTTTGAGCTTCTCAAGTTGTGCGTCCATTATTCGCTTCCTACCTTGGATTTCTTCACGATAATACCCTCTTCTCGCAGCGTCAGACTCTCACCTTTGAAGTTGAAAGCCAGCTTCATTCCCTGGCCCTTGCCGTTCCGCACTTTGAGCAAATGCAGCGTTCGGTTGTGCAAAACGTCTGCAGTTCCACAGTCCGTCTTGACCTGACTGGTCTTCTCTGGGTGACTTTCGAGCCACAGGATTGTCTGCGCAAAACGGCTATAAGCCGCGCCGCCGGCAAGCTGTGTCACGTCCGGAAAACTTACGGTCTTAACCGGGTGCGTCACGAGGACAACCGAGCACCGATAGTCTGTCGCCGTGCGTTTGATATCGTGCAGAAACGCATTGTCTTCTTCCCACACGTTCCGCGTCCTATGAGCCGCTACCGTGATAGGATCGACTGCGATTATCCGACAACCAGCTTTTGCCCTGGCCTTCGTCCATTCCGCAAGCTGCTCAAGCGTCGGCTGCGTATCCGGGCTTGCAAAGATGCACCGTCCGAAATCGTCCAGCCATTCTCTATTTTCCGCGTAGATCGCCCGGGCCTGCTCAGGGTTGTCTCGTATCCAGTCCGGGTCGGTCATGCCGGCTGTCCCGGACTTCTGAGCCAAGCATCGGGACAAGTGAAAGTCCCGGTCCTCTTCCAATTCAAAAACGGCTGCCTTGATTCCGTTCTCATGCCAGTACGCCGACGTTTCCAGGAGTATAAATGATTTACTGGCTCCGACATTGCCGCAAATGATCGTGACTGTCCCCGGTTGCAGCGCCTTTGTCAAGCCGCCCACGCGGCCCCAGGGCCACTTCACCGCTTCACGTCGTCCGGCAATGGTGTCCTCGATCATTTCGCCGACGCCGGCGGCTATGCCTTTCGGCTTCGCAGTGTTCAAACCTTCAAGGATTGCCGCCTGTATCTGTGCTTTGTCACTGTGTAGGGTTTCAAGCTGTGCGATGAAGTCCGCAGCGTCTTCTTTCTCGCTCAAGTCTAAGCACGCCGGATCAAGCACGGCAATACGCGGTGCAGGTTCAAGGCATTGCAGAATCTTCTCGCCCTGTGCCATGTGCGCCCGGCCCGGTTCGTCGTTGTCGGGCCACAAGATCACATTCTTGCCCGCGAGGGGATTCCAGTTCGCATGATGGGCTTTCCCGGCTCCGGCCGGGCTTGTGGTGGCTACGATATTGTATTCGTGCAGGGCGTGAACGCATCCCTCACCCTCGACCACTACGACCGTGTCGGCGTTCCGGATCCGTGCCCGGTTGTAAATGGGCCAGGGCTTGGCTGGGGCCTTCTGGATGAATCCAGTACCTTCGGACCTTGCCTGCCGGAACTCCTTATCTCCATCGGGCCTCACCATCCGTATCACGATCATTTCAACCTTGCCTGTGTCCGGATGAACATATTGATAAATCGCATCGACCGAATACGGCATTGCCGCCTTGAGCGACTCGATATCGGGATATGTCGTCGGGGACTTCTGCTTCGTCCGAGTGTCGCCCTTGAGTCGCTTGAAGACCGCTGCGATATCCAAACCGTCTACTTTGGCGATAACGTCCAGAATCGAGCCGCCGAAGCGGCATTTGTGGCATTTGTAAGCAAATCCGTTGCCGTTGGCGTATATCGACCCGGATGGTTTCTTATCGTCACAGAAGGGGCAACGCACGTCTCGCCGCTTGACCTCGGCCCCAGCTTCTCTCAGAACGTCGGCCAGGGCGCTCTCGTCGCGCTTGAGTTCGTCGGCTCTTCGGCCTGTGAATCGCTCGACAATCATGCTTCCACCTCCGCCATAAGTGCTTCGGCCTCTTCTTCAGTCGGCAACCAGTCCGGATCTCCCCGTTGTGGTCCCCCGGTAGGCTTGCCATTCTTCTCATCCCGGCTCTTCCATGTTCGCACAACCGCCTTCCAATCCTTCATCGGGGACTTACCGATCATCCATCCCTTTGACTCGTATGAGTCCACAAAATACTCGGCGTCTAAGGTGTGGTAATCGATGCTATCCGCATAGGCTTTGACTTCGGTAGGTGTTGGCTTCTTGAATCGAGGCTTTCGTTTTGGCTCCCCCTCTCTTTTGTTTATTGTCTTTCTTTTCTTTTGTGGTTCCTCTACAGGTGACGTTTTGTCACCTCTATTGGTTACACTTTCACCTGAATTGGTTACTCCGTCACCTCTATCGGTTACCGTTTCGTCACCTGAATTGGTTACGCTTACCCGCTTGATAGTCCATGTGTCGTAGTCTTTGTTGAAGCCTACCTTATCATCTTTCTCGACCAATATTTTTTTCTCGACCAGACTTAGCCTCGCCCGACTTGCATGTTGTTTTCGAAGGCCGGTCATATTAACGATCTGGGATACGGCTACGCGGTCCATCCTCTTTTGCCAGCCCCATGTTTTGCGTAAGATGCACCAGACGACCCGCCATTCATAGGCACTCAAGTTGACGCGGGCCAACTGTTCGACGATTTCGTTGGCGATGTCAATGTGGCCGTTTTCTTTCTGAGGATTCGCCATCAATCCGATCTCAGCACTTCTTTGATATGTATTGGCTTAGAACCCATTTTAAGCATTGCCCCCTTCAGCTTCTTTCACCCAATCGGGCAGGGGACGCTTGCTTAAACGTCAAAAGTGACATCCGGGTGTCACCTTTCACCCAATCGGGCAGGGGACGCTTAGCGATAAGTGGGGCCTCGAATTGTTCGAGTCTCTTGGCGGCATCGAGGTAAATACTTAAGTCCTCTCCGTTGCATCGCCACATATCGACGAGGAACCCGCGAAGGATTTCCGAGAGTTGAGTAAAAGTGTCGCGTGTTTCATCGCTCATTTCGGACTTCGGTTTGTCTTCAAAAAAGGCCGCCGCATCTTTTCGATCCCGCATGAAATCCTCATAGCCGGGGTCATCTTTATGCTGATCTTCGAAAATGAGTTGGTTTTCTTTTTCGAGCCTGGCGTAAAGGTCGGGTGCGAGACGTTTCCCACACCCCTGACAAACAAAGCCCGTATGAGCGGCAAAAGGCAGGGGAGGTGTGTTCTGTAGGCGCAGGCACAGGTAGTCTGCTGCTTCGCGCCGCCCGCAGACGTCACAAAACGGATCGACATAGGTCGGGCAGTCCGCAATCTCGAAACGCAACTCATTTGTTTTGGCTTCTGTGTGTGTAATCATTGTCTTGCTCCTTTAGCTAATCCGTTTTCTCCTTTAGTGGTTTTTCGCTCATAGCACTGGTCTCAGAATGCCTCCCAGTTGCCTTTTCGGCTGCTCGTTTGTCCTGCCTTGCACGTCGTCGCGGCCCTCCGCAACATTAGAAACGCTCGCCGCTCACCAGAGGAGAATCATGCTCGGCTAGCTCCCTGTATGCCCCGTCAAGCTCCGTGGCGAATTTACGAGCAAATTCTGGTTCAAACGTCTTCACGCAATCTGTGCAAACAAAGCCCTGGTCAATGTTAATCTCGGCCATACGTGCAAAAACAATATCCTGTTGACTTTCGTTCCCACAAATGTCGCAAATTGCAGTGTCCGGCATATTGTTGGTTACAAGTTCGAGGCGAAGCCCTCCTTCACCCTTAATCGCCTCGGTGAACGCCTCAACGCGTTGCATCGCCCATCCAATGTGTGCAAGTTCCAAGTCCGTCTTCATTGCCACAGCCTTGGCTGCGATGTCCTTGTTGCTGATGGTGCTTGTAGCTAATGTCTGCATGATAGTTTCTCCTTAAATAATGTCGCAATTGATTTATTGCCCGTCAGATCGGCCCTCCTGCCCAGCTTCTTCCTCTCTCTCAACCTCTTCCAGCTCAGATCTTAGGCGCCGCCCATGTCCTTCTCGACGATCCTGCTCAATGGCCTCCCTATCTGCTTCGGTGCCGGTCTCGAACAGTTTTTTGATTTGCAGATTGGCCTCCTGCCTTGTTTGTCTTTTGTCCTTCATCAAATTGCCCTCCGAAGGTCACCGTTGCCCCTGCGATTTGCCGGCCTGATCCCAGTTCGACGAGCACGAGGTAAGAAATTCCTGAAATTGAGGTTTGACAGCCGACGCGCCTGGCCGTAATATGGGTTTGTCTCAATCTTCCCCCGACCGCCGTGGAAAGCAGCGGTCTGTACGGTTGGTGCACTTAATCTGAGCATTTTCGAAGCTCCTTTCTCGGTGTCAAATCCGGAATTAGCCTGCGCAACACTTCCGACCGATTGCTCCCGATCATCTGTGCCATTCGGTCAAGGGACTTCACGGCAGACCTGGGCGCCCGAAAGATTACCGTCTCGTCATTAACCTGTTTTTGTTCATCTCTCATAATCAGTCACCTCAGAATGTGTATTGCGTTATTTGAACGTATTCTTCTCAAAGGATAGCAAGCCGTAATACGGTCCGTCAACACATAAAGCTATGTGGTATAACGACTTAAGTCAGGATTACAGGTAGGATTTTGGAGTGTTCAGCATGGGCTGTCTTTGCTGAATGATTGGTGTGGAGTACAGATTAAGAGGTTATATGTGAATCCGACTCAGGTAGGATTTCAGGTAGGTATTTTCTTTGCTTTTAGCGTGATTTTAGCATAAACATAGACGACATCCTTGCCTCTCTTCTTGCGAACATGGCCAGCAACCTTCTTGTATCCAATACCCTTATTATCACACAGTACCGCCCGCAAGTTCTTTGCATCTTGCGAAGTGCCCACTACACCCGTCGGAGTGAGGATCAACTTTGTTAACAGGGATTTGCTTCGCCCATTATTGAATGGCACTAAGTCAATCTCAATTGTCTCTGGCTCATTGCCCTCGTCTGCCGCCGTTTCGGCGTGCCCAAGGTCCTCTTCGATAATGCTCAACGCCTTCTCGTACCTGGCTTTTAGCTGTTTCAGGTAGTTGATCTTGACCTTCTTAGGCCTCTTGCCGTCCTTGCTCGGAAGTAACACAATAGCCTCTGTCGGGTGAAAGATGCCGCAATCGCCATCGCCCTCAAAGTCTCGCTGGAACTGTTCTCTGTCCCCGGACAGAATAGGTTCGCCGTCCTCGTCACGTTCGACTTGGCCATCGTCAAGGACGCACACTATTCTTTCAATCGCAGAGTATGCGGCCAAGGTCGCTTTCTCCTTGGTCAGTGGCACTGTGATCGTTTCAGCTTTTTCAGAGGGGTAGTAGTTCGCCCAACTCCAATCGTAATGCTTCCGAGCCCACCGGAAGATCTGTGGCATTTCATTCTGATAGACTTGCTCGAACTCTTGCTGTACCTTGAGTGTGAACGGTCCGTCGCGCTTGTCCGCCCAGTTGATCCAGTCCCTGCACATGTATTCGATTTGCCCGATCCTCGCGCCGTATCGTTCTCTTCGTGCCGGGGTAGTCAGGAGAGCATCCCTCCGAGCTGGCATCGTTTCCAGGTATGTCCTGGCCTTCTGAGTTTCACTTATGGACGTCGTTGCCTTCTTGCGTTTCATCGTCTCATCTCAAAAGCAGGCGCAGGGCTGGCCGAAACCAGCCCCCCACCCAAAACTGCACCGTTTTCTGTTCTGCTCTTTTCTTTTCCATACCTTGCCTTGCCTTGCCATGCCTTGCCGTATGTATCCGCAACTGAACAAAACGCAACTGAACCTAACGTAACGCAATAGATGCAGAACTGTACGGCTCGTGGTTAGCCCGAAGGCTATTGAGGAGTGCGTTTCTTCAACTCCTCAAGGGCTGTCTCTGCATGGTATGTGAGTTTCTCGTGCTCGCGAAGTTCAGAATCAACTATCGCGGCGAGAGTCTCATCATCCAAGCACTCAAGCCCAACCTGCTCCTTTTCTTCAGTAGCCATAATTGGCTCCTTTCAAAAAGAGTTGACAGTGTATGGAAAGCTACACGGCGCAGCTTTCTCCAAAGGTTCTCAAAAGCACAGGGCGACTGCAAGTACGGAGCCAAAAGCACTGACCGGCCTGCGCTCTTTTGTGCGTAGTCAATTCTTAACAGTCTGCCTTGTTCTTGAACTCATTAAGGACCAGCTCAATTATCGAGCCATTTATCTGCGAAGTCGATTAAGTCGTTAAGACCGGCTCTGTTAACATCATTACGAGCATCACGGTCTTCTATTGCAGATTCTTCGTGTTCCAAGTTTGTCATCACAGGGTTAGTGTCATTCGGTCTTTTGGATTCATAACCTGTAAGACTCAAGCCACGTAACAGAGTATGACAATCATACCGATAGTCGTCAAACAGGTATTTGCTCGTGTAGGTAATGAATTGCAGCGTACCGTGTTCACCAGAACTTAAATAGGCATTGTACACCAATGGAACTGTCATCACAGTTGCTTCAAATTGTAAGGATATGATTGACTCATCACCTAATTGAATTGTCTCACTGGCGACCAACCTGACGTCGGACGCCACGCTCTGCGCATTCTCAATCACAACCGCTGCAAGTACGGTGAGAGGAAGTGGTGTTCTCTCATAAATGAGGACCGCATACGCATCGCCGTTGCCATGATGAAATTCGTACTCTGCGTCTGGATTGCTTATTGCTTCCCGCGCCACCCAGGTTGATGGGTCGTACTGGATACTGTAAGTGCCGAATCCCCCGGTGACGACACCGTCTGAGGGCTCTGCAAATAACTCCTCGCTGGCAAATGAATCACTGGCAAAAGTGAAGTCCTCCGTTTCCTCCATCGCACTTCCCCAGGCACCCAAAGAAAACAAGCCTGCTAAGAGCATGGCAGCTACCGCAGATCGTAGTATACCTATCTTGCTGTGTGTGACAAGAAAGCCACCGTCTTCGTCCCAGGCAGTGACGCCATCACTCTTGAGCTTGCTCCTTGAGCCGAGAAGGGTAATGAGCGAAAGAAGTGGAACTCCAGCCCCCATTCCCTTGATCCAAACCGAGAAGCTTCGGTTGAGGGCTTCCGAGAAAGTCAGCTTTTGTCCTTCACCGTTCCGGACTCTTATTTTGAAAAGCCATTTGCCCGGCGTTGTGCCACAGTTGGCCAGGAGGATGGCTTCCTGGAAGATCCAAACGAACAATACTATTATGCTGAAGAACGCACCCGGAATGTCCAGGACCGATGGGGCGAACAACCCAAGTGTGGCGCCAGCCAAACCAGAAAACAGAAAAAGGTCCACGATTCTTGCAAAATAGCGGACCCAAGGTCTTATCTGACTAACCGGGTGTCGCATGGTTTCGGATACTCTCTCAGCCTCAAGTATTGCAGCGAGTGTGGCATTTGTTGGGATTGACTGAATTGTAGCAGCAGTGTTCATTTCTGATCTCCTTGAGATTCTTTGGTCTCTTTTTCACTTTTCAGACTCGTTTGCTCTACTCTGATAAGCGGGAGAATAGGGGCGAAGTCACAAAGGAATTGCAGTTTCTCTGCAAGAAAACAGGGGCGCTGTCAACTCAACGTCAGTGATTGCGGCGCCTTAGGTGGCGTGGGCCTGGAGTGTGACGGTCTGTCGGCGGGCTCTCAGACTACTCCCGCCAGGGTCTATTGGCCTGATACGCGGCGAGACGTTTTTCATATTCTTGCTTGCCATCCTCGTCTGCGATCTCAAGAGCCTTCTTTTGGAACTCAACAGCCTGCGCGAAGGCACTGCATTCGGCACATGCCGCAGCCAGAACAGCTATACACTCATCATTTGTGTAGTCCGTAAGCTCGCAGGCTCTCTGTGCCAACTTGACTGCCCGTCCACCATCGCGGAAATTCTCATCGGGACATGAAGCAAACAAGAAAGCCAGCTTGCTGACAGGCGCGGCGAAGTTGGGATCGGCCTCTATGGCGAGTTCGTAGGAGTCTACAGCCTGCTGATATTGCTTTAATCCATAACGACACGATCCTAACCCCCAGAGGGCGTAGGTATCTGTCGAATTGCCTCTTGAAAGTGCTACAAAGATCTCTTGAGATTTTATGTATGCATCTCTCGCCTTATCTTCATTCCATAAGGCTGTCCGAGCCTCGCCCAGGAAGTAGTACAACAGACCGTTCACGAGGTCATTTGAATCAGCCTCATTCCTTTGCACAAACCTTTCCAAAGATTCGGCGTAATCCACAAGGTTGTAACCCCATGCGTTAAGACATATGCTTGGCAGCACATCCTTTGGAGCTATTCTCATCGCTTGAACAGCGCATCCAAGCGCCTTATCGTATTGGTCGAGCTTTTCGCACGTACTTGCGAGGTCTGTGTATACTTCGGCAGAGTCCGGTTTCAATTGAATTGCTTGTTCAATGCAGCGTGTAGTTTCTGCATAGTCTGCTAAATCGCAGAAGTAGGATGCCATGTCAGACCACAATTGCGCATTCTTTGGCTCGATTGCAATTGCCCGCTTCATAGCATCTATGGCTTTCTCGTATTCCTTCAGCATTTGGCAATTCTGGGCGATTAGCGCCCATGCCTTTGCGTTGCTGGGTTCTCTTGCAACTACTTTTTCGCAGTTTCTTTTTGCCTCTTCGTGTCTTCCCAAGAAGGTCAATGAGTAGGCAAGGATCTCGTTAGCCTTGAGATAAACGTTGTCTGAGTCGAGTTCGAGGAGTCTTTCTACTGTGTCCACAGTTTCCTGGTGGCGGCCAAGAACCTGAAGTGATTGGGCAAGGAGTTGATAAAGGTACAATTCATCTGGCTTGAGCATGATGGCCTGCCGGAGAGCAACCACGGCTTCCTTGTGGCGGTTCTGCGAGTAATACGCGAAACCCAAAGCCTGATATGCCTGAGATGTTCTGTCGTCATGCCTTATGTATTCCTCAAGGACTTGTATGGCCTCTTCGTGTAATCCTCTTTGTTGGTAAGAAGCGCTCAGAAAAGAATAGGCTAACCAGTAATCAGATTGGAGTTCGATCGCTTTCTTGCATAGCTCTATTGCTTCGTCGTTGTTCTTTAGTTCGTGGTAAACAGAAGCTGCTATTACAAGAGCTTCAACATTTTCAGTGCCTATGTGCAACGCTTTGGTGGCGCTTGCCGATGCACGTATAAGATCGTGCGAGAAGCGGTAACACATAGCCAAACGCGCATGGGCCAACGCGTTATTCGGGTCCAGTTCGATTACCCTTCTATATATTGCCGCAGCGTAATTATGCCCACCAGACCGAGTGTAACATTGGGCAAGATTCACAAATTGTTGCACATCATCAGGTTTCACTGCGAGGTAGTCTTTGTATGCTGCTATTGCTTTCTCAAGGTGTCCGCTCAGCGAATACGCCATAGCCAAGTCACTTTTGTGAACGGGATTATTTGGGTCGAGTTGGCAGAGGGTAAGTAGCACTCCAACCTTGTCCTCATCCCTCCCCAACATCCCGTAGGTGGTCGCTAATGCCTGATGTATTCGAAGACTGTTGGGCTGAGACTGATTCGCAGTCAACAGTGGGCCTAATGCATCATCAAACCGCCCCATTTTCATGTAGACGAGTGCAAGATTCAGGTTCGCAGAGGCATTCTTTGGCTCCAGAGTTATATATCGCTGTATGGCAGATGTGGCCTCCTCATACTCCTCCAACATGGACAATGCATTTGCCAGCAATTCACAGGCAAAGAATTGCCGGGGATTCTTGCCCACAGCACGCATGGCAGCCTTCTTTGCCTCTTCGTATTGCCCCCTTGAGATGTAAGCATCTTGCATCCGACGCCATGTCTGCTCTGACTCCGGCTGCAAATCTATAGCCTCGTTCAGCCGTTCAATACCTTTGTCAAACTCTTCTTGAGCAAAATGAACGTCTGATAGAGCTACGCGCAGAGCAGTTCCATATTCCGGCTCCACAGGTCTCATGCGAGGAGGCATTTGCCGGTCCAGTTCAAGTTCTCGATGAATTATCTCCTTCGCTTTGTCGTATTGACCTTCTTCAATCAGTAGATTTGTGAATGCCCTAATAGCGTCTGGGGCACGGTGCAGATCCACCCAATCCCAAACGTTTTCCTTGGTTCGTGGGAGCACTCTGAAGTATTCCAAATAGGCTTCAACGGCCGCGTCTTTATTCCCCTGTTGGATATGTATGAGCGCTGACTTCCTGTGAAGCTCAAAGCTCTCAGGTAAGAGACCAAGTCCTCTTCCAAGAACAGACAGAGCCTCCCGGGGGCGATTTTGAGCGACATAAACGTCAGACAGCCTTGAATATACTGACCTCGCCTTTTGCTCAGATAACATGTCAGGATTATTCATGTAGGTAACATATTCATCCTGTGAGTACACCTGAAGGTTGTCCAGTCTATATTGCAGCGATTGAAGCTCTTTTTGCGCCTCTGCAAACCTGCCAGAACGAATCAGAGCATCAACGAGATTTGAGCTTAGCCTGAACCTCCCTTTCTCGCCTTCTGCATACCTGGATGCTTCGTGAAATGCCGTGATCGCACCTTCATAATCCGGCATTGTCAAAAGGAACAGTCCGTAGGACTCCCAAAGATTACACTCGTGCGGGAATTCAACGAGCAACTCAGTCCACACCTTGGCTCCCTGAAGCGTATGTCCGGAAGAATGCTTCAGACGGGCCAACTGATTAACGATGGATAATCTGGCAGACCAATCGAGAGTCTCTTTACCCAAGCCAGAAGATCTAATCTCTTCGTAGAGCAACTGATATAAGGCTAACGCTTTAGAGCGTTCACCATCACGTTCGTAAGCTTCAGCAAGCGTGTTCCCAAGTGTGAGTTTGAACTGAGGCTTTTCTACTGACATCTTCTGATAGAACTCCATCGCCTCAGATTTGCGGTTGTTTTCATACAGAAATCGCAAAAAGTCAGCATGAAGCGGGCTATAGTTCTTCCCTCCGGTGGTTGCCATCAAAGCCCGCATGCAGTCTTCCTTTTGAGTAAGGCACTGCTGCAACTGCTCGGGCCGACCCATATTCTCCAGGGCGAAAGACTTCTGATCCATTATCATCCATTTTACAGACAGACCACATTTTCTTGAAAGCCCCTCATTGCAGAAGTTAAGGCAGCGATCATCATCCTTCTCGGTGACCCGGTAGTAGGTCGCCAAATGCAGAGCGGCGGAACCGCTCATGTCGAGTTCGTGAGCTTTCAGCAAATGTTCCTCAGCCTTTTCTCTTTCGCCGAGCCTTTCATACTTTCCTCCAAGTAGTGTGTGACAGTGTGGATTCCAGGGCTGCAATTCCAAGGCCTTTCTGAATTCTTCGGCGGCTCCTGCTGGCCTACCCTCCCCCCTCAGTCCATCCAGGTTGTACCCTACCAGCAAGTGGGCAAACGCTGCATCGGGCTTTAAGTTCGCCAACGTAACACACTCAGCGAGGTTACCCTCTGCCGTACAGAAGTAGCCTGCAAATGCTCTGGCAAGAAGGCTGGGGTAGAAACCAGGTTCCCTCTCTACACAAATGCTGAACAGTCTGAGTGATTCCTGCTCATTTTCTGGCGGATTCGCCTGTTGCAATGCAAGTAGTCCGAGTATGTAAGCCTCTCTCGCGGTCAGGTCGTTAGCGTCATCTAATGTGACGTCCCTAAGCTCTTCCTTACCGACCTGTTCCCAGACCTTGGCTTTCAGGTGAGGCATGACGCGGAAATCAGGGTTGACTTGCTCAGCCCGTTCTAAGTCCGTAAGCGCATCTTCCGCACCCTCTCCACTAACTAAGCGAGCGATTCCTCTGTTAATCAGCGCCCACCAGTTGTCTTTGTCGATCTGTAGAACCTCGTCGTATCTCTCATACGCCCGCTTGGCCACACTCATGTTACCAAAGGCTGGCCAAGGCTCAGTATTGAGCGCGGCTTGGCATAGAAGCAAATCCGCGTCTTCGAGCAACTGTCGCACCTCGGCGGTTCTCTGCGCTTCCATTCTTTGCTCGTATGCTGAATAGACAAACGTAACCACGACCACAAGCACAAGGCCCAAGGCGATCTTAAGCGGATTTCTGCGCAATGTTCTGCATGTTCGTCGGGTAATGCTCGGCCTTTTTGCCGTGATAGGTTTGAAGTCCAGTACATTCTTAATATCTTCGGCAAAGTCGGCTGCACTTTGGTATCTATCTTCAGGAGCTTTTTCTAAAGCGTGGAGCAGAACTGTATTGAAGTCGGTCGAAAGCCGGGGGCAATACTTCTTGGGCGGCACGGCCTCCCTGGAAATGACTCTTGTTAGTGTTTCGTTTACAGTATCGCCTTCAAAGGGCGCACGTAACGTCAAGCACTCATAGTATGCAGCAGCCAATGAATAGACATCACTTCGTGCGTCAACAGTTGCAGGTTTGCGAATTTGCTCAGGTGAAACGTAACTCGGCGTGCCAAAGAACTCACCCGTCATCGTTACGGTCTGCTGTGTCTCAGCTTTCGCCAATCCGAAATCTACAAGCTTAGGTGTGCCATCCGATCCAATTAGAATATTGGAGGGTTTCACATCACGATGCAGGATGCCCTTGGTGTGGGCGTAGTCCAAAGCGGATGCGATACGGGCGATCATCTTGCTCATATTGATAATGTAGTCCGTATCGATTTGCGCGCCATTTGAGTCCTTATCGCTGTCACTTCTTTCAACGTGGACACCAGTCTCGGCCTTAAGGCACTTCCGCATTACATCGCTTGCCTTCTCACCATGCGATGCGTTCCGGATGCCAGCCAGAATCTTATCCAGGGAGACGCCTTGCACGTACTCCATTGCGAAATACGAATACGGCCCTTGTTCACCCACTTCGTAGACCGGCACGATGTTCGGGTGTGAAATCTTTGCCAACACTTTGGCTTCGCGATTGAACCTCTCCAGGCTTTTACCACGTGCGCCGCTGACATCGCTGATGACTTTCAATGCTACTTCTCTATCGAGTGAAACCTGCCGGGCAAGAAATACCGCCCCCATTCCACCCGCTCCGATCAGACTCAGAATTTCAAAGTCTCCGAGCTTCTGACCGACAAGATCATGCTCCGAGACTGGCTCGCAATAGTCGCTGTCGTCGGCCTCCATGAGACCGGAGAACAGGCCGTCGATTCTCTGTATCTTTTCGATCTTCCGCCTGATCTGATGCTCAAGACTTGGATAGTTCTTCACGAACTCATCCAAGTCCGGTTCCTGGCCCTGCAATCGAGCATTGACAAACTGCTGAACGGCTTCGTCAATAACGCTCTCCTGGTTGTTCTCGGTTGAGTCTGCCATTAGTTATCCTCAAAAACATCGGCCAGCGCTGTCATCGCACGGGAAAGCAGCATACATACCGCATGAGGTTTCTTTCCCAGTTTCTTGCCAATGTCTATGTTGGAAAGCCCTTCGATCTTAGCTAACACGATCACTTCTCGGTATTCAGGTTTCAGTTTATCTATCGCCTTTTCGAGCTTGTCCAGGTCTTCTCTCTTGGACATTATCATGCTCGGCGTCGTTAACGCAACAGGCCCAGGAGTCCTGACAACGCTATCCTGACCCTGCCCATTATTATTAAGCGGGATTTCTTTGCGAATATCACGCTTATTTGTGTGTAATTTCTCTACGTGGTCGCGAAGCCTGTTCTCGGCGATTGTTGACAGCCACCGAAGGAAATCCCCTTCGTTCTGATACGTGAAGCTCTCCAAGCTCCTCAAAGCGGAAATGAAAGCATCCTGTACCAAATCCATTGATTCCATCTTGGAGCGTAACTCTTTGCCCATGCGCATCCGTACTATCCTGCGTACCCGTTCGCCATAGACACTGCATAAGCGGTCCAAAGCTGATTCATCACCAGCTTGGGCCAGTGTAACCAAACGCTGTGTCTTGTAGTTGATACTTTCCCGCAAAGTTCGCTAACCTCCACGAGTCCAAGATGTTATCTCAATATTGTATCAATTCTTGTGAAAAACTTCAACCAAAACTGTGACATTGGATTCTTTTCCCCGCTTACAGAGATAGAACGGACGAGTCCAAAAAGTGAAGCAAAAGAAAGTAAATCAAAACCAGAGAATTCAAGGAGACAAGAAATGAAACGGTTAATCACAATTCTGGCAGTCCTGACGATCGTTTGTGCGATGACTCTTCCGGCCGATGCTGCTGTCCGCGTTCGCGGCTACTTTCGCAGCAACGGGACTTATGTAAGACCCCACTACAGGTCTAATCCCGACGGCAATTTCCGGAACAACTGGGGCACGTACCCAAACATCAACCCCTACACAGGCGTTAGAGGCACGAGACGAACACCAAGCTACTCAAGAAGCTACCCGTCGCTAATGCCAAGGTACAACTGGAGCACGCCAAGTTACTCGAACAGCCATTCATGGTCGCTTCCGAGTTACTCGACTCCGAGCTATTCGTTTCCGAGCTATGGCACCCTTGGTAGCTCTCCTTGGGGTCGGTGATTCGAGGCGCACACCGGGCTCGGTGTCTATCGTTAAGGGCTGTGAGCATTCACTCACAGCCCTTTTTCCACCAAGTAAGTCAACCGATCAATTAAAGAAAGGGAACAAGATGAAGAAGTCAATACTATGCGCATTATTGGTGGCGTTGGTCTTTGCACAGGGCTGCTGTAGCATTTTCACTTCCGGGCCGCAAACCGTTTCGGTGGATTCGGAGCCGCCGGGTGCTAAGGTCCAAATCGGCCCCCACAAAGGAGTGACGCCGTATCAGGTATCACTCCCTCGCGGCAAGAATTTCGTCATAACAGCCACGTATGGCGACAAAACAGAAACCCACACACTGCAAAAGAGCATTGAACCGGCGTATTGGGTGAATATTCTCATTTGGCCCGGCCTGTTGATCGACTTGGCGACGGGCAAAATGTACAAATATGAGCCGACAGAATACGAATTTGACTTCACCCAATGACCAAGTGTGACATTAAGGGCTGTGAGCATCGTGCTTGCAGCCCTTTACTTTTCGCTGTATTTCTACCCAACTGGACTCATAGGCCAGGCCTCCCTGTAGTACAGTTAACTTCCAAAAATCCCGGATGAGGGCAAAAGTACCGACTTTCATTTTCGCCTTCCTAAACCGCCTCGAAACACCCCTTAGAGTGCAGAATTTTGGGGGCAGTTTCAATTAACTGTCCACGTCTAAGCAACTCGAACTTGCCGGTGTTTCCTCTGGGCCTCTCTTTTGGTCTTTCGCCGGTCTCGGGGTGTTTGTAGAAGTCGCGGGTTGTTTTCTCATCGTGTTTCATTTCCCGGCATCCTTTCGCTCCACAGCCTCAATGATCTCCTTGTCTACCTCTGTGCCAAGTCCGACGAATCCCCATTCTTTTGCTAATGAGCACGCCTCAGTTTCTGTCTTGAATGCGACCTCCATGTTGTTACCCAACAAGTCACACTTATGACCCAAACGCGCATGAGCGATTTCATGTGCAACAACAGATTCGTCCGCCTTCTCGCCGAGAATGATAAGCCACGGGCGTTTGGTGCGTTTGTAGTAGCACTGGCCCCCACCTTCTGCGAAGGAGACAAAGACGCATCTGCCGTAAACGAACTCTCTTACTTTTGGAGGTAATTTGTGCACAGCTCTGACAATGACCCCCTCTAAAGTCACCCCAACATTTAGATGCCCAAGATTATCAAAAACGCCGTCAAAGCTATTCTCCCACTCCCACTCACTGCGTAGGGCCTTGACCGTGAAGTCTTTGTCTTCATCTTTCTCTAAGCCGTCTATCATCCTTCGCTGCTCTCTTGTCAATTTGAACTCATTGTCCATGTTTGCATACCTCAAAAACAAGCCCGGGCCTTCAATTCAGTTCCTAACCGCCGTTCAATGGACCGTTTCCCACGCAACCTGCTCCATTTGCTTGATTTCGTCTCTCGCCGTCATAATGGAAAAAAGCTGCGGGTTGCCATAGGGACGAGAGGCCCCGCGTGCCGTAGCACCGCCCGCAGCAAATGAGTGCTTTGACTTGGATAAACTCGTTTTCATGGCGATGACATTATCCCACAGAATGGTTTACTTGACAACAGATTCCCCTTGCTTGGCCGCCACAAAACGGCTACATTAGACACAGTGAGTTACAGCCTCGTCCAACACGGAGGCTTTGGCAGCAATATTGAAATCGCTGAGAGTGTGAGATCTTCTGTGGAGCAAATGAAATGCGAAGCAAACTCATCTGGCCAACAGTTGTCGTCATCTGTTCGGTAATTATAGCTTCGGGGATTTATCTTGGACTCCGAGACAACCAGCCTCAAGACGCTCACGAACCCCAACAAACGATTCCTTACAGAGGTGGATAGTGAACAAAACACAAAGAGTCATTTTGTTACTCGGAATTGCTGTTATTGTCCTCATGGGTATCTACCCGGCTCAGGCTATGGGGGTCGCAGAGACACCGTCACAGGAGTTCCAGTTTACGCGAGAACAAATACTCGCAGAACTCAAACGGCGTGGCATTAGCCCGGCCGACGCTATGCGTTTGTCAGAAGCCCCGACACAGGACAACCAGTTTAAGGCCAGGGCAGAACTCACCAGACGCGTCGCTGTCCTGGCAAATAAAGCAAACGCTGGCGATAGTGATGCGATGGAGGCGATGGGGGATATTTACAGATTCGGAAAGGGAGTTGCCCAGGACAGCCTCAAAGCAATTGAGTGGTATGATAAGGCAGTGGAGGCGGATGAGAACAGAATTGGTGTTATGGTCAAGATTGGAAACGCATATTCGACAATTCAGGGCAGAGAAGATGACACGATAAGCTGGTATGAGAGCGCGGCGGAACTCCACAGCCGTACAGCAATGCTGTATTTGTGCAAATTCTATTTCAACAGAAGTTCCACAGTAGCAAAACCACCAGCAGGGTTCATCCTTGACGAGGCGGGCGCAACTGATGTTTCTGACCGAAAAGCTTTCTATTGGGCGCAGAAACTTGCGTCCACACAGGGTCCCGTACTTTTCTCAGATATAAACCCTATCGCTGAAGTGGGCAATCCCTGGGGCGATTCTATAGCCGAAGCGCGACCTCAAGTGGAAGCGCAACTCATCTTGGCACATTTCTATCACAAGGGAATAGGCACGGGAAAAGATGACACACAAGCGTTAACGTGGTTCGAGAAAGCCAGCAGTTCCAGTACGTTCAATTCAATAGAGCAAGCCCTTTACAACGAAGAATCCTACAACGTAGAATCAAGTGACACAATTGGGCCAAGGCAGGTCGCGCAACTTGTTGAACTTGCGGCAAACTCTGGGACCCCCCGATCAATGTCATCAATGGGGGCGTTTTTCTTCTATGGTCTGGGAGATTTTGAGCAAGACTACAAAGAGGCGGCTAAATGGTGTCAGAAAGCTGCCGAGCAGGGGCAGGCATGGGCGCAGAATCATCTTGGTTGGATGTACCAGTTTGGCCAAGGTATCACACAGGACTATAAGGAGGCGTTTAAGTGGTATCAGAAGGCGGCTGAACAAGGGTGGGCTTATGCACAGTACGATCTTGCTGGGATGTACTATAATGGCCAAGGTGTTCCACAGGATTACAAGGAGGCCGCCAAGTGGTACTCCAAAGCCGCTGAACAGGGAAATCCTTTGGCACAGTACGGACTTGCTGGGATGTACTATAATGGCCGAGGTGTTTCGCAGGATTACAAGGAGGCCGCCAAGTGGTACTCCAAGGCCGCCGAACAGGGGGTTCCTTCGGCACAGTCAAAACTTGGCCTGATGTACTATTGTGGTGACGGTGTTCCGCAGGATTACAAGGAGGCAGTTAAGTGGTACGCCAAGGCCGCCGAACAGGGGGATCCTTCGGCACAGGTTCTCCTTGCAGAGATGTACAATTCAGGCCAAGGTATTCCACAGGATCACAAGGAAGCGTTCAAGTGGTACGCGAAGGCCGCTGAACAGTACGCCAAGACCGCCGAACAGGGGGATCCTTTAGCACAGCACAAACTTGGCCTGATGTACTGTTATGGCGACGGTGTTCCGCAGGATTACAAGGAAGCAGTCAAATGGTTTAGAAAGGCCGCTGAGCAAGGGTTGGCAGTGGCACAGACTGACATTGGCTCGATGTACGGTAGAGGCTCAGGTGTTCCACAGGATCACAAGGAATCATTCAAGTGGTACGCCATGGCCGCTGAGCAGGGGGATGCGGGGGCACAGAACGTCCTTGGCTTGTCGTACTGGGCTGGTAAAGGGGTCTTGGAAGATTATGTTGAGGCATATAAATGGCTTCTGCTGGCGGCGGCAAACGGTGAGAAAGATGCTCACTCCCACAAACAGGACCTTCGTCCGAAAATGACATCCAGCCAGATAGCGGAAGCACAGCGGCGGGCAAAGGCATTCCAGGCTGGGGAATCAGAGGATCCGAGAGAGGAAAAGGACAACTCAGAGACCGCTACCGAGCAACCGATTATGGCGCGAGGCACAGGGTTTCTATTCGCAAGCAGTGGGCTTGTGGCCACCAATTATCACGTTGTATCCGGCGGAAAGACGGTTCGTGTCTATTTCCCAAAGGTTGATCTTGAGTTCGATGCGACCGTTGAACTGAAGGACAATAACAATGACTTGGTCGTTCTCAGAATCAAAGACTTTGCCTACGATGACATCTTCTCGCAAGAAGTACCTTTCGGCGTTAAAAGGTCGAGTGGCGTTCAATTGGGCGCAGAAGTTTATACACTTGGGTTTCCTCTCGGTGAGTTGTTGGGAAAATCTGCCAAGTTTTCTGACGGTACGGTCTCATCTCTCTCGGGGCTATTGGGTAGTGCCAACCTGTTTCAGATAAACAATCCGATCCAGCCCGGCAATAGCGGCGGTCCCCTATTTGACGGGGATGGAAATCTGATTGGCATCGTCGTTGCCATGTTGGATGCGAAGTTCTTCTATGAGAACCTGGACACCATACCTCAGAATGTGAACTTTGCCATCAAGGCTGACTACCTAATCAATCTGATCTCAATGCTCCCCGAAGGCCCCTCGATCTTATCCCGCAAAGGCTCTCTGGAAGACAAGCCAAAGCAGGAGCAGGTCGGCAGCCTTGTGCCTTACATAGTAACAGTTCGCGTTAGATAGTCTCAACTTAGCCTCTAAGCCCCTGCGGATATCTCGCTTCCTCTCCCTCCGCTACGCAGGGGCTATTTTCATAAATACGTAGTTGACAAACTCACCCGGCAAAGTGTACAATGATACTTGCCGTGGAGGGCCTGGGGCGCCAGGAGGAGCCGAGCTTGTTTGTACAGCGTATCCTATGTGAGGTGCTGACAGCTTTTTTGGAGGAGTAGAGAGATGAGAAGGTCTATTCTTTTGGTCGTAGCGGCCTCAGTTTGTTTTGCTGCACATTCAACCCGTGCTGACATGATACAAGGTATTGGCATGGACTTTGTGCCCATCGGCAACGCGGGGAATGCACCTGATACGAGAATTATGATCGACGGCACAAGTGGTTACGGAGCGGTCGGCTACGATTACTCCATAGGCAAGTACGAGGTAACCTACGGCCAGTGGAGTACATTTGTCGCCGCTGCCGGCGCACCAACAGGCAGTGACGGCGGCTATGATATACCTCCGTCCTACACGCGAGCCCTGCAACCAGTGACGCGCGCGAGTTGGTACGAAGCGGTGCAATTCTGCAATTACCTTACGAGCGGAGAGAAGAGCCTCGGTGCGTATTTATTCAGTGGCAACAACGCCAACCCCGGCGCATTTCTCGGCGTCGACCGGGCAACGGCCCTAACTGCGTACGGCACGATCTACGCTCTTCCGACCGAAGATGAGTGGTACAAAGCCGCCTACTACAAACCGGATGGCAGCGGCTATTCGCACTACGCTAACGGAACAAACACCCCCCCCATTGCTGGCATTGATGCCCTCTATGGCGTCACAAGTGGGGAGCCCTGGGACGTAGGGGCAGGCACGGAAGAGCAGAATGGCACTTTCGATATGATGGGCAACCTCTGGGAATGGAACGAGGCTTCACTCGTCGGCGGTTCTAACCGCGGCCTGCGTGGCGGTGCTTTCTTCAGCGACAATTACCATCTGAGTTCATACTACAGGAATGGTTACTACCCGTACTTTCAAGGCTACGGCGAAGGGTTTCGCGTGGTCCAAGTTGTCCCCGTCCCCGGAGCCTTCCTTCTCGGCACCATCGGCTTAGCCTTTGCCGGTTGGAAGCTGAGACGGCGGCAGCGGCATTGAGCATAGTTTCTTTCTTGTGTGTCATCGACAAAACAAGTACAATATAGCCGTGAGACTACTTGGACTTTCATCGCTGATTTCTCCGGCTGGGGCATGGTGAGTCTTGGGAGCAAAACGCAAAGTCTTCTATTAAAGGGCAGGGAAATGAGAAAATTAGTGCTGTGTGCATTATTGGCGACGATGCCACTTTTAATTCAGGGTTGTGCAAGCAGTACCGGCGTTCTGCCTATGGGGCCTGATACTTACACGGTTACAGGGCAAAGCGAGTTTGGGCCGGGATATGCACAGAAGAAGGCTCTTAAAGATGCAAATGCTTTTGCGGTAGCCGATGGCAAACACATGATTCCAACCACAGTGCAAACACGTAGTGATTTTGACTCGTTTGGAGACAGAATTCATGTTTACGAACTTACATTCCGGCTTGTAGATTCTGATGACCCAGAATACAAACGAACAAATCTCCAAAGGCTTCCTGATAAGATTATCCGACATGAGAAAGTAATTGATGCAGACGTTACCATTGATAATTCGTCAGAGTCGGATGATATCTATACCCAACTAATGAAACTCAAGGCACTCAAGGATGATGGGATTCTTACCGAAGAAGAATTCCAACAAGAAAAGAAGCGAGTAATTGAGAGAAGGTGAGCATATACATGAGCAGAGAATGACTTACACTTTTTCCTGTAGAACAGTTAAGTTCCAAAAAGTCCAGGTTAGGGCTACGGTAGCAACTTTGACCAGTTAACGTCTCAGTCCGCCCACCAAGGGCCTCACACGGCAGTTAGGGGGGCGTCTATACCGCCATTCGCCAAGCCTTCTGACTCACTCTTTTGGTCTTTCGCCGCCGTTTCATGGTGCAATCGTCGCAGTATCTCTGCCGATGGCGTAGGGGCGTTCCGCACTCACATCGTCGGACCTCGACCTGCTGTCTCTCGGCTTCGGTTTGTTCTGCATATTGAGCGAAGAGCTTCTGGTAGTCATAGCCCGGCAACTTATACTTGTAATCGGGCGGACCCAGGACGGCCTTTTCAAAGTAATCACACCGCCGGCCGTCCATCACCTTACAGGATTCGTCAAACAGGCAGCCTTCATCGTGCTTGCTGTAGTTGGCACATTCGTCTCTCACGAATGCTGTCAGTCCTTTGCTTTGCTTCATAATCACACTCCATTCTCGGCCTACAGATCGGATGTCCGCTTTAGTCATACACCTATTGTGTCAGGCACCAACAGACTGCGAGGGTCATCAGCGTATCCGGCTTGCGACCGGCGCCGCATCTCGATAACAGCAAAAGCCAACGCTTCTATGGCAGGATAGCTGGCGCGCTCAAGGTCCGCAATTTCACTACCTTCAACTTCGCTCAGATAGCCTCGCACCTTACTGTTCCCGAGAGACAATTGCCGGTAGTCTGGGGCGAGCAACATCCGGATTTCAGACAGGATGTACGGGTAGAACTGCTCCATGTCGAACATTGGCGTCCAACTGAGGTTAAGCTGACGATTGTGTGTTCTATTCTCACTCTGCAACTCTTGTATGAACTGCTGGGCTGCGTCGTTCTTCCAATCCCCAATCCATTGTCCGGGCAGGTATTTGAAGTCCAGAACGCTACACTGGCGCACAAGCTCCCGGATGTCAAAAGACTCAAATTCATCGAGCAGACAGACGTCATGGTTGTCGATATGACGGGTGGAGCCCATAGCAATGACAACCGCGAATCCAGGACGCTTGCCGGGCCAGGACACGCCTCCGTAGACCGCCCTACAGCAGCCCTCCAACGCCTTGATTTCATACGTCCGACCCAATTCGGCTTCTTTCACGTCTTTCCATTCAAGCATTCTTGTACCCCTTATGACAAATCCGATTCTGAAAAGTAGAATTTCCCTTCAGCGCCATAAAGCGCGTACCGAGCACAATCACACGTATGGTCATTCACCTTTAGCGGATCGTCTTTGGCGTCCTTGATCTCGGTTCCCTCGGCCCACTTATAGCCTGCGATTTCCCTGGTTGTGTTCACACAGTCCTTAAAGATGAACAGCCTCGGCTTGCCGTCGCCCTGGACCTTTAGAGCGGCCTGCACGGCCTCAATACCCAGATGAACGTCCTTCTTGGCCGGCATGGTGGATAGGCCCAGTTTCTCGAACTCGTGGCGTTCCTGAGCATCATGGTCGGCCCATGTAACTCGATACTTCTCAGTACCGCTTATCTGCTTGATTCGCTCAGCGTGATAGGCCAGCGTCTCTCGCGCTCGGTAATGCTCGGCGTACACATACCAGCGACGGTCCGGGTCTCTTGCCAGCCAGAGACACACGAACGGATTGTTGAAGCCCCAGTCAATCGCCCTGTGCCGGGTCCAGTCGTCCGGTATCTTGAAGGACTTTATGACGTGGGTGTCTCGGGAGAACGTCTTGTACACAGCGCCCAGGAACGCTGCGAAGTGGCCCCTGACTCTGGTCTCCTGTACGTCTTCGGCCCACTCGGCAATCATCAGGTCGATCTCTCTGTCATCGACGTAGCCGCCGCGGCTTTTGCGGTTGTCGTTCAGGTCGGCGTAGAATATCGCATCTGTATCCGGCAGAGCCTCGATCCGCTTTTCAAGCCACGGCTGAAAGATGATCGGCGTCATGCTCTGAGCGGCAAAGCCATTCTTGTCCATCAGCCGGGCCTGTATTTCGGTCCAGATACCCTCACTGTCCGATTTGCACTGCTCGTCGCCGTAGAAGGCGTCTATGGCCCTGCCCTCGAAAGCCTTCCTGCCTTGTTCATAAGCCTTGAACTCAATACGATTGCCATTGACCAACCGCAGCTCCGCGGGGATTTCATCCTGCTTGTTGTGCCAGCTAATCGACTGGACCTGGCACATGGGCAGATACGTCTTGATCTTCTCAGACCAGAGCAGCTTACCCACCAGAGGCCAGCTATTCGCCGCCGCCCATATCGTTGCGTTCTTCGGTGTCTTCCGGTACGGATGCACACCCAGAGCAAACGAACACAAGTCGAAACCGATATTACCCTCGGACTTGCCCGATCTGTTACCGCCGAACAGCCAGCGGTACTTCGCCCGGCTCTTGTCGAATCCCTTCAAGGCCGGCAAAGGGCCGTACTCCAGGATGGCCCGTCCTGCGGATCGTATTTGCCTATTCGACAGCATTCTGGAGTAAGACCTCCCTGATGTCCTCACACTCTTCGTCGGTTAAGGTATTTTCATTCTCAACGATGAGATGCTCGACGGCCTTGCCCTCTTCGCGGTCAATCATGTATCGGGCCAGTCGCTCGGAGCCGGAATACTTGCCGTTCTTGGCATTTTCTACGAGCTTCAATGCCGTTTGCTGCGCTTGTGTCAGTTTCGTGCGGTCCAGTTTGGCAAGCCTTCGATCATCCAGGGCCATGTACTTGCAGAGCCATACCCACAGATTTGTTCGGCGCACCGAAGCACCCTTGGGATTGCCGGACTCGCCGGCCTTGAATTGGTGCTCCTCTGGCGGCTTCTTGTTGCCGACCTTATATTCTCGCTGCGCCGCAGGGAGTTTCTTACCCCTGGTGGATTTCTTTGGCGCCTGCCTGCTCTTCTTCGCAGGTCTCTTCTTAGCCCTTTTCCTTTTTGCCGCCATCAGCTTTTGCCTCCGTAGTGTGCTTGTCGATCAGGTCCTTGATCGTGGTTTTGATCTGCTCAGGAAGTGTCGGCCAGACTTCAACTATTTTGGCCAATTCCGGGTCGTTTTTGTCATCAAGTGCGCCGCATTTTGCGCCGCCTTTTGTCGGACTTGGTGCTATAGACGCTCTCGATAGCTTCTGTGATAGTTTCATGTGTCGTGGCTGGACTCGAAGGACGGTCAGTTCCTCGTGCGGATACGGACTTTTGACCGGGACACTGCGAGCTGGTCGCCGACATATACAATTGGTCAGGCCTATGACAATCACGGTGGACCTTCATTAACATCAGACAATTCGGGATTCCTTCACATCGTCTATTATCCGCACCATCAGCCGTTTCGTTATCGCCGGTCTGTGCGGCCCAATGATGCCTCGCAATGGACCGAGGAAATCCAGTTCGGGAAAACTTGCACATATTCGTCGCTCATCTGCATGCCTGATGACAGTCTTGTCCTTACTTGCAGGGAAAGCACAAAGCAACGGTGGTTGCTGAACGTGTACGAGAAGCCTCCAGGCGGCAGTTGGCGGGGTCCCCGCACGATACTGCACGGCCAGGCCCAGTCCGGCTACACTCGCTGGCAGGCGGCGTTGGCTCTGGGCTCGGACAACAAGACTATACACATGAGCTTCATGCTCTACGAACAGGCCATAAGGAAGGTCGGATACGCGGTGGGTTACCTGCGATCCACAGACCGGGCAGTTAGTTGGCAGCGCTCCGACGGCACGCCGGTCGCACTGCCGGCTACACCCGAGACGATTGATATTGTCGCCGGAGTCGCAACTTTTGACGGGCCGGCCAACTTTCGCCCGGGCAATATCGCGGTAGACCCTAACGGTGTGCCTTGGCTGATTTACTGCCGCATGGACCGCCAACCCTTTGAGACGTGGATTGCTCGGCCTGATCCGCAGACCCGGTGGCACAATATTTCGCTGTTGGCTGCCATTCAACGGCAATGGCCCGACCGTGCCGTGAAAACGCCCGGCAGCATAGTATTCGGCCGGGACGGCACGATGTATGTAGTAGTTACCACAGTCGACAAGAGCGTCGAAGACGAATCCGCCCAATGGGGCCATCCATCGGCTGAAATCGCGCTGCTCATTTCCAAAGATCAGGGCCGAACATTCGAGGCATTCGAGACATCCCCTCCCGATCCTTCGGTGCCGAACTGGCTGCCCAACCTTGAGCGGCCCACCTGTCCGCGATCAGTAGACGTTCCATCGCTCATATACACGCATGGTCTCAAAGGCGAAAACAACAAAGAGACAATGAGTAACCATGTTGTATGGTGTGACCTGACAGCCCTTTTGGCTCGGCAACCGTAGCCGGATGGGCAACTCGTTTGCCCATGCTGTCAACCGGAAACGTAAAGATCAAGTATCAAAAATCAAAATTGTGGAGCCGCTTCGCGGACTGCTTTAGAGAGCATCCCGGCGCGCCGGGATTCCGAAGTCTTCATATTTACATTTTGATTTTTGATCTTCCAGGACCGACCCTACCACTACCGCGGCGAGTGCTGGAGCAGTTCATAAAGCTGGCGATAGTAGCCGTGGCGCAGCATAAGTTCGTCATGTGTCCCTTCATCCACCAATTCGCCGTGGCGCATCACCAGAATACGGTCTGCGTGCCTGATGGTGGAGAGCCGGTGGGCGATCACAATGCTCGTACGGTTGCGCATCAGCTTGCCCAGCGCATCCTGAATGAGGATCTCCGTGGCTGTATCAACACTGGCGGTGGCCTCATCCAGCATGAACAGCAGTTCCGGATTCTGTGCGAGCGTACGGGCCATTGACAGCAATTGCTTTTGTCCGAGAGAAAGTCCCTCGCCGCGTTCGTTGAGCGTGGTGTCGTAACCATCGGGCATCTCACTGATGAATCCGTGTGCGTTGACCGTCCCCGCTGCGCTGATCAGGTCGTCCCGGCTCAGATCGGGGTTGAGCAGAGAGATGTTTTCCGCCACCGTTCCGGCAAATATAAATGGGTCCTGGAATACGTAGCCGAGCCGCCGACGCAGATCGGTTTTGCGAAAGGCCCGCACGTCCTGGCCGTCGATCATCACTGAGCCCCGCTGCACGTCGTAAAAGCGGCCTATCAGATTGACGATGGTGCTCTTACCGGCGCCCGTGGCTCCGACGACGGCGATCACCTGGGCGGGCCGTACGCGGAAGCTCAGATTCTTTAACACCCAGTTTTCCTCCTGATAGGCAAACCATACGTTGTTGAATTCGATGTTTCCGCAGATTCTTGCAGGCGGCAGCGGCTCTGCGGGATCGGCGATTTCCTCCGGCTGGTCCATCAGGGCAAATACGCGTTCGGCAGCGGCCATCGCCATCTGGAACATGCCGGCTTTGTCGGACAAAGAGCCGAGCGGACGGAAGAAGTTGCGGATGTAGGTCAGAAATGCAATCAGCACGCCGAGCGAAATCAGACCGGTGTTGTTGAGCAATAGGAATCCGCCCGCGCCGAGGATAAGTATGAATGCGATGGCCTGCCCACCTTCGATGACGGGAAAGTACAGGCTGAACCAGCGAACCTCTTCGAAGTAAGCGGCGCGCAGACCACTGTTGCGCGCGTCAAATTCGTTCTGAGCGACCGCCTCGCGGTTGAACAACTGTATGGTGGTCATACCCACGAGATATTCCTGCAGCAGGGCGTTGAGTGAGGATTGGCGTTTGCGAATCAGGCGGTTGGCGTTGCGGAGTCTGCCGCTAATGAAGAACAGGGCGCCGAAAATTAGCGGAAGCACGGCAAAGAGGACAAGAGCAACACGCACATGGATCAGCACCATATAGACCATAATGCTGATCAGCATAAATACATCGGCGACAGTCCCCACGACGCCGTCGGTGACAAATCTTTGAAGCCGGTCGATATCGGATGTCGCCCGAGTCAACAATGCTCCGACCGCCGTCCGATCGAAATGACCTTGGTGCAACTGCATGACTTTCTTGAAGAGATTCACACGCAGATCGTAGATGATGCGCTGCCCGAGCCATGCGGTGAGCAGACCCTGCAGATAGTGTATCACGTGCCCCGCGGCCGCCAGCATCAGGTATAGCCCGCTCAAGCGAATCAGTTCTTTCAAACGATCCTCCGCGGCAATCTCATCGTTCAGCAGACAGAAGTCCGTAATTTGTTTGATCAGTACGGGCAGATAGTTGATAAGGGCCGACAGGAAAAGAATCAGGATCAGTGATAGCAGCATCGGGCGCCAGTAGGGCAGCGAATAAATGAGCAACCGCCGGGTGAGTCCGGATTTGGGGGACGTCTTGACGTTCTCGGTCATGAATCACCCCTCCAGTTGCTCTTCGATCTGCTGCATGGTGTTCAGTTCACAATAATAACCACCCTGCGCGAGAAGCTCATTGGGCGAGCCGCGCTGCGTTATCCGGCCCTCCTCGATCACAACAATCTCATCCGCATAGCGCAGTGTAGACACCCGGTGACTGACAAAAAGCGTGGTGCGCTTCTTCATGACCGGTTGGAGCTTTTTCATGATTGCAGCTTCGGTTTGTGTGTCTACTGCAGAAAGTACGTCGTCCAGAATCAGAATCTCCGGGTGACGCGCGATAGCCCGGCTGATGGAGGTACGCTGACGCTGACCGCCTGAAAGAGTTACACCGCGTTCGCCGATCATAGTCTCGAACTTCTCCGGGAAGGTCTCCACTTCCTTTTTCAGATGTGCAATGTCTGCCGCCCAGTCGATAAGACGTTCGTCCGGCTCGTCCACGCCGAAGCCGATGTTGTGTTCCAGGGTCCGTGAAAAAAGGACCGGTTCCTGTGCGGCCAAGCCAATGTGCCTGCGCAGCAGGCTTAGCGGGATGACCTTGATATCGTGCCCGTCGATACTGATTTTCCCTTCGGTCGGGTCCATCAGGCGGGCAACCAGCGAGGCCAGAAGGGTCTTGCCGCTGCCGGTCGGGCCGGTAATGCCCACGGTTTTGCCTGAGTCAATGCGCAGGTTGATCTGATGCAGAAAACGCCGACTGTCGATGTCCAGTGAAAGATTCTCAAGCACAATATCGCCCTTCAAGCTGCGGATGCTGTGGTCGGTCTCGTCGGAATCTTTGATGGCCGGCTCCTGCTCGATGATTTCCTTTATGCGATGCCAGCTTACCTTGCCGCGTTGCAGCAGGCTGGCAGTCCAGCTCATGGCCAGCAGCGGCCACTGCATGTAGAGCAGGTACTGGATGAACTGCACCAGCGTTCCAAGGGAGCGTTGCCCGTTGATCACTTCGCGCCCACCGATGTTCAGGATCATAATGACGCTCAGGCAAAACCAGAATGCCATGAACGGCCATAGCCCCTGTCGGGTCGTCTGCACCCGCATATTGAGTCCGATGAGGTCCTTGTTGATGGACTCAAACATGCCGATGCGCCGCTGCTCGAGTGCGAATCCCTTGATGCATCGGATGCCGGCAAAGCTCTCCTGGCAAAAGTTGGAAACGTCGGATACCCGCTCCTGTAAGGCTTTTTGCCGGCGGCGGAGCACTTTGAGCACCAGGAAAAAGAAAAAGGTCATCGGCAGATAGAGCGCCAGCACCAGCAGCGCCAGAGAGGTGTCGGTGACCAGCATGACGACCGACGCAAACAGGATCACGCCGGTTGTGCGGATGCCCTGGAGCAGGCCCTGACCGATAGAATCGCGCACGAGGGTCATATCCGCGGACATGCGCGTTATCAGATCGCCCGTGCGCCCTTTGCGGAAGAACTCCTGATCCATCCGCGTCAGATGATCGAACATGTCCGTGCGCAGCGCATATTCGATCTTGTGCGAAAGCTTGAGCGGTATCTTGCGAAGGTGGCGCGAGAAATACAGGGTCACGACCGAGAGCCCGGCGTAAAGCACAAGCTGATTGGTCAGCTCCGAACGGGTAATGGTTCCATCCGTCAAGCCGTCAATCGCCTGGCGAATGATAAACGGCAGATAGAGGCTGACCCCGACGGTGAAGATCGTGCACAGCACGGTCAGCGCGATTTCGCCCTTATGCCGGGCGATATAACTGCCTAATCTGATTTGATCCTTCTTAATTTCCCAATCTCCGGACAACCGGCATCGCAGCAACAAAGATCCTGCAAGACGCCCTTGCTAATATCAAAAGCAACAGAATAGCGGTTGCGTAATGGATTGCAAGCCTCTTGAGGACATTTACGATTAACGAAAACTGAGAATGGTTGGAGAAGAATCCAAAACCGTGTTAGTCAGCGTCTAATTCCTGTGTAGGACAGGACTCCTGGCCGTTGATCATTTAATAACCAGTGTCGTCACGCTCTCCGCTGGGAAACTATACCTGCTATCCTTAACCCCACGGCTCACGAGCTTCAAATCATTCTTTCTCGATGTTTCACACGCATCAAATATACTCGCCCCATCTCCCTTCCCAAAATGCAATTCTACTTCCTCGCTTTCCGTCCCCGGATTCATCATCACCACCACCAGCTTGCTCCCGTGCCGTGCAAAAACTCGTCCGTGCATAAGCCCTTGACCAAAAGAGGGATGTATTCCGTTTCACCATAGATATCCCGCCGCACTTGGGGCTACTCGCAGATGCAGTGACACCTAAGTAATGGCTGCTAACACCCAATGAGAGGCTTTTTTGGGGAGGAATCGCATACATTTTCCGCCACTGGTTGCATTGTCGCAACCTTAGCATTCGCCCGGGCATGTTTGGATAATAAAATAAACGACTCTTTATGAAAGCTATGTGCAGTTGATAAAGCTTGTCCGTGAGGAAGAGCATTCCCTTGTCTTTCTTGTTAATGTCCATGGCCGCCGCCGTAAACTCGGTGACACCCATCCACGCACGTTGGAGTCATGGAACAACCTAATCGCCCTCTACGAAGCCTCGGACAAACCTTGAAGAAGCTGAAGAGTGGCGAGCAAAACTGCCGCAAACAGAAGCCGTAGGAGAGTGACATGTCACTTGAAAATAGCCTCAATTTGTTGACCTACAATAGGTCAGATTTCCTTGATATGGTCTGACACCAAAATGTCTCCACACACCTTGATTTCTTCCACTTCGAGCAGAGATGGACATCTGTTCTTTGCCCAAAAGCAAGTTTTTTATAGGAATCTCTTATTCGAATAGTCTTCAATGAACTTATGAAAACCGAAGGACTGGCGGCCTACTAAAGCCGCCAGCCCTTCGACCATTCTAAGTACCTTATTCTTTTCCGACGTGGCTACTGCGCTGTGGCCGCCATTTGAGCAAAAGTGTTCACTGAGCGGCCGCCTTAAGTTATCATGGGACGTGGCGCGTGCAGCACCACTTGTGAGACCACATGAGGAATCCACGATGAGAAGACGTGTGTGGATGAGAATTTGGCTAATCTTCTTCATCATCTGGGGAATTCTCGTTGCCCTGATTGGATTCCCCTATTACTCATCACGCAGCACAGCGGATTTGGCGCTCCACTTCCTGTCTGATCATGAGCCATGGCATCGCGGCGCAAGCGACGGTGCCTGGGGTAAGCAGGTCGTCACGGTCTATTGTTTCTTCGGTTACCATGATGTTGTTTCGCATGCGGCGAGCAAGGAACTGCTCGGTATGGGGTACTTGGAAATCTCTCCTGCTATAGACTATGGCTCCGGAAAGTATAGATTCAATCCCAGGCATAGGAGGGTGACTACCGAGTTCCGGAAAGATGGGATTCTCACGTCGGTTAGTATTCGAATCGGTAAAGGCAGGTTTTTGAATGAGCGACCGGATGGGAATCTTTCCTTCAGCATGGAACTTGATTGGATCAATGTAGTAGTCCGGCAAACGCGATCGCCATTCTCTTTGCGCCGGGTGCTGCGATACTACTCGAACAAGCTGTCTCGGCGGGGCGCGCGTCAACTCAGGACTCCTAAACGCCCGTAAGAGATCTCGATCCTGGAATCGAATGACAAGGAAGAAAATTGTCTTGAAATACAACAGAAAAACTTCATATTGAGGAGTGAGTGGCTGGTTTTAACACGCTTATTGACAGATATATGAGCTTATCTGACTATAGGCCCACCTTAGGATGAAGTTTTGGGAAATAAAGGAGAGAGCAATGTCGAACCACAGCCAATTCAATACCAACGAGAGACGTAATGTTCACTGCCATTCGTGCACGTGCTGCTCGATGTCCAGGCGGTCGTTCCTGGGAGCGGTCGCAGCCTGCACGGCGGCGCTGACGACGGGGTGTTCGAACCTCGAAAGCCTCCACACAACGCCGAAATCAAGCCAGGCCATCGACCTTGCATCGCTGCGGCCGCGCCCGAAGGTCCGTGTGATCAGCGTTGTTGCTCGGCAGAAGCCGCCGTACTGGCTCGGCTGGCCGGGCACCTCGTACGATGTCGAGGGCGAGCGGGTCAGATACACCCGGGTGATTGCGGACGCCGGCCGGCGCATCGGCGTCGAAATCGCCCAAGAGGTGCAGCCGCTTGAGGAGAACGCAGCTGTCGCGGCATTCGTCAAGAAGGTGCAGGATGAGAAGCCCGATGCCGTCGTCGTCACACTTCAGCACCTGCAAAGTTGGGGTATGGCCAGCGAGGTCGCCAAGGCCGGGGTGCCCACGATCATCTTTGCGCCCGTTGGCACAGCCTTCACGGGACACGTCAATCGTTTGGCCTTCCAGCCTGGCGTTTACGTCATCTCGTCGCTTGAGACGCCGGCCATCGAGCAGGCTCTGCGCATGGTCCGTGCCAGACGGCAACTCGAAGAAACGAGGATGCTCGTTGTCCGAGGCAACGAACGCAAGGAGGACAGGTTTGGCCCGGTCCGCCTCCAGTACGTCCCGCGGACGACCTTCGAGGAGATGTTCGGGGCGACGCCAGTTACCGAGGAAGCCAGGTGGGTTGTGCGCCAACGATTCCGCGAGGCCCAGAGGGTAATCGAGCCTTCGAAAGAAGACGGCCTCAATGCCGCCAGATCGTATATCGCGGCCAAGCAACTACTTAAGAACGAAGACTGCAATGCCCTGACGACGGACTGCCTGGGCATGGTCACGCAGAGGAAGGTGCCGACCCCCCCGTGCATGGGGGCGTCGATCTTTCAGGATCATGGGGTGACCTACGGTTGTGAGGCGGCGGTTGGACCGGCGGTATCGCTCATGCTGACAAGCTATCTCTTCGACAAGCCGGGATTCATGAACGATCCGGTCCCCGAGACAGTCAAGAACGTACTGATCGCCGCCCATTGCGTCAGCGGAACACGGATCTACGGCCTCGACCGCCAGAAGGAGTACGCGCCGTACATTCTCCGCAGCCATTCCGAATCGAGCCTGGGCGTCTCGCCGCAGGTCCTCTGGCCGGTCGGAGAGCCGGTGACTCTGGTGCAGTTCTTCAAGCCCGATGCCCTATATCTCGACACCGGCACGGTGGTCGGAAACGTCAATACGCCCCCGGCCGGCGGGTGCCGGACGAGCGTCGAGATCCAGATGGACGATGTTGAGGACTGCCGTGACGTTTTGGGATTTCATCAGGTCGTCTTCTTCGGGAACCATCGACGCGATGTCGAAGCATTCTGTCAGTTGTATGGGATCAACGTCGTCCACTCGCCCCGGACGCACGAGGAAGGATGATGGAAACGGAGACTTGGTGCACTCGTATCGCTTCGCCGCGACTGTCAAGAACTCGAGTGGAGAAACGATTACTTCGCCGGAGGGCGACTTGAGCCCTGTGCTGCTCGTATCCCACACTTATGCAAGCAACTTGAGCGATCCTTCTCCGATTGCCCTTGTTGATTTCGGACAGCACCTTCGGTGCCGGTTGAGCATAATGTTCCAGTCAAGAGCCACGCATCAGGGGCCGGTCGGTCTATGATGTACTTGTCGAGCGCCTACCCGAATACAGAGGGGCTAAGCAGCTAAAATATTGCATATTTTCTGATGTAATGGAGATTGGGGATTCTGATTCGTAGCTTTTTCTGGATTGGCTTCTTACTTCTTCTTGCGTCTCTTTCGAGGGCGGGACTGGATCGCTTTGAGGTACTTCTGGCTTTTTCTCAGCTTCAGTTGAAGTGCTTTGGTTTTGACCGAGCCTTCGGACCGATTGAACTGACTGGCCAGTTCCGGGGTCGTCATGTCCGGATAGAGCTTGGCAAGCAGTTTCAGATCGTCTTCGGTCCAGTAGCGGTAGACATTTGTCTTCATCCCCATATCGTATGCTTTTTGTCGCACCGCAGTCAAAGGCCTGTTGAGCCGCTCGGCTATCATCTTAATATTGCCCTGCGGGTACAATCTCTTAAGTAGCTTAATATCGTCTGCTGTCCACGACCATGGGCCTTTGATGAGTTCTCTCTCTGCTTCTTCTGTCATCACGAAACCTCAATTGTTAGTTGGGATTTCCCATTTAACTTCATAAGGGGTGCTCCTGGACGCTTTGACACTCTTCTTGAACCACTTCTATACAATTCAAGCACTACAATACCAAGGTTTCATCTCATTGCCAACAACTTCGCGGCAGGTTCAACATCCCACTGAGCAAAAAATGCCACAGGGCAGCAATTGTCGTCCTAGCCGTGAACATATACTTCACAGAAGGCCGTAGAATTCCTGCCCTGACCAGCTATCTGAGCGACGATCAGGGCAAAATAATCGGGGCCTATGCCGAGTCAATCAGTACAGGCCCCGAAATCCAAACATGGCAGCTGCTTAACTGCACGCCGCTTCAATCATTGGGCCACACCTATCGAATCAGCCTGATGTCGTCGAAGTGCACCGTTCCTATGCCGCCAGTGGCAACTGGGGCACCCCTCGTGCCGAAGCCAATGGTGATTGAGCCAACATTGGTCAGGTTCGCACCCTGAGTGGCAAATTCCTGCAGGTCGATTACCCACTCGTTCCAGCCGCCATCCTGAGTTGCAGCATCATCAGGGTGATACACTACGGCGTTACCTAGAGCTGCAAACATGCGATCGGGCGCATTGGCAGAATCGCCCTTAAACCAAACCACCAGCTTTGTTACACCGTGCTCGGTCCAGTCCTTTTTGGACACCAACGTCATAGTCGCCTCGGAGGTCTTGCCCGCATTGTCGTAGCTAACCGGCATTGCCTGGGCGCTGCTGCGGCCCTGCGACATGAAAGGAGGATCCAGATTGCCGGCGACCGCGCCATTGGTCAAAGTCCCGAAACCGTCTATCCAGGTCAGATAGATCCTGTTGCTGCCCGGCTCGTTTTCGTTAAGGTCATTGTACGACTCGAAGTTGTCCACAATCAGATGGCCCGGCACCGTGAACTTCCAGATAGTTCCGGCAATGACCGTCCCGCCGGCCTCGACCTCATCGACACGCCAGTAATAGTCGCCACCGCCAAACTCGACCAGTCCGGCCAGCGATAGACTCGTCCCGGCCTGATTGCCTTTGAACGCCGGCGAACTGTTGTCGGCGCCGGCGACAGCGTCTCTATCGGTGCCGAAGTACACATCATGCGAAGCGGCTGTGTCACCCTTAGACCAGCTCAACGAACTTATATCACGGATGTCCACGGTCGCGTGACGAGCCGGTACGGGACTGCCGGCCGACTTCGTGTCGCCCCGTATGAGTGCCCCGATCTCTTCCTCGCTCAGGGTCTTGTCGTAGATATGCACGTCGTCGAGCAGGCCTTCAAAGTAGTCCTGTGCCGCGTCGTTTGAGAAGCCAATGTTGACACGCTCCTGCCAGTCGAAGTCCGACTGGGCCTTGGTACCGCTGGCCTGGAGCACGCCATCGACATACAGCTTTTGGCCGCCGGCCGACCCGCCGTAGGTGTGCACCACGTGATGCCAGAGCCCGTCCGCAAGGTTTACCCCGGTTGCGATTGTCTCGTCATCCCAAACTCGGGCCATGAGGTTGCCGGCGCTTAAGTAAATGTGCCGGTCGTGGCCGCCGCCGCCCAGGTCGTTTTGCACCACGGTCATCAGTCCGCAGTTAGCGTTGGTCGTCCTGAACCACATGGCCGCCGCATACTCGGTCTCCGAGGCGTCCAACATGACGCTAACGTAGTCGTCCTTTCCGTCAAATTCCGTCGCTCCGCCGTTATACCCGTCGAGGGCCCATTGCGGCCCGTTTCTCAGCGTGCCGTGATTGCCGTGGCCGGACCAATCAACAACGGTCGTTCCGGCGCCTTCATCGAGCTTCCACCAGCCAATCAGACTCGGATCCGTGATCTCGACTTCGGGCAAAGTTGTGAAGCTCCAGACGTCGCCCTTGTGGGTGGCCGGTGGATCAAACTCATCGACGCGCCAGTAGTATGTCTTGTCTGACTCAAGCACGCCCGGAGTAAAGGTTGTGCCTGTCTGAGCCACTCCCCCTGATGCGTTGTCTACCTCGTCGAAATTGTCGCTGAAGTACACCGTATGCAATTTGGCGTTGAAGCCGGCGGTCCACTCCAGGATCACGTCTGATAATACGAACCGGGCCTTGTCAGCCGGGACAGCCTCGTACGCCTTCTTCGGCGGAACCCAGAAACTCCAGACGTCGCCTTTCCACGGGCTGTTGGGCTCGGAGTCGTTGACCTCGTCGACTCGCCAGTAGTAGGTCGTTCCCGGCACAAGGCCGTCCGGGAAAGCAAATCCGGTGAATCCGGCAATAAGCGATGTTGTACCCAGGTTACCCTGGAACGCACCTTCGGCGCCGCTGTTCACGTCATCGAAATTGTCGCTCAGATATACGTCATGCGAGACCGCGTGGCCTCCCGGAGACCAGCCGAGATTCACCCACGTAGCTCCGAGCATGGCGCCGTCAGCCGGGTTGGGGCCCCAGGCGTAAGGCCATACCTCACCTGCCATAGCGCTGAGAATCTCGACCTCCGATAGTATGTGGTCGTAAATGCGAATGTCGTCCACCATACCTTCAAGCCAGCCCATTGCGTTGCCTGAGTTGGAACCAACGTGGTAACGATCACCAGCGGCCCATAGTGTCCCAACGGTCGTTGCAGTGCCTTCCTCCTGGCCATTTACGTATAAACGCATATCTCCGTTATTGGTTGCAGTCACGGCCACAAAATACCAGGTGTCAACTTCGATCGCTGTTGTTCCCGCCACCGTACGCGCGCTGCCATCGTAGGTGTAATGCTCGAACAGCCCGGAGCTATTAATCCTCAACTGGTGCGACCAATGGGTCGTTGGCCCTGAACTGCTCGTTCGCGCAATGATGCTTGCGGCATCCGTGCGCGCCGGTTTCACCCAAGCGGCAATCGTATAGGTCGTTGGACTCGTTGCCAGAGGAAGCTCCATGTAGTCGTCGGCCCCGTCGAACACCAGGCCCTGATTGTCCATCCCTGCTCCATAGCCTGGTGTCCCACCTGTAAATGTGGCGTTCGCCGAACCTGCCGAGTCGTCCAGGTTTCCATCAAGTTTCCAGTGTCCTACCAGTTCAGCCGACGTATTGCCTGCTACACCCAACACTAGAACTGCAGAAATCAAACGAATCAATTTTCCGCACATAATGATCCTCCTTTATAGAATTGATTGGACCGGGATTTCCCGGAAACGTTTCACCGAACCACTCCTACAAGCTCTAAAATTAAAATACCATAATATCATCTCAATGTCAACAATGCTCTCTTGTCCAAATTTCGTCGTACCTGAATGAATCTCTCAGCACGCAGCAGGTTGGTTGGAGAGGCCGCGGCGAGTCCGGCGAGACCTATCATGCTCAATAGAAGCTTTGGTTGCCGCTGAGGACTCTCGGCTCGGTTCTGTCGTTCCAGTCATTCATAAGATCTATGTCATACTCCGAGTGGCTTTTCCATTCGACGTGCCCGTCCCCGAAGCAGCGGTTGAGCCCGGTGATGGCGGGCGGGCCGGTATCCATGTGGCCCCAATTGAAAAGTTCAGGATTCCTATGCACCGAGGCGCCTCGTCGGCCGTGATTGTAGAGATATCCGTTTGTGCCGCCCAGTCTGAAACAGGCATCAGTCACGATAATCCGATTGCCTGTAAGCTCCCTCTCCGTCAAGTGCTGCGGATGGGTGGTATGGTCGCGGTAGATGTCCATCCGAGCCCAGTAGGCATACTCCATCACAATGAACCTAGCCGCATCCCAGTGCTCATGGGTCATCCAGTAGTAGTCCATCTTGTTGGCCGGACAGAGCCAGGCATCTCCGAGATCGCGTTTTTCGTAATCAAAGCCCGGCATGTAAGGGCCAAAAACGGGCAAGCTGAACTCGCCCGGATGCGCCCTGGCCTTGTCCTCAGTTGACCAGGCGATGATCCCCTCGGGGCCGCCGCCCCAGGTATCGTCGGTCTTTAGGAGACGCCCGTCATTCTCACCGACATAGGTCGCAACGGCAATACCCCACTGCCTCAGGTTTGAACTGCACATCACCTGTCGCGACTGATCTCTGGCGATCTTCAGCGCCGGCATCAGTACGCCCATGAGGACCGCAATGACCGCGATCACAACGAGCAACTCAATTAGCGTAAATCCTTCTTCGCTTCTCGTACTCATACATTCACCGCAGCGGGTAATCGTTCAGAACGCATCATATCCGAGTTTTCCCCAGATGCCCCTCTGCACCCATTGCACATCCTTCTTACCTTCCTCCGTCGCAGGAGCAAAGAGCCCCACCCAGGTCCGCACGTTATCACGTCCCTGCTTGATCGTTTCGATACCTTTCCACTTGTGGTATTCGGAGTGTCCGTCCGCATAGGTGAAATTGGTCCCGTCACCGTGCCTCGTGACCGGCTGATCCCACCACCTGGGTTCGCTGTACCTCGTCGAGTAGGCGTCAGGGCTCGATAGACCTTCGTCGATGAAGAATAGTCTCTGGGCCGGCTGCGGAACGAGCATCCGTTTCTTGAAGACAGGACTGCCTTCTACGGATCTGCCGTTGCTGGCTATCATCATCGCGTACGTCATCAGTTCTCCCCGATGCCCCGCAGGGCACTTGTAGATATCTACTTCCGTCACGTAGGGCCACAATGCGCCGTCTTTGATCCCTTTTATCTGGTCATTCTCCGGTAATTGTCCACCCTGTGCCCATCCGGACGCCCAGGTCACGCCCACCCAGGGCTCACCGAACTCGTTCCTCCATCGCCCGCCTGCCTCGCTGCTGACCAGCTTGTCGTCGTTGTCATCGGCATAGAGAATCTGCGCCCCAGGCCCAGTTGCTTGAGATTGCCGAGGCAAACGGCCCGCTGACCCTGCTCGCGGGCTCTCTGGAGGGTCGGCATCAAAATCGCCATCAATAAAGCTATGATGGCAATCACAACCAACAACTCTATTAGCGTGAATCCTCTGCGTGATTCCATGGCCTTGATTCGAAACACTTCACACTGATCGAAGCAATGTTGCCTTTCACCGCATACCCAACGACACCAGGTATTCATACTTGTCCAACATGGCAGTGCCCATTCCAGCTCTCGTATTTTCTCTCATATTCACAATACTATAACGGCAAATATGCGAAGAAATCCACCTCATATTGCGCATTATAGTCTTCATAGTGCGCATTTCCCTTGAGTTGTGTTCTGATGCAGTGTACAAACAGAGCATATCCGGGATTCCAAGAATCATACTGCTGATTGAGAAATCGCGAACTTATGGTATGGAAAGCGTTAGAATCCCCCTGGGAATCTGGGGCACGTAGATTTTATGCCTGACAACTACTCCTCAAGTGCTTTGCCAAGAATGAAGGTACTTATGCGCAAAATGAGATAGTTCTTCCTGTATTTGTTCAGTTATGCTTTTTCCAATGTGTGGGAGTTTGAGGATTGGTAGAATTGCTTCGGACATGAGCAATGCCGGGGGCAAACGTAGGGTAATCTGTGCACATCGAAATCAACAACCAATCAATTGGAGATTCAGTTATCATGAAATGGACGCAGTTCGGATTCATCGTGTTAGCCTGCACGGCTGGCTCGGCCAAAGAATATCATGTCTCACAAAGTGGTTCTGACACCCATAACGGCTCCGCATCTACACCATTCAAAACGATCTCTGCGGCTGCTCGGATGGCTCAGCCCGGGGATACGATCACCGTGCATGAGGGCGTTTACCGGGAACGCATCGATCCATCGCGCGGCGGGACGTCTGCTGACAAGCGCATCGTTTATCAGGCCGCGGCTGGAGAGAGAGTCACAATCAGGGGCTCGGAGCCCGTCACCGGCTGGCAGCCGGTTCAGCACGATGCCTGGAAGGTCACGATCCCCAATCGCTTTTTCGGAGACTTCAATCCCTACAAGGACCTGATCAACGGCGACTGGTTTAATCCCAAGGGACGCGAGCATCACACGGGTGCGGTGTATCTAAACGGCCACTGGCTGACAGAGGCCGCCCAACTGGAGCATGTGTTGCAGCCTGTTGGACAGGCAAGCTCGCTGTATGCACCGGGGGGCGGCGGCGCCCTGCTGAACGTGGCTTGGCTGCAAACCGGCAAGGTCGGACGCGTTGAGGCCAACAGTTATGCTGCGCAACAGGGCATTCAGAAAGCGCCCTGCTCGGAAGGCGGTGAGTGCATCGGCTGGATCGATCCAGGCGATTGGGTACGCTATGAGCGGGTGGACCTGGGACACCGTTGCCGACAGATCGAGATGCGCGCGGCCTCGGCCACGCGAGGCGGCATCATCGAGATTCGTTTGGACGCACCGGATGGGGAGCTGCTGGGCACCTGTAGGGTACCCAATACAGGCGGTTGGCAATCCTGGTCATCGTTCCAGGCCAAGATAAAACCGACCAGCGGGATCAAGACGCTCTGTCTGGTCTTCAGGGGACCCCACTCGCGGAGCACACGGGATCTGCGCCTGTGGTTTGCCCAAGTGGATGATTCGAACACCACAATTTGGGCTCAATTTAAAGACGTCAATCCCAATGAAGCACAGGTCGAGATCAATGTGCGCCAGGCCGTGTTCTATCCGGAACAACCGGGCATCAACTACATTACCGTCCGCGGCTTTTTCCTGGAACACGCGGCCACTCCCTGGGCGCCGCCCACGGCTGAGCAGATCGGTCTGATCGGTACCCACTGGAGCAAGGGCTGGATCATCGAGGACAACACCATTCGCTATTCCGTGTGCACGGGAGTGACACTCGGCAAACACGGCGACGAGTTTGACAATACCTCACAGAACTCGGCCGAAGGCTACGTCAAGACCATCGAGCGTGCCCTGGCCCGGGGCTGGTCCAAGGCCAATATCGGCCACCATGTAGTGCGCAACAACCACATCTCCCACTGCGAGCAGGCTGGGATCGTCGGCAGCATGGGACCGGTGTTCAGTCAGATCACGGACAATACCATCCACGACATCCACGTGCGCCGCTTGTTCACTGGGGCGGAAATGGCCGGGATCAAGTTCCACGGGGCCGTGGATACCGTCATCAGTCGCAACCACATATACCGTACCACGCGCGGTATCTGGCTGGACTGGATGACCCAGGGCACGCGTGTCACGCGCAACCTGCTGCACGATAACGGTCCCAGTGAAGACCTGTTCGTAGAAGTCAATCACGGCCCCTTCCTGGTGGATAACAACATCCTCCTATCCAGCAACGGCATCTTGGTCAACTCCCAGGGCGCCGCCTATGTGCATAACCTGATTGCAGGCCGTATCCATGTTGCTGTGGGCGAACGTCGCTTGACGCCCTATCTCAAGGTGCACGCGACCGATGTGGCAGGATTGCATGAGAACCTTAGCGGTGATGAACGCTACTACAACAATATCTTGGTGAATGAAGGTCTGGCCGGATATGACCGTGCGGTGTTGCCAGTGTTCATGGGCGGCAACGTATTCCTCAAGGGCGCCAAATCGTCAAAGCACGAATCCAAACCACTCGTGTTGGCCGATACCGATCCTGCTCTTAAGCTGATAGAAAAACCGGATGGCATGTACCTTCAAATAACGATCGAGAAAGCCATTACGCAACAACAGTGTCCCTTGGTCACAACTGAACTGTTGGGCAGAGCCAAGACGCCCGGTCTTTCCTATGAGCAGTCCGACGGATCGTCCTATTGTCTGGACACGGATTACCTCGGTATGAAGAGAAACGAACGGAATCCCTCTCCAGGACCGTTTGCCGCCCCGGCGGGAAGAAAACAGATCAAGGTCTGGCCGATCCCGCGGTGAGAACCGCTGCGGTGAAGTACCACATGGGAAATCCATATGAGAAATGCCGGAAACGAAGGGTCGGATGCTGAAGGAGGTCGAACAAATCTGGATCGGGCGCCGCTAGTGTCTTGGAACTCTGATTCGATACGCGATGGAACTGGACCACAACAAAGGACCAGCGGCGGCCTTGCGTCTGCTGGACATCCTCGCTTCGAGAAAGCTGATAGCCAACCGCATGCTTAATCATGAGGATTTTCCGTCATAGAAGTCACTCACCAATCACGGTATCATGGGTGAAAACTGTAAAGCTAAAGCTGCACAAATACCCTCATGTGGTGGTTCTGTGGGGATACGGTTTTGCCAGGCAGTGCTTGGCATACGTCCCTATTCACACACCCAAAACGCCGAAGAAGGTTACACTTGAACCGGCAAATCGACCACTAGACTACGACTACTCACTCGGCAACATCACTCTGACACTCCCACATCTCCAAATCCACGATATCATCGTAGTTGAGTGAAAGCCCGCCCCCTCACTCGGTGACGCTCACCCACACACGTTGGATTTTTGGAACAACCTTATCGAACTCTACGAAGCCTGGAACAAGCCTGAAGAGGCCGTCAAGTGGCGAGCAAAACTACCGCAAACAGAAGCTTCTAGAGAGTGACATGTCACCACAAAACGGCCCTATTTTTCTGACCTACAAAACGTCGAACCTCCTTGAAACGACGTGTCTCCAAAATGTCACTACGAATTTCAATTTTGCCAAATAGAGTCCTAGAACATGTCCGTTTCTTGCTTGAGTCGGCAATCTCCCTGTGAAAAATATTACGCCATCGGATTCAATGTACGGGGTAAAACTTCACGAATGCCCGCGGGGTACAAATAGAAGCAATGAAGCAAAACAGGGACCGACCGTTCTGCATTTTTGCCGGATTTTATAAACCACATCTTCCATTTGTGGCTCCAAAACGCTATTGGGATCTATACGAGAACAAGAAGATCGAAAGGCTGAAACCATTGGATATGCCGGACGGCACGGTTGACTACGCTTGCTACTACTCCGAACTCTGGTCTTACGGTGATCAGAAAGACACCGGAATCTTCGCTTCTTCTTTGGGATCAATGGTTCTATGATTTGCCATAGCTCGTCGTTCAGTATTTGTTTTGCCATGAGTAGCCTCCTTGCTCATATGTGCAATACTAAACTACTCATGCCATCGCTCACAGGACCTGAAAATATTTCATTTTGTTAGAGGCTCTAAGTCTTTTTGGTTCCGGCTAGACCCATTTTCCGCAGGTCTGTTAGCGGTAAATCCAGGTGACATCCGGGTTTTCTAAACGGTATGCCGATCGAGAGGTTTACTCTCGGCGTACAGGAATAGCTTTACGTTAGATTAGGCCTTGAAGTTAACGTACCTGAAACTGTTCCCTGTTAAGTTTGTGTGTGGAAAAATATTTTCTATGTTTTTTATTTTTTTGTGGACAAAGTCTGATAGCATTGCTATGCTATCAGATCATGGGCACAAAAACACTACGAAATAAAATAGATAGGCTAAAACAGCAGATCGTAAATCTGGGACCCGTGCGACCTGGCACCCTTTATGAACGCCGTAGTGTCTGTGGAAAAACGGGATGCCGTTGCAGTCGCCCTAAGAAACCTGTGCGTCACGGACCCTACCATTATCTCAGCTATACCTTCGAAGGAAAGAGCTATACAGAATTCGTGTCAAAACAGCGACTATCGTTGGTTCAAAGAGAAATTGACAATTACCACAAACTCATGGAAAAGGTCAAGACACTGGTGCATACCAGCATCGAATTAGCAAGGTTAAAGAAATCCAAATAGTTCAGTCAGGATGGCGCAACAAAACCGAAGGAGCCGAATCATGACTAAACGTGTATCGATCCCTGTAGAGGTTCTTGATCCATCAGAACTGATCGGCAGGAATCTCGGACCCTTAGCCTTGGTCAATCCACTGCTTGAGAAGATGGATATCCGTAGAATTGTGAATCAGCATTGCCCCCCGGACAAACGGCTCGAAGTGGCTGTCGGAGAGGTGATCCATGCCCTGGTAGCCAACCGCCTCTGCAGCCCGGAACCGCTCTATCAGGTGGGCCAGTGGGCTGAGTATAGTGGCGCCGAATTTCTTCTGGGGGTCCCGGCAACGGCCCTAAATGATGATCGGCTGGGCCGGGCACTTGATGTAGTTTTTGCCAAGCGATGGAATATCTTGGCCGATATTGCATTGCATGTGTCTGCGTCTTTTAATGTGAGTCTGGCTAAAGTGCATTATGACCCAACCAGCTTCCATTTTACGGGAGACTATGACGAGACATCGGATAGTCCATCCTTTTGTCCCGACGTGGTGCCCTTCAAGATTGAGGTCGGCCGACATGCACGGCCTGGAGATGATATCAAGGAGGCCCAGGTCGGGGTCAATCTGGCCAACGATGGTAGAGGGCCGGTTCCCTTCTTCTATCATTCGGCAGATGGCAGTTCCAATGGGCATACGGCAGTTGCCAAGAACCTCCAACACCTGCTCAAATATGTCAAGCCAAACCGTTTGATGATGATTACGGACCGAGGTTGCTTTAGTTCTGAGCACGCCATTAGCATGGTTCGCAAGCATAAATTTGACTTCATCAGCTCTGTCACCTGGACGGATGAGTTGGCCCAATTGTATGACCAGTATAAGCCAGAGATGAAGGAAGCCTCTTTCTTGTCGATGAAAGAGAAGCAAAAGCGTCGGCTTAATACCTCTCAGCAGACATGGGAGCGTTATTTCATTGGGGAGATACCGTACCGGATCAGCTATATGCAAAAGCCCGAGGCAAGAAACAATGATACGGCAAAAGGAAAGAACAAAAAGGTGAAGGTTTCCATGCGTGCTCGTCTTATTTTTGTCCACAGTACCGCTGATATGAAGGTTTGCCGTAAGACCAGGGCTAAGTATACCGCCAAGATCAAGCAAGGGCTGGAAGATATTCGCCATAGTGTAGACAATGGCTATCAGAAGGAGACGGGTGCTGTTGTTAAAAAAGTGGAGGCCTTATATGGAAAGAAACAGGCACGTAACTACTTCACCTATCAAGTACGAGAATTGACCTCGAAGGAGCTTAAATCTCTTCCGGCTCGGCGTAAAGGCCAGAGATGGCCCAAGCTAACGTTCTCATATCAATACCACCGGGAACTCGCCGAACGAGACGCCCACTATGATGGTCTTTACGCCATCAGTACAAGTCTACCCAAAAAGACGCACGGCACAGACGATGTGTTTACCGCTTTCAAGGAACAGCACCATATTGAAACAGCCCATCACCAATGGAAGGCACCGATCCGTCTTCGTCCGCTGTTTCTCAAGAAAGTGACACGTATTGAGAGTCTGATTCTTGTTCAGTTCCTTGCCTTAATGGCCTTCTACTTACTCCAGCGTCGTTATCGATTGGCAAAGGGGGTTTCTTGCCGAACGACAGCAGAGACACTGCTCAAACGGTTCGCCTTCTCAGCCATTGGCCTTCATTATAACGAACAGAGCGTTCAGGTCACACCGTTCCCGTTAATCCAGCCACAAGAAGCAATCTTCCGTACTTTGCGTCTTCCCTATATACAGGACCAAATCAAACGGTTAGTCACCCAGCCCGTTCAAACGTGAACTTAGGCCGCCGACAACAATGTCACGCAAATATCAACCTGCGGAAAATGGGGCTAGAGGGCGGGCTGTGTGCATCTGCATCCACCAGTGGCTAATAAGACCTATTCCTCTGAAAAATGCGTCGAAAGATGACGTATAGTCGGTTACAATATCAGCCAGCACAGCTAAGGTATTTACTTGGCCTTGTTACACCATTGGAACGCAGACAGTGAGATTTTACGCTTAGGAGATCTTATGAAAACAAGTCGTCGAAACTTCCTGAAATCTGCTGCGTTTGCAGGCGGAGCCTCGACCCTTGCATCGTCTCATCCTACCCAAGGGGCCGGGTTGCCCAAGACCGATTACGCGATTCTCGATAAGGTGCTTGAACAACCCGTTCTAAAACGGGAACTGTTTCCTTCTCCTGTAATAATCGCATCAGTGGAGCTACTTCGAAACAGGAACAACTTTATTTGCCGAGTGCGTTCCCGGGACGGAGCAGAGGGCCTATCGATTGGCCACCCCTTCATTGCCAAGCAGAGCTATCCGGTGTTCGTGAACACGTTGATCCCCTTCTTCGCCGGAAAGGACGCCCGTGATCTCGATCAGTTGCTCTACCGAGTCTCTGAAGGGAATGTCAAAGTACAGGGGGTGCCGTTTTGCGTGCAAATCGCTACTATCGAATTCGCCATCCTCGATATGATGGGCAACATCGCGAGCAAACCCGTGGGGCTCCTGATCGGTGATATCCTGAATCCGAAGGTTGCCATTTACCTGGGACACCATTACACGAATTTGCGCAAATTGGAACCGGAAGAGTCTCTCGCATTAATGAAAAGGGATGCCTTGGAAATGCAGGCCCAGGCCGTCAAACTCCGGGCGGGCCGTGGTGACAATCTGGCGTCCGACATTGACAATGCCCCCGGGCGCACGGATAAGCTCATCCGGATGGCGCGCGAGGTGTTCGGCAACGACATGGTACTGATGATCGACGGAAACGGATCCTATTCAGTGAAGGAGGCCATCCGCATCGGCAAAATCCTGGAAGAGTACAACTACGGCTTCTACGAAGAGCCTCTTCCCTGGGATTGGTATGAGGAGCAGAAACAGGTGGAAGCAGCGCTCGATATTCCCATGGCCGGAGGGGAGGAAGAATTTGGGATGCACGCATTCCGGTATCTGGTTGGCAATGAGGTCTTTCAGATTGTTCAGCCCGACCTGTTTTATTTCGGCGGCATGATCCGCACCATGAAGGTAGCACGCATGGCAAAGGCCGCTGGCATTAGCATTACGCCGCACATTTCCGGCGGAGGATTAGGCTATGTCTATATGCTGCAAATGGTGTCCGTGTGTCCGGCCGCATTTAAGTACCACGAGTTCAAAATGTTTCAGACCAAGGACGCCAATGGCACGCCGATTCCTTTGGAAAGCAAGGCGGAGAAATTCGAGAGCATCGACGGCGTGATCAAGGTGCCTTCCGGATCAGGTCTCGGTGTTAAGATCGATCCAGCCTACATTGAAACCCACCAGGTTTTCACAGGGTGACATACAACAGCAGTACCCACCAGTACTAATTGACTTGAATAACAGTGAGGGCAAGCAGCTTTTCCTGCCCATGTGGTTTGCTGCCCAACGAACCCCGTAGTTATTCCACAACTTCCAGATCCGCCATGTAGATTGCGGTTATGGTTTTGCCGTTCGCGTCTCTTTCGTGCGAGGAATACCACGACACAGTAGCGCGGTTCGGGCTTATCTCAACAAATCCCGGGTAGGAGTTGTCGCCGCCGCTTGGCAGTTCGGCAAATTCGTGCAATTGGTCGTTCGCAAGCCAGCACAGCGAGGTCTTAGGCCCCACTTCACCAATGGTCTTGCGGCCGCCAACCACGTAGCGGCCGCCCCAGCGCGTTAGCAGTGGTCCTCCGATGTATCGGTCGAGTTCTTTGCGTTCCCACAGTGTGTAAGGCTGGTCCGACCTCAGCAGTTGAGCTTTATCTCTTCCTCGCCGGCTGACAGCGATGACACTTCCGTCAGCCTCAAATTGAAACGCGGTTTCGTCACCGCGGACCTTTTGGAACAGAGTACGGGTACGCCAGATCAGACCGTCTTCACTTTCCAACATTGCGGATTCGACTGCCGAACCTTCACCCCTTGGCGCGATTGCGAAGTTCTTCTTTCGCCGACCGCAGAGATACGCCTTTCCGTCGAATGCGTTGGCCCGCCAGATATAGTGGCCAAAG
>JADHXR010000147.1 GCA_016782865.1 Phycisphaerae bacterium
CGCACGACACTCGGAAATTCTACGATAGCTGGCATTGTCGAATCCTCCTTGATTCTGTAACATGTCTTGCTATCGATATTTATCGTCATATTGCCCATTTCGCATTAGATATTTCAACTTTGCAAAAGTTCACTTATAACTTAAGGGCTCCCTTGTCCCCCATTTTCTGTTAACGTTGCGCTGAGCTGCAGACGGTTTCGGCGCGGGCCTGCCCTGCACGGGCCGTGATTGAACCGTCCGTCTGCTCGATCGGTGTGTTAGAAATGACTCAACACAACCTGCCTTCTATTTATACAGAGTGTAGACCTTTATCAGCCAACTCTTCGGCGCAGGACTGACACCATCGTCATCCAGGCAGAATATCTCTTTCACCTTCTTCCCAATTGCTTGGTTCACTTCCCGAAGAGAGTTCTCATTGACTCTTGTCTGGTATTCACGCATTCGCTTCTCGTTGTGCTGGATGCTGAGGAAGACATGATCCGTGATATGTCTCCTGAATTCATGAACTACTTGTTCTGCGTAATCATTTGCTTTCATTGCTTACTCCCTAAACAAACAAGATATCTGTTCTTTCTAATTATGCGGTTCAGGAGCGGCTCGTCAGAGACGTCTCAATGGAGCCGCTGGTTATGCAATCGTTCAATTGGCGTTGAGCCCTGTTGCACGACTGCCAAGTTTTACTTTGTATTGCGACTCCCAGCGCCTGACTTCAGAGTCTTTTGTGCTTTTGGGCAATACCTGAAGGACAGAATACCTGAATGCTTTAGGATAGGCTGGATTGTTTTTGATGATTTGTTCTAGCAACTTGTTGTTGCCGTGCCCATTGGCGGCGTATTGTTGCCAACGGCCCCAAATGCCAGAAAGACCATACGCGGAACCAACGTACTGCTCACCTGTTGTTTCAGCCAGGATCAAGTAAACACCAGCTACGGCAGACAAGCTTGAATGCCAATCTCTGTGAGCTGCGGGATTTGAGATGAGTTCCTGAAGTTCTTGATGCGACAGCGTGAAGTCCAAGTAATCAGAGAACTGCTGTAGTGCTCTGCCGGGTGGAAATATTTCGATAACAAGCTTATTCTTCATGTATTGATGCCATGCCAAGGCGCCACTACCCCATTCAATTACCACGCGACCTTCAAGGTCAGCGTACTGTGGTTGATATTCGAGGTCATAGAAGTATCCGGTTTGGTCACGCCAATCTGTGAATGGCGAATCATCAGGTCCGTCAGCAGCAGTTCGGGGACGTCCTCGAAGAACACGATAGACGCGAAGAAACTTTGCACGAGTGCCGCCATCGCCAATGAATGTGACGATAAAATCACAGTCACCGAAGATATCGCGAGCTTGGTGGGCCTGGTAGAGGTCCATCCAACCGTCCCGAATCAGTGTAGCGATGTCATATCGTTTGTCTTGGTGGCGAATCAGTTTCGATCTGCAGTGCGGATCAAATCCATGAACGGTTAGCAAGTCGAGAATGCCGAGTTCGTCTGTCATTGGCTTTCCTGCATAACGACACAAACTCACCAGCCTGGAGCGAGCGGAAGCGTCCGGTGCAGTGCATGTTAGGATGCTCCCTACGGAAGGCCAAACTGGGCCTTCATGATAAGCTCGTGATTCTGGAACATTGCGTTCATATTTGAGCCGTTGGCGTTCATCCACGCGTACATCACGGTAGTTGTTCCGCCTAGATCCGACCGACTCTGCTCCTCTCCCACTGCACCAATGATTCGCCGTACCTGAGTGTACGACATCCCATCTTTTATCTGGTCGTATTCTGCCTTTGTTACTACTGGCGGCGAAGCCGTGACCCGTTGCGGCATCACAAACCTGCCGGATGAATCTGTACCTCCAGAGAAGCCGCCGCTGTACCACACACCGATACCAATAGCCGCCAGAACAATTACTAGGAATGCCACACCTGGACTAACGTGCATTTGGCGGGGCTTTTCCGCAACCTCGGAGCCAGATGCCTCCCCGAGATCTCGACCACAGTGCCTGCAGACGACCGCTTCATTCTGGATCTCCTCAGCGCAGAATTGGCACTTCTTCATAGCGTTTCCTCCGGTTGATGGTTTGCTTCCTCATTGATTCTAGTGTTGCACACAGAGCCGCCTAACAATGTTCATATGGCTTCCGCATAACATCCCTAACTTCCCGTCATTGGCAGGGACTCCATGCCGCTAACTAATCAAATATAAGGATGTTCTCGCTATCCATATGTCGGCCATTTCCAATGTCAACATTAGCTCCACTCGCCCCAAAACGGTTTGACCAACCGTCACCGTCCTTCCATAACGAAATACTCTGTTCATCCCGGTAGTTCTAATCACTTTCGGGCGGAAGCGATCAGCATCATTATGGTAGCCCTAACATGATCGGGCGAGAGCTAAAGGGGTCATTCATATAGGTTCCTGTCATGCCGTGATTATTCTCATTCGTTGCTTGACGATAGGTCTTTGAGGGGGAGGGAAATGAGGGGGTCACCCATGTAGGTTCCTCGGCTGCTTTGTCATGTCGAGCACCGTCGAGACATCTGGCCGGGGATGTTGGCAGGTCTCTACTTGCAGCCAGATCCCTCCACGGAGTCTATCCTGAGCGAAGTCGAACGGAGTCGGGATGACTGTTTGGAATGTAGAATTTCGAATTTAGAATGGAGAATTGGATAGGGCCTTGTCATTGACTATTTACTATTGTCTTCCTTCGTGCCTCCGTGGTGAACAAAAATCCGAGTAAATCCCGTTAATCCTGCCTAATGTAGTTATTTGGGACCAGTAAAATGGTGCGATTCATCGCACCCTACGATCTGGATTCCTGCTGGAGTTTATCCCGCACTGGGATGCGGGGCGGGAATGACAATCATTACTCTTTTCTCGGTGATCTCTGTGGCCTCTGTGGCCCAAGAAACCGTGTTAATCAGTGAAATCTGTGTCTAATTCAGCTTGGGCAATATGTGCGGGCTGGGAGCAGAACGGTGAAAAACTCATCGCCGGTCCTAAAGGTAGCTCTGTAGGCGCCGGGGGAATTCCTCGAAGCGAAAAAGCCTGTCATATTCGATCAGGCCCGATAGGGCCCTGGAGAAGATACGATGTTCGCGCTCTTCCAGAACTGCAATCGGATTCAGACCGCCTACAATGATCGCGCCAACCCTGCCGGACGGCACGGGGATATCCAGTAAGGGCTGCTCGGGCAAACCGAGCTCCATGATCGCGCCGAGGCCGACTTCCTCCAGTCGCTGGCCAATGTTTATGAGTCTCTGCCTGCTCTCACTGGGCAACTCCCTGAAGCTGGCGCCGATAAGCCCGTTTCCATCCTGTATTGCTCCCTGATAGTTTGTCATGCCACTTCGGATGAATACTTCAAGCGGGTCAATGCTGGTCCCACTGTAGTGTATGATCTCGGTGAATCTCAGCGCTTTGCCGTCCCTGACCTCCAACAATCCCCCAAAACGGGATGCCATCGGTATTCCGTGCTTGAGCAGAATGCCGTTTATCGTAATCGAACAGACGGTACAGAACCCAACCCTGCCTTCAGGGACCAGAACATCGCCAATTGTCTCGCCGGGCCGCAGCAGGGTCATCAGTTTGCCCATGGCAAAGCCTTTGGCGAACACTTTGCAGACCGGTTCGACACAGCTCGCGAGCAGATTGGGATCCACAAGCGAGGTATTGACGACAACCGTTCCACTTCTCGTTGGCAGGTCAAAGGTCATTCTGTAAATCATTTGGTCTATTTTGGCCGACAATGTGCCCGGCATCTGTCTTGTTGTCGAGGATCGTATCTCGGCGAGGCCGGCTTCGGTTATGACTCTGCCCTTTCTGCCGTGAGGGATGGTCAGTCCTTCAGCGTCGAGTTCCCGTAGATAGAATCTCACTGTTCTTTCGCTGAACATGAGGCTGCCGAGGGAAAGCAACTCGGTAATTTTCGCAGAGCTGGCCGGGTGGATTTGCTCTTTGAGCACGTTGAGAATTGCAATTTTTTTCTCGATTTTTTTCTGCATTTTCCAGGCCCCATGAGCGGCAATTTCGCCACCGCGCCGACATTTCAAATGGCTTTGCGGTCAAGTATACCTGACGTTCGGCAAAAAGCAAGTATTTTTGCCGATCGAGCCGGCCGGCCGGCAAAACTGCCGACATTAGGCGGATATTTATCGATTGACATTGCCGTTATGATATGGTACTTGGGAGTTTCGGCATTTTCTTGCCGATCGAATAGAGTTTTTGTTGACTAACTTTTTTGGAAAGGAGCTTAATCAAATGGCAGTGAACACCGTCATTCAGGGCGTTTACGAGGACGTTCTAAGACGCAATCCGGGCGAGGCAGAGTTCCAACAAGCGGTAAAAGAAGTTGTTGACTCTCTGGGGCCGGTACTGGAAAGACATCCGGAGTATGTCGACGCCAAAATACTCGATCGGGTGGTAGAGCCGGAGAGGCAGATTATATTTCGAGTACCATGGCTCGACGACAAGGGCAACGTTCAAGTCAATCGTGGATTTCGGTTTGAGTTCAGCAGCGCGCTTGGCCCATACAAAGGCGGCCTGAGATTCCACCCTTCAGTCAATGCAAGCATCCTCAAATTCCTCGGATTCGAGCAGGTGTTCAAGAACTCGCTTACTACTCTGCCCCTGGGGGGGGGCAAGGGTGGGTCAGATTTTGACCCGAAGGGCAAGAGCGACAACGAGGTCATGCGTTTCTGCCAGAGCTTTATGACTGAACTATGTCGTCATATCGGTTCGGATACCGACGTGCCGGCGGGCGACATCGGTGTCGGTGGACGTGAGATCGGTTTCATGTTCGGTCAATACAAGCGTCTTGCCAATGAGTTCACCGGCGTTCTCACCGGCAAAGGGCTGAACTGGGGTGGATCGTTGATTCGTCCCGAGGCCACCGGGTACGGCTGTGTCTATTTCGCCGAGGAAATGTTGAAGACCCGCGGCGAAAACTTCAAAGGTGAAATCTGTACCGTCTCCGGTTCCGGAAACGTGGCGCAATACACCGTGGAAAGACTGAACCAGCTCGAGGCGAAGGTTGTCAGTCTCTCTGACTCCGGCGGTACGATCTACGATCGCAATGGGATTGACGATGAGAAACTGGCTTTCGTGCTGGAGCTGAAAAACGTACGGCGCGGACGTATCAAGGAATACGCGGACAAGTTTGGGGCTGAGTACCGCGAGGGCGAGCGTCCCTGGGGCATTACGTGCGACTGCGCCTTCCCAAGTGCAACTCAAAATGAGATTGATGGCGAGGATGCAAAGACATTGCTCAAAAACGGCTGTCGTGTTATCGCCGAGGGAGCCAACATGCCGAGTACACCTGAGGCCGTTGAACAGTTCCTCGCCGCCAAGATACTCTACGGTCCCGGCAAGGCCGCAAACGCTGGTGGCGTAGCCACCTCGGGGCTCGAAATGGCGCAGAACGCGATGCACATCTCATGGACGCGGCAAGAGGTAGACCAGCGACTGCATGATATTATGGTTGCCATCCACAAACAGTGCTATGAGGCGGCCGAAGAATACGGACAGCCGGGCAACCTCGTAATGGGCGCCAACATCGCGGGATTCGTGAAGGTCGCTGACGCCATGCTTGACCAAGGGGTTGTTTAGAGTACGATTAATGACCTAACAGGGCAAAGGGCGTTTCTTCCGGAATCGCCCTTTTCTTTTGCTCTTGCGAAGGTCATGCGTCTTGCTGGCGCGCGGGGCTCTCTTGATTAAGGATAATCTGATGCCGCAATCTCCCGCGGCAATGGGGAAATGGAAACATGGTGGGATGGGCAAGTACGGGCTTTGAAAGTCTGGATGAGATACTTACCGGTCTGCAGAAAGGCGACAATGTCGTCTGGCAGGTGGACAGCGTTGAGCACTTTCGCAGTTTCGTGGGCCCATACGTTGCCAAGGCCGCTGAGGACGGGCGGAAACTTGTGTACATGAGATTTGCCGACCATCAGCCTCTCGTCAAGCCCGGACCTAACGTCAGAATTCACGAACTGCATGCAGCCAGCGGCTTCGAGACTTTCTCGTCGCAGGTTCACAATATCATCACCGAGGAAGGCAAAGAGGCCTACTACGTCTTTGACTGTCTTTCCGATCTGCTCAGTGCCTGGGCGACGGACTTGATGATTGGCAACTTTTTCCTGGTAACGTGCCCATACCTTTTTGAGTTGGATACAATAGCCTATTTCTGCCTGTTGCGGGACAAGCACTCCTACAAGACGATAGCGCGCATTCGCGAGACCACGCAACTCCTGTTAGACCTCTACAGCTTCGAGGGGAGTTTTCATGTCCATCCATTGAAAGTCTGGAATCGTTATTCGCCGACGATGTTTCTCCCGCACATCCAGAAGGACGATGAGTTTGTACCGATCACCACGAGCGTCGATGCTGCACGGCTGATTTCCTATTTCTCAAAGAAAGGACCTGAGCCGGCCCGGAGGGCCTTGGATTACTGGGACAGGATTTTTATTGGCGCAGAGGAGTTGTGCGCAAAGGTCTCCGCTTCACCGCAGGAGAGAGACAGTGCTATCGAGCAACTGTGCAGAATGATGGTCGGCCGTGAGGAGCGCATGCTGTCGCTGGCACAGTCGAACTTCTCTCTGGAAGATCTGCTCGGTGTGAAGAAACGCATGATCGGCACAGGTTTCATAGGGGGAAAGGCCGTAGGAATGCTGCTGGCGAACAAAGTGATCTCGGCCGATGAATCACTTGGACTCAGCGATTGCCTGGAGCCCCATGATTCGTTCTATGTCGGATCGGATGTGTTCTACACCTATCTTGTGGAGAACGGCTGGTGGAATCTTCGCGTCGAGCAGAAGTCTGCGGAGGGTTATTTCAAGGCTGCCTCCGAACTGAGGGAAAAGTTACTGACGGGCAAGTTCCCCGATCAGGTTCGTGAGCAGTTTCGCGAGATGATAGAGTACTTCGGCCAATCGCCGATCATCGTGCGCTCGAGCAGTTTGTTGGAGGATGCGTTTGGCAATGCCTTCGCCGGCAAATATGAGAGCTTCTTCTGTGTCAACCAGGGAGACCCTGATGAGCGATACTCTCGGTTCGAGGACGCGGTGCGCCAAGTCTATGCGAGTATGATGGGACAAGACGCCCTGACATATCGACTCAAAAGAGGCTTGGACCGGGACGATGAGCAGATGGCGCTACTTGTTCAGCGTGTCTCCGGTTCGCACCGCAACGGATATTTCTTCCCCGACCTTGCCGGCGTCGGAATGTCGCACAACGCATTTGTCTGGAATCCCCAGTTGGATCCCGGGGCGGGGATGCTTAGACTGGTGTTGGGTCTGGGCACGCGGGCTGTGAATCGAGTTGAGGATGATTATCCGCGGATAGTCGCCCTTGACGCACCTTTGACCAGACCACTGGCCGGGACCGATGACGTGCGAAAGTTCTCTCAGCACCGCGTTGATCTGCTCGATACTAAAGACAATACCCTGCGGACGGTCGCGTTTGAAGAGCTATTAGGCAAGGGACTGGACGCAGAGTTGGAGTATGTTGCCGTGCGAGACTCTCAATTGTCCAGGCGCGTGAGGGAACAAGGCGGACGAGGTGATCAATATTGGCTCCTTACCTTTGAGAAGCTGTTTTCGGAAACATCCTTCATCCGGAACATGCAGAAGATACTAAAGGCCTTGGAAACCGCGTACAGCTATCCCGTCGATATCGAGTTCACGGCAAATTTCATCGAAGGCGGCAGGACTATGATTAACCTGCTCCAGTGCAGACCGCTACAGACCAGAGGTCATCAGCCGCATGTCGAGATGCCGTCGTGCGTTGATCCGGGAAAAGTCCTGTTCGAGACCGAAGGTTTTTCCATGGGCGGCAGCATAGCTCAGCGGATACGCCGCGTGGTCTATATTGACCCGGAAGGATACACACGGCTGTCTCTGTCGCAAAAATACGACGTCGCCAGGCTTGTCGGCAAGCTGAACAGCCTGATTCGTGACAGGTACGCCGATGCGACGATCCTGTTTGGACCGGGCAGATGGGGCACCTCGACGCCGAGCCTGGGTGTTCCTGTAGGATTTCACGAAATCAGCAATGTAGCGGTGCTTGTAGAGATGGCCTACGAGAGCAGCACTATGATGCCCGAGTTGTCCTTCGGGACCCATTTCTTTCAGGATCTGGTCGAAACGGACATTTTTTACGTTGCCCTCTTTCCGAATAGGGACAACGTGGTTTTCAACGGGGAGCTGCTTTTGCAGATGCCGAACATGCTGTCGGAGCTTGGGACTGAGGCGAGCAAATACGAAAGTGTTGTCCACTGGTACGAAATGAACCACGAGCAACTTCAAATTTCCGCTGATTTGCTCTCTCGAAAGGTGTTGTGTTACTTCTCATAGTCTCTCAGTGGGCACTCCAAATAAGTGTTATGTGTCTTCTCACAAACGCGGCCGGGAATAGTTTGACAGTGCAATATTCTTATAGTCTAATCCTTCGCAGCTTACAGACTTCTATGGAAAAATGATATACTTGGAGACTTTTAAATTGACCATACGCAAAGGCACCGTCAAAGTAACGATCATCGGCTCAGGACCCACCAAAACCTATACTTGTGGAGTGAAATAATGCCCAAACGCAAAGACATCGACAAGGTAATGATTATTGGTTCAGGGCCGATCATCATCGGCCAGGCGTGCGAGTTTGACTATTCCGGCACACAAGCGTGCAAGGCGCTGCGGCAATTGGGCTATAAAATAGTGCTGGTCAATTCGAACCCGGCGACAATCATGACCGATCCCGAGATGGCGGACGCGACGTATATCGAGCCGCTGAATCTGGAGACTATGACCAGGATCATCGCGAAAGAGCGTCCGGATGCGCTGCTGCCCAATCTCGGAGGCCAGACCGGCTTGAACCTCTCATCGGAGCTTGCCCGGGCCGGCGTGCTCAAGAAATATGGGGTCAAGGTCATCGGCGTTCAGATCGATGCGATCAAACGAGGCGAGGATCGTCAGGCGTTCAAGGACACCATGAACAAGCTTGGCATTGATATGCCGCGCAGCCTGATCGCCAACAGCCTCGAGGAAGCCGAAGAGGCTATCGCCGAAATCGGTCTGCCCTGTGTCGTGCGCCCCGCCTATACCATGGGCGGCACGGGAGGCGGCTTTGCCTACAATATGGAGGAATTCAGCGCCCTCGCCGAGCGAGGGCTCCGCGCAAGCTTCGTGGGACAGATCCTGGTGGAGGAGTCTGTACTCGGGTGGGAAGAGCTGGAACTGGAGGTGGTGCGCGACAGCAAGAACCAGATGATTACCGTGTGTTTCATCGAGAACGTCGATGCGATGGGCGTCCACACCGGCGACAGCTTCTGCACGGCCCCCATGCTCACAATTGACAAGAAGCTGCAGGAGTGCCTGCAGAAGCACTCATACGACATAGTCGAGGCCATCCAGGTGATCGGCGGCACCAACATCCAGTTCGCTCACGATCCCGAAACCGGGCGAGTCGTCGTGATCGAGATCAATCCGCGGACTTCGCGATCCTCGGCTCTCGCCTCAAAGGCGACGGGCTTTCCGATTGCACTTGTCTCTTCGCTGCTCGCAGGCGGACTGACCATGGATGAAATCCCCTACTGGCGAGACGGAACACTGGAAAAGTATACTCCCTCGGGCGATTACGTCGTCGTCAAGTTCTCCCGCTGGGCGTTCGAGAAATTCGAAGAGCTCGAGGACAAGCTTGGCACCCAGATGCTGGCCGTCGGCGAAGTCATGAGCATCGGCAAGAACTATAAGGAAGCATTCCAGAAGTCAATTCGCTCGAGAGAAGACGGGCGCTACGGTCTCGGGTTCGCCAAGGACTTTAACGAGAACTCTCTCGATGAGTTGATGCGCATGCTGACCGAGCCGTCCAGCGAGAGGCAGTTTATCATGTACGAAGCCCTTCGCAAAGGCGCCAGCGTACGGAGTCTGCATGAAATGACTCATATCAAGGCGTGGTTTATCGAGCAGATGAAAGAACTCGTGGAACTGGAAGAGAAGATCCTCAAGTTCAAAGGCAAAACTCTGCCCGACGATCTGCTGACACAGGCCAAAAAAGATGGATTTGCGGACCGGTATCTGGCCCAGATTCTTGGTATCGCCGAAACGAAAATCCGGGCCGCCCGCATGAAGCTCAATGTCGTCGAGGGCTGGCATCCCGTGCCGGTCAGCGGCGTCGAGAACGCAGCCTATTACTACTCTACGTATAACGCATCGGATGTCACGGATGTCTCGCCCAACCGCAAGGTCATGATCCTGGGCGGCGGGCCTAACCGCATCGGACAGGGTATCGAGTTCGACTATTGTTGCGTACACGCCGCTTTTGCCCTGCGAGACGAAGGGATTGAGTCGATAATGGTCAACTGCAATCCGGAAACCGTCTCCACCGACTATGACACCTCTAACAAACTTTACTTCGAGCCTCTCACGGTCGAGGATGTGCTCAGCATCTACGAGAAGGAGAAACCCGAGGGTGTAATATGCCAGTTCGGAGGTCAGACACCTCTGAACATCGCCGCCGAACTCGAGGCAGCCGGCGTTAAGATAATCGGTACAACGCCCGATACGATTGAGCTGGCCGAGGACCGCGACCGTTTCCGCCAAAAAATGCGCAAGCTCGGCATTCCTCAGCCCGAAAGCGGCATGGCAAGTACGTTGGCCGAGGCCATGGACGTGGCGGCGCGGATCGGCTATCCGCTGATGGTGCGCCCCTCCTTTGTGCTCGGCGGAAGAGCGATGGAGATTGTGCACGACGAGGAAATGCTCGATCGCTATATGCGGGCCGCCGTCGATGTGTCACCGGATCGCCCGATCCTCATCGACAAGTTCCTCGAAAATGCGATCGAAGCGGAGGCCGACGCCATCGCCGATGGGACGGACGCCTTCGTGCCGGCGGTGATGGAGCATATCGAGCTGGCCGGCGTGCACTCGGGTGACTCAGCGTGCGTTATCCCGCCGACAACCATCCCGCAAAAGCACATTGACACGATCTGCGAATACACGCGCAGGATCGCCATTGAGCTGGGTGTCGTCGGGCTGATGAATATCCAGTACGCGATTTGTGACGATAAGGTCTACATCCTCGAGGCGAATCCACGCGCGAGCCGCACGGTGCCTCTCGTCAGCAAGGTGTGCGCATTGTCCATGGCGCGGATCGCCACGCAGTTAATGCTCGGCAAGAGACTCTGCGACCTCAAGCTCAAACAGCGCAGCATTCCGCACTTTGGCGTCAAGGAATCGGTATTCCCGTTCTACTTCTATCCCGAAGTGGACCCCGTGTTGGGCCCGGAGATGCGCTCGACCGGAGAGGTTCTGGGGCTGGCCGATTCGTTCGGTCTGGCGTTCTACAAGGCCCAGGATGCAGCGCAGGGGCGCTTGCCCGTAGCCGGGACGGTCCTGATGACGATAGCCGACAAAGACAAAGGGCCCGACGTGGTTGACATGGCTCGAAGCTTCGAGTCGCTGAAGTTCAACATTAAGGCAACGGAAGGGACGCAGAAGTTCCTGGCCAAACATGGCATCGAGGCCGAACGCGCCTATAAGATGCGCGAGCAGAGGCCGCACATCGCCGACGATGTCATGAACGGCGGCATCCAGCTCGTGATCAACACCCCCAGGGGCAAAGCCAGCAAGGTGGATGATTCCTATATCCGAAAAGCTGCGATCCGATACAAAGTCCCTCATATCACGACGATTTCGGCGGCGCTCGCCGCCGCCAAGGGAATCGCGGCGATCCGCAAGAAACAGCCCGACGTCCGATCGCTGCAAGACTATCACGCCGGCATTTCTTAACCGCCGGCAATGCGGCCGATTGAAGTTTCGGTAACACTTTAGCCGTGTGCGGCAAAAGTGCTGGTTCCAGGTTAGAAGGTTCACGGTTCAGGGTTGGTGGCTAGCAAAGCTATTTTTTTCGATCAACTGTGAACCTGGAACCGTGAACTCTGAACCGCTTTAGCGAAATGCTTCACTTCGCTAAAGTATTACAATTTTCGCAGAAACAACGTCTCGATAAAAGGAGAAATGACGATGGAAAAATCAGTAAGTATCATGCCGTGCCTTGACATGCAGAACGCCCGTGTGGTTAAGGGCGTCCATTTCGTTGATATTCGCGATGCGGGCGATCCGGTCGAATGCGCAAAAGCCTACTGCCAGGCCGGGGCCGATGAACTGGCGCTTCTCGATATAACCGCGACCGTCGAAAACCGTCCGACCATGCTCGAAGTCGTAAAGAACGTAGCAGAGGCTACAACTGTTCCCTTCACCGTCGGGGGCGGCATTTCCGACGTGGCTTCGGCGGCGGCCGTCCTCAAAGCAGGCGCCGACAAGGTCTCGACGAGCAGCGCAGCTTTTCGCAAGCCCGAGATAATCAAGGACATGCTGGCTGAACTCGGTCCGGAGAAAGTAACGGTTGCTATCGACGTGGACGTCAACGAATCGCTACCCTCCGGTTACGAAGTCTATATCGACGGCGGCAGAACCGCTACGGGCACCGACGCCATCGAGTGGGCGAAGAAGGTCGACGGTTTCGGCGTCCAGGTGATACTTCCGACCAGCAAAGCCGGAGACGGCGCTCAGACGGGATTCGATCTTCCGGTAATCAGGGCGATGGCCAGCTCCTGTTCTGCGACCATCGTTGCTTCCGGCGGAGCCGGGAAGCTGGAGCATTTCTACGAAGCAGTCGAGGCCGGGGCGACGGTTCTTCTTGCAGCCTCGGTATTTCACTTCGGCATGATCCGGATAGGAGATTTAAAGGAATACCTCAGCGGCCGGGGACTGCAAGTCAAATAAGAGCCTAATGCTCGGGGCACGCTCCGAGCCCATTCAATGGACTATTCAAAGAAAGAGCTGACAACTCTCTCAAGCTGTCAGCCCTCCAACTATATTGGGCGTTTTGTTTCTTTTTGAGCGTTCCTCTACTTCCAACTGACAATCTACTTGATGAGTTCAGCGCGAGAAACAGGCACAGTGTCCTTTGGTGCTTCGGGCACAAGCTTGTCGACGTCGACATCACAGCAGTCAGGGTGAGCTTCGACCCAATTAGAGAGACTCTCGACGCTGTCGAAAGGCAAAGAGTCAGCTACGCTACCATCTGGATTGTAGTGAGTGATCCAGAGCTTCCCGCCGCTCAAACCTGCCTGCCAACCATCCGGAAGAGAGCAAGCCAATACACACTCGGAAGACGTTCCTCCATTTTGCGGATTGCTAGCATAATTCCAGGGCAGGTTCCCCTGGTCACCTTGTCCGAGTGAATCGGTCTGGAGGGAGCACCCGATGTTGGAGTCGAAGCACAGTGCTCCGGCACAGTAGAAGCCGGTGAGCACGACGGCAATTACGCAGGCGAGCAGTGCCGTCTTGACTATGGAAGTGTCGAAACGTTTCATCTCACACCAACCTTTCTGCCCTCAGGGCAATAGTAAAGCGTCAAGAACGCTCCAATGCAAAATGGGCGCCTATATGCTAAGGACTCACGGCTCTATTGTAGATACGGATGTCGTCGATCAGACCGGAGAAGAAACTGCCTGCGTCGAGAGCCTGCCCTGCGCCAATGTACACGCCACCTTCTGAGCCCTCCAAGGCAGACAGCGGGGCATCATCCCTGACAACCTCTACTCCGTCAACGTGCAAACACCTGTATGAACCATCCCACACAATACCTATCCTGTGCCAGTCGTCATCGATGACTTTTGCCTGTGAAAGCATCGGGCCAACAGAGGACCGGCCGGTATTCGTGAGCTCCGTCATCAGGCAGCCTTCTATCGAGTCAATACATAGCCAATTAACGCCGTCGGCCTGTGACATAATGGCTTGGCCCGGGGCGCCATCTTTGATCCAGGCAATCACACTGAATCCCGAAGATATTTCGGGATCCGCTGGATTCAAGACAAGGTCGGTACTGACATAATCATCCACACCGTCGAATTGAAGCGTTCCAGCCACCATACCGCCCTCCGGTTGCCAAACCGGGCCGCCAACTAGGACGCCATCGGAATTAGCAGCGCTGTCGTAGGCGATGACGCCCTGTGCTTCGTCCAATGGCCAATGAGCTATAAGAGTGGCGTCATTGACGCCCTCAAACAGATGCTCAGCAAGGACGACCAGATCCTGGATATCGATGATGCCATCACCCCAGGGCATCGGACCAATGTCACACAAGGAATAATCCTGACCCCAGTGGTCAACTATGATGCACATGTCTGCAGAATCGACAATTCCGTCTCCGTTGAGGTCTACAACCGGCTCGATTGACACCTGCCAAAGGTCAGCACCACCGTACCCGCCAGGCCTGGCAGAGGATTGGTAATCGGAGAAATAGAGCGTCCGGCCATCGGCCGAAATACTCGCGCCATCTTGGGAGGTGGCCGTGTTGATACTCGGGCCAACATTGAGCGGCTCACTCCAAGTGTTGTTTTTCATCTCCCGGTTTGTCAACCAAAGATCAATATCACCATAACCAGGCCGAGCGGAACTGAAGAAAAGCACCAAGCCATCGCTCGAAATGCCTGGTTCACGGTCCCAGTCCGGACCATTTATAGTGGAGCCAAGATTCACGGGAATGCCCCAAGGATTGTCTTTTGTTGGACGCTTACTCACCCAGAGATCCTCACCACCGTTCCCACCTGAGCGGTTAGACTTGAAGTACAGTTCCAGTCCATCATGGGCGATACACGGGCCCCCATCACGGCGCGAGGTGTTGACAACGGGCCCAAGATTCACCGGGTTGCCCCAAGGCTCGTCTATGGTATTTCGCGATGCTACTAATATATCTGTACCACCAAGTCCCCCAGACCGATTAGCTTCAAAGTAGAGCTCCAGGCCGTCGGCTGAGATGCATGGAGCCCAGTCCTCGCCGCCACCGTTAACTGTCGGGCCAATATTATCTGGCTCTGACCACGGATCGTTGGTAGTCTCACGTCTGGAAACCCATATGTCCCAGTCACCGGATCCGCCCGCCCGTCTGGACATGAAGTAGAGCTCCAGGCCGTCGGCTGAAATACTCGGCATCTGATCGTGGTCCGGACCGTTGACAATAGGCCCCAAATTTACTGGCTCACCGAATGTGAAATCTGCATTCGCATGCCCGCCGCCAAGCACAATAGCGGCCACAACTCCAACTAACACCAACTTGATTCTGTAGCTACTTTTCTGTTTCATTGTTCTGTCCTTTCGAAGGGGTTTCAATTGTCTTTCCGACAATAAACTCAACAAAAATTTACGATCTTGCGCGCAATCTTGACTTTCGTGGATTCTTTTTTGGAAAATCGTCGATGCGGGGCTATAATGGCACATTGAGCTTGTTCAAGACTTCAAGAACAGTGAGTCTTGAAACTGGGAGAACACGGATACGCTGAGACCCGCCGGATTCCCGGTGTGGCATTGGCTGGGATGAGACGCTATGGGCCGCGATGACTACACAGACATGGGTGGCACTGAAGAAGCTTTTCTGACCACCCACTGGTCCATTGTCGAAGGCCTTGCCTCGGCAGACGAGGGCAGCAGCCGAGCATTGATTGAGTCACTGCTGGATCACTATTGGAAACCTGTCTACTGTTATCTCCGCCGTAAAGGGCATACCAATGAAGAGGCCAAGGACCTCACTCAAGGCTTCTTCCATGAGGTGGTGCTGGAGAGACATTTGGTCGAGAAGGCCGATCCGGAGAAGGGCCGGTTCCGCTCATTCTTGCTGATGGCCTTGAACCGTTATCTTGCCAACGTGCGAAAACGCGATGAACGTCAGCGCCGCACACCCAGAGGCAAGCTCGTTCCGTTGCACATGGTCGAGCCTCCTGAACTATCGCAAATGGCAGCTCAGGCGAACCCCGATGATTGCTTCAACTACGCTTGGGTTTCGTCTCTGCTGGAACGGGTCCTGGAGGAGGTCGAACGGGATTGCCATCGAGAAGGCAAGGCCGTCCATTGGCATCTATTTTATGACCGCGTACTGGCGCCGATCATGGATCGCACGGACGCTCTCTCGCTCAAGGAGATATGCACCAAATATGGCATCGAAGATGAGCCCAAGGCCTCCAATATGATCGTTACGGTTAAACGACGTTTCCAGAGGCTTCTGAGGGAACATCTGCGCAAGTCCGTGATGTCCGATGACCTTCTCGCGGATGAATTGGAAGAAATAAAGCGATTCTTCCCAAAAATCGCGCAAGAAAACGGCTAAACGTTGAATTTACTGTTAGAGCACTGCATTAAATTTAGCCTGAGAAAGGTTTGGTGGAGACAATGCGCAAAAAGCCCATATTCAGTCTGGATCCTGACCAACTGGAACGACTTCTTTCCGTAGGGACTGGTGATCCGGATCCCACAGAGGAACAAGAGCAGCAAACAGACGTCAACAAACCTGAAACGGACCGAGAGGGTGCTGCACGGAGAGGACAACATCTACATCGCGAGAGAGACCTATCGGCAAATGCAACAGCTTCTCTCGTGGGTATGGAGCGACCCGGCAGCCAGATCGGCCGATACAAGCTACTTCGAGTTCTCGGTGAAGGCGGCATGGGGATGGTCTATTTAGCCGAACAGGAAGGCCAGATCAGGCGCAAAGTTGCGCTGAAAGTGATCAAGCCGGGTATGGACTCGAAACGCGTGATCGCGCGTTTCGAGACCGAGCGACAGGCCCTGGCCCTGCTGGATCATCCCGGCATCGCTCAGGTCTATGACGCCGGGACAACGGAGACCGGCCGGCCTTACTTTGTCATGGAGCATGTCAGGGGACTGCCTATTACGGGCTACTGTGACCGCCATAAGCTGACTGTCGAGGAGCGCCTCAGGCTATTCCAGCAGGTCTGTCTCGCCGTCCATCACGCCCACCAGAAGGGCATTATCCACCGCGATATCAAGCCCTCGAATATACTCGTCTCGGCAGAGAATGACCAGCCCGCACCGAAGATCATCGACTTCGGTGTCGCTAAAGCCATCAGCCAGCCTCTGACGGAACGAACCCTGTTCACAGAAGACAGCCAACTTCTTGGTACGCCGGAATACATGAGCCCCGAACAGGCGGACATGGCTGGCGAAGACATCGATACCCGCTCGGATATCTATTCGTTGGGCGTCTTGTTGTATGTGCTGTTGGCCGGTATCTTGCCCTATGATTCCCAGACCTTTCGGGGGGGGTGGTTTAGAGCATATCCGTAAAACGATACGTGAGACCGATCCAAAGACACCCAGCACGCGGCTGACGAAGTTAGGCGATGAAGGCAAGAAGCTCGCCGAGAGCCGCCGCACCGAAGTAGTCACGTTAGCCAAACGTCTGCATCAAGAGTTGGAATGGATTCCACTGAAGGCCATGCGAAAGGACCGGGCAGAGCGTTATCGTTCGGCCGCCGAATTGGCAGATGATATTGGCAACTACCTGAATGGCGCTCCTTTGATAGCCGGCCCACCAACGACCGTATATCGCCTCAAGAAGTTCGTGCGGCGAAACAGCGTGTTGTCGGGAGCCGTCCTGGCCGTGGCGGCGACGCTCATCCTTGGCCTCGCGGCTACTACGGCAATGTACCTTCGCACCGAAGTGGCATTAGACAAGGCAGAAGTGGCATTAGACAAGGAGGCCCGCGCCCTTGCCCAAGCTCAAGAGGCCACCGAGCTGGCCAAACAATCAGCAGAAGATGCGAGAATGGCTGCTGAAAACGAAGCGACCGCTCGAAAGGAGGCTCAACAAGCAAGAAACCAGGCCGAACAAGCAGCCGAGGATGCGAGGCAGGCCGCCGAGCAGGAAGAAGACGCCCGCGCTGAGGCGCAACTCGTCACCAACTTTCTCAGATGGAACGTTCTGGGTTCGGCGAGCAAGTTCAAGGGTCGTGAGGCAACGGTAATTGACGTCCTCAACTCCGCTGTCGCCAAGCTTGATGAGGGATTTTTTTATTATCAGCCCCTGACAGAGGCGTCGATCCGCGCTACACTCGCCTGGACATACTATGATCTGGGTCGTTACGCCGTGGCAGCGAAACACCAGAAGCCCGTACACCCTATCTATGCTGAGCATTTCGGTGAGAATCACCTAAAAACAAACATCGCGTTGAACATGATCGCCGTGTACTACTACCATGCCGGCAGGTACCGGGAGGCAGAACCACTGTACAGACAGATCATCGACAAGGCGTATCAGCATGAAACGGGACCCTTAGTCGAGAAACGGCTCAATTGGAATGCCAACCTTGCTACCACCTGTGCGGGTCTGGGCCGATATGAAGAAGCCGAGCAATTGTTGCTCCCAAATGTCGAGGATCGCCTCTGGGTAGGGTATGGACTCCACTTGGGTGAGATCTATCGAGAGCAAGGCAAATATGATGACGCAGAACGCATACTACTTGATTCATTGGATGCAGGTCGCAAGGAGAAGGAAGAGAGTAAAAACGTCCAGCACTACGGCGGTATGGTGCGCTGCATGCATGAGCTTGCCTTGTTGCGGATGGCCCAGGGTCGTTATGAAGAGGCCGAAGAGTTGTTCGAACAGGGCACAGATTTTGGCACTCGTGAACTTCCGGGCAAAGACCACCCCTATACACTCCGACATGTTAATGGACTGGCCATCATCCGCATCAAGCAACAGCGATACGAAGAGGCAAAGACTCTACTCGAGCGGTCTTTGGAGGGCAGGAAGCTAAAACTTGGCGAAAACCATCCCAATACAATAAGGACCATACACTACCTTGGCATACTCTACCGAGAGCTGGGCCAATACGATAAGGCGGAAAATCTCCTGATCGAAGCCCACAACAAAAGACAAACCACGCTGGGCGAAGACCATCCGCACACGCTAATATCCATGCACGAATTGGCAGTGTTGTACGAGGAGCAAGAACTCTACGACAAAGCAGCGCCATTGTTACGTGAAGTGCTCGAAGGCCGCCGTCTCAAACTCGGTGACACTCACCCAAAAACAATGGAGTCTCAGAACACCTTGATTGAGCTCTATGAAGCCTGGAACAAACCCGAAGAAGCCGAAAAATGGCGAGCAAGATTGCCACAAACAAAGACTGCAGAACAGTGACACGGCACCCACAAGATAGTGACGTATGTCAATATTCAATGCACTCAACGAGTAGACGCTACGGCTTTTGGGCGAAAAATGGGCTCAAAAACCGGTACAAAAGCACTGCCAACGAACAACATTATGCCCGTGGTCGTATGAAAGCGACAAAGGCAGGCCCTAAGCAATTATATTTGTCCGTGCCATCATAATTTCTACATAAGTGATTTCATACCTGTCTGCCTTGACGTGTGCGAGATTTTTTACTGGCGCTCCTAACTTCATGTTCTATAATGACTTACACGCAAACAACATTGATGCTTTTACTTTTTAGACAAAGGGGTAAGTCATGGAAGACAAACGTATTACAGCAGAAGAGATCTTGGC
>JADHXR010000148.1 GCA_016782865.1 Phycisphaerae bacterium
TCGACCACCAGCAAGTTCAAAGGTGTTCCTCTCTATCCGGAATTTCTGGCCCTGACATTGTGGCCGGAGCTTTGCACAGTCTCCAAGCGGGCCAGCAATCCCTATTACCTCGGCGAGGATGAGGTCTGGGTGCTCAACCACGAGGTATTTCCTCATTGGATGAAGCACAACATTCTTGAACTAGCCCGAAAACGATGTTTCGAGGAAAACCAGAGCAAGAGCAAGGGCAAGAAACAGAGACATGCCCCCGAAATCAAACTTTTTGAACGTCTTGTATTCTTTCTGGCCAGCAAGCCGAACTGTATTTCTCATACGATACCTGACTTTTCCAGAGCCATTAAGCTGGGCCTGCGACACATCATTGACGAAGCTAATGATAAAGCAAATAGTACTGACGATGCTTCCAAGAAAGAGTTCTACGCTGCAATCTCGGAGGTGCTTGAAGGCATTATCACTTATTCAAGAAATCTGGCAGACGAGGCAGAAGAGTTGGCGGCAGATGAGAGAGACCCTGAACTGAAGAAGGAGCTTCTCGACATAGCCGCAGTCAATCGGAGAGTTCCAGAACACGCTGCGCAAACCTTTCGAGAAGGCCTGACGACTGTATGGATCTGTTGGATTGCTATACAGGTGGAAAATCCCAATGTGGGCCTTAGTTTGGGAAGATTGGACCAAGTCCTCCATGAGCTTTATCAACAGGATATTCGTGAAGGGACCATGAACGAAGAAGACGCCGCCGAATTGCTCTGTTGTCTGTGGCTCAAGATAGGCGATCATGTCCCCACCATACCAGAGGCAGGGGAACAGCTTTTTGGGGGAACGGGTTCCAATCAGGCCATCACTATAGGGGGCGTTGACAAGGATGGTAAAGACGCCGTGAATGATCTGACCTATGTTATGCTCAAGGCCACGGAGTTGATGATGCTCCGTGACCCCAACTTAAATGCAAGATATCACCCAGGGGTGAACTCCGAGGAGTATTTGAGAAGACTTTGTGAGGTGAATATTGATACAAGAGCCACGCCGGCCCTCCACAACGACAAAGCTGTTATTGAAGCCCTCACCTCCAAAGGCGAAACCCTTGAGCAGGCAAGGGATTATGGTGTAGTTGGCTGTGTCGAACCCGGCAGTAATGGAAGAACCTATGGTCACAGTGCCGCCATCCTGTTGAATCTGACATCAATCCTGGAACTCACATTGTTCGGTGGCAGGCATAGACATACAGGTATGGATCTACGGATAAACGAAGAAACCGATGATCCGATCAATTTCGAGAACTTCGGTGAATTCAGGGATGCCTTTGCCAAGCAGGTTTGCTGGATGGCGGAGCAGACAACGACCCTGAACAACATCTTGGGCAAGATACACCAGGATTTCTACCCCACCCCAATCCTTTCCGCCTTATTTGAGGGGCCGATGGAAAAAGGCAAAGACCTTGTCCGGGGTGGCGCCACCATCAATTCTTCAGGCGTAACCATAATCGGACTTGCTGATGTTGCCGATTCCTTGAGTGCCATACAAAAGGTTGTTTTTGAGGATGGGGATATTTCCATTGCAGAACTCCTCAAGGCCATGGAGAAGAATTTCAAAGGCAACGGCTATGAACTACTGCATAAACGACTTGTGGATCCGGAAAGAACCCCAAAATATGGCAATGAAGATCTGTTGGCAGACGAAAATGTGGCGTGGCTTGTCGATCTGTTGGACAGGGAATTTGGAAAGAAGCAGAATTACCGGGGGGGGCATTACCGGGTCGGATATTGGACGATGACAAATCACGCCGGTTATGGCCGATTGACAAGGGCACTGCCCAGCGGACGTAAGGACTACGAGAATTTTACCAGCGGTATTACCCCTGTTTCAGGGGTTACTCCTTCTCTTGCCAAGGCGCTCAACTCAGTGGCAAAGCTGCCGGCACGATGTCTCTCAAATGGAGTCGCCCTGAATCTGAAATTTACGCCTGAAAAAGACAGAGAGAAGATGGTCGACAAGTTCGTCGGTTATGTAAAAGGATATTTTGATCGTGCTGAAGGTCAGAGCGACGGTGGCATGGAAATCCAGTTTAACATCACGACCCATGCCACTTTTGTGGATGCTGCAAAACATCCTGAAAAATATCCGGAACTGCTTGTCCGTGTCTCCGGCTACACAGCGTATTTCAAAGATCTGAATCCCCGGATGCAGAAAGAGATCATTGACCGAACAGAATACCAGCTTCTACCGGGAAAAGCCATACCATACGATCCTTTTCCCTTGCCCAAGGAAACGCCATAAATGTTGAAGGAGACAACTGATGCCTTCTGTTTTGAGACGGTTTGTATTGCGTCCTGTTTCGAATTGGTTCGACGGAACCGACATTCTCTTGACAAGATTGGGCGCGAGAAAGCTGAAGAAGCAGTTGCTCGGGAAAGCAATGGATAGTCTTATTGAACTTCTGCTCAGGGCGATGAGCCTGTCTTTTTACCTAATCAAAGATGACGATTACCAGAATCACCTGCACGATTCCAAGGGAAAACCTTTTGAGGGGCGCTACCTTTTCCAGACCGCCAAGGAGGACGGAATCATTGCTTCGGCCACTTTTGAAAACGGGGATATGCATGTTCGAAAAGATGCCATGTCTGACTGGGACGTCAAGGTTACGTTTACTGACGGCAAAGCCTTGAGGAAATTTCTGTTTTCAGAAGACCAGGACATCATCAATTCACTGGCAGAGAATGAAGTTGAGGTGGAAGGAAACCTCAATTATATCTATAAGTTCGGCTTCATGGCAAAAGACCTTCTGCGAAGAATTGACGTGGTGTTGGGTGATGTGTAACAGTGGTTTTCCGCTTGTCGTTGATATCAAAAGGGATAGTCTCGAAGACGGCCCCGGCATTCGCACGGTAGTTTTCTTCAAGGGGTGCCCCTTGCGATGTACCTTCTGCCACAGTCCTGAGACTCAAGATCCAAAGATTGATATTGCCTTCTCTGAGAGGAAATGCCTCGGCTGCACAAGGTGTGCTGACTCCTGCCCTCAAGGGGCAATAGACCTGTCGACTACACAGCGAATCAACCGAGTCAAGTGCACGCGTTGTAGCCAGTGTGTCGGTATCTGTCCCGGAAAAGCTCTAAGAAGAATAGGCCGGTTCTACCCAGTCGATTCCCTGGTTGAAATCTTAATGCGCGATCTGCCGTTTTACCGCCACTCAGGCGGTGGAGTTACCCTCTCAGGCGGTGAATGTACCTTGTATCCTAAGTATCTTGAATCTCTTGTGAAAAGTCTCAAGGCTCGTCATGTCCACATTGTTCTGGAAACCTGTGGATATTTTAACTTCGACGTCTTCAGCCGAAGGATACTGCCCTATATTGATTTGATATACTACGATGTGAAGATTGCTGATCCTGGGACGCACAGCAAGCATACTGGTAAGACAAACGAGAAGATACTTGATAATCTGCGCCGCCTTCTTCTGGAAAAACCTGCAGTTGTCTGTCCGCGCATACCGCTCATACCCGACATCACAGCGACGGTGGAGAACCTCTCGGCCATTGTCGGTCTCCTGGTCGAAGCGGGGGCGGAGAATGTATCTTTACTGCCATATAATCCCATGGGGATCGAGATGGCTGTGAATCTGGGAAGGCCCAAGCCCCATCTTCCAGAAAAATTCATGTCGCCGGATGAGGAAAAAGAAATCCACGACACGTTTCAGATGGCACTCAAAGCCAACAATGAGCGGCAAGATTCAAGATTTACTTCAGTCTCTCTAACAGACAAAAGGAGAAGCAGAGAATGGAAACAGAAGACTTCCAGAAGTATCTGAAAGAGCGATACGAAGACCAAATCAATTGGTACGATAAGAAATCGGCATGGAACCAAAAATTGTATCGGTATTTCCAATGGTCCGTAATCATCCTGGCCGCTATCACGCCAGTGCTTGTGGCGATAGCGCCTGAAGAAAATCGGTGGCCAGCAGTTACCATCGCTGCACTAGTGGCTATTGGAACGAGTATACTCAAAACATTCAAATACCAAGAAAACTGGATCAACTATAGAACCACCTGTGAGACTCTGAGGAAGGAAATCCATTTCTACAGAGCAGGCTCAGGTGATTATAGAGACTCGGAGGATCGTGAGGCCTTATTCGTAGAGAGAGTTGAGTCATTAATTTCGCGTGAAAACACTATCTGGTTGACAACGCAGCGACCTAAAGAGGGGAAAAAGAGCTCTCCATAGTTGACGCTCAACCGCCGCACAGGGATGAGGCAAAGACATTGGACTGAAAAACATTTTTCGATATTACTTTGCTGAAATTTTGTCTTTCTTGGGTTTTTCCTCTTGACAGTCTCGCGAGACACAAAGAACATATCCATTATCAGTTGCCTGACGTGTGCTGGTAAGATAATGGAGGGACGCAGTTATGGATCCATCTCTGGTGATGTCTGCAATCGACGCGGGCGTTCGTCTTGGCCGCAAGCTCCACGAGACGCTGGTCGATGAGACGGCCGAACGATCACTCATCCTCCCGATGGGGAATTTGATCGGCAGTGTGGTTCGAAATGACGCGCTCGACTACTTCCGCGAACATAAGGAGCTTACCGCGCCGGGTGGACCGTATCGAGGTCTTTCCGATGATGAGCGAGTTGCTGCGTACAAGACGCTCATGGCCATCGACCAACGTCTCGATCTGCAGGAATCATCGTTTGCCGAAGCGCGAGAAATCGTCATTTCCCTGAAGAAGTTCGAGAAATTCCGTGATGGGTTCGGAGCCAATTCGCCCTTACAGCGAATTCTCGGCACGGTCGTTGAGATCGGGATCGATTTTCTGATCGCACACCCCGAGCAAGTCCCGGGCGGTTCATCGGCCCGAAAGGTCATCAGCGCGTTTCTTGCGAATCTCGATGACGTGGAATTTGCGGAGGGATCGAAATCGGAAATCGCCGGTGACATTCTCGTCGCGGCACTCAGGACCCTTGGCGAGAGTGCGCCGCTGATCGACGATGACAAACGTCTGCAATCAATCATCGGCGGGATTTCGAAAGCGCTGATCGAAGACGTTGAATCGATCACGTCCCAAGGCCTACGGCTGAAACGCGAGGATCTCGTGCGCCGAATCGCCTCAAGTGTTTTGAAAGGCGGTTTGACGGCGTTCACGGATGACATCACCCTGTTCCTGCCGGATGAATCAAAAGCTCGAACGCTCGTCAGCTCCACGCTCAAGAACGTACTCGACGGAATTCGAGGAAAAGAAGATCTGTTCACAAATGAATCGCTCGAGATCTTGATGCGCAGCGCACTGTCGGCGATGCATGAGAACGTCGCAGCCTTGACTGGCAATGTTGCGCTCCAACAGTTCGTTCAGAAGACGGTGAATGCCCTGACCAATGCACAGGGGAAAAAGCTGTTCTCCGAGAACACGGTCTCGGCGATCGTACTTGCTGGTCTCGAAACGCTCCGAGATCACGCCGGTTCGCTCATCGATCCCGACAACCCCGAAAAGCAGCTTTTGGCCGATGCCCTGTCGGCCATGGCGCAAGGCTTGGCGGGCACGCTTGCAGGCGGTGGGACGGTCAAGGACCTCCTGACGCCGACGCAGGTCACCCAACTGGCGTCCGTCCTGTTCAACGAAATCGCGCGACACCCGGAGCATTTGCTCGCAGACGACGTGGATGATCCGAAGAAGACCGCGCTGGCACAAATCATCGGCTCGGTCGCGCGTGCGCTCGGCGATGACCCGGGCCGCTTGGTCACGGGTGATGGATTCATTGAACTGCTTCACGTTGCCATCACCGTTGGGCTTCATGAGGAAAGGAGCGAGCCATATGAGGAGACAGCTACAAGCCGCCCTGCGATTGACCGTGATTATCGCACTTGCCACCGCGGCCGTGTCTTGCACGGCGCTGCGATATCGGGCGATTCAGGATGATTTCAATCATGCCGTCGAGATGGACGGAAAGGGGAGGTACAAGAATCATGTTCTCGTGCAAATCTTCAACAAAGTGGCTTTGAAAGTGGAATCTGTTGATAGTCCAGGGTGAATTTGGCAGGATTATTGGTGTCGTGCGGAGAAGAGTATGCTTTTCAACCGTGTAAACGGGAAATGTCTGATATGTTGAAATCAAATTTCCTGTCAGTTACAACGTCAACATCATGAATTGCTTGGGAGGCTTACAAATCATGTCGTTACTGCCAACCTATGACGAAATCAACGTCGTCTCGGACATCCACATGGGCGGCGAGCCGGGCTTCCAGATCCTGCGCCACGGGGAGCGACTCGGGACGCTGATCGAAGATCTGGCCCAGCGATCGCCGGACCGGGACGTCGCGTTGATTTTGAACGGCGACGTCATCGATTCGCTGGCGGAGAACATCGGCGGTTATGTGGCGATGGAGAACGGCGAGCGGCTGATGGATCGCATCTACAACGACCCCACCTTCAAGCCGGTCTGGCAGGGCCTCGGAAAGTTCGTGCGCGCACCCAAGCGGCACTTGATAATAGTCGCCGGCAACCACGACATCGAGCTGTACCTGCCCGGGATCGAACGCTCAATCCGCCAGCGGCTGGCCGGCGGCGAACCTGCGCTAAACGGCACCATCACCTTCGCCACCCACGGCACCGGCTACGCCTGCTGCGTTGGCCCGGCCCGGGTCTACTGCACCCACGGCAACGAGGTGGACGCGTGGAATCACGTGGACCACAGGCAACTCGCCGAGCTGGGCAACGCCCTCAGCTCGGGCAAGACGATTGAGAAGGAGGACTGGTGCCCCAACGGTGGCACCCGCCTGGTCGTCGACGTGATGAACCGCATCAAGCACAAGTATCCCTTCGTCGATCTGCTCAAGCCCGAGATCAAGCTGGTGGTCCCGATCCTGTTGGTGCTCGAGCCTGAGCTGTTCAAGGGCATCGACTTCGACGACGTCTTCTCCATCGCCGCGGGATGGATCCGCGGCAAAATGAAGACCAGAGGCCTGCTGAGCGCCGATGCAGAGAACTCGCAACACGTCAGCGACCCAGCGGCCGCCACCGAACTGGCCCTCGACGAGCTGCTCGGCCCGCGGCTCTGCGAGGGAATCCGCGCGGGTGGATCGAGTCCGCCGGCAAGCGAGGACGACCTGCTGTTGGCGGCCGAGCGCGCCGTGGATAATAACGAAGACGTCCTGGCTTCCATCGAGGAGGACGCCGCCGAGGGCACCTTAGGCTGGTTCGGGATGCTCGTCGATCGCGTCCGCGGCGTGGACAAGGTCGATGCGTTGCGCCGGGCCATCCTGGACTGGGTGAAAGACGACGGCACCTTCGATATCGATAACCGCGACGATTGTTTCAAGGACCTCATCAAGCGGGTGAGCGACGATGTCGATTTCGTGATCGCCGGTCACACCCACCTGGAGCGGGCGATCAAGATCCGCGAGGACGTCGACCGCTTCTACTACAACTGCGGCACCTGGATTCGCCTGCTGCGGTTGAAGACCGCGTTCCTCAAGGAGGACGTCTTTCCTAAAGTGTACGAAATCCTCAAGTCCGACAGCATGCGGGCGATCGATGAAGGCGCGGTCGACGTGGGCGAGGGGCACGCGCAGCCCCTGGTGCTGGACCAAACGTCACTGGTGCGCATCGCGGTCTGCGACGAGGGGGTGAAGGGCGAGCTGTTGCACATCCGCGGCGGCGAGGCGGGTGACGAACTCGACGCGCAGCCCGTGCCAAACTCGACTTTCGTGAAAAAGCCAGGAGTGAAAAAGCCATGAGTGAAAAAACGTCCATTCGAGAAGTCCCCTTAGAGATTGTCAGGCCGGGTCTGGACTACGGCCAGCTCCTCTCGCCCCTGACCAACTACGTTGCCCTCTGCGGCGACGAGAGCCCGGTGACCATGCGGATCGATATCGAGCATTGGCGGCTGCTCAACCGCCTGCGAAACCTGCGTTACGTGGTGGTCGACCGGCGGCAGGCAAAGGTGTCCGAGGTTCCCGCCGCTACCCGGCAGGCAGAGGTCCACCAGTTGGGGATCGACGTCGGTCGAATACTGGGCAGCATCCCCACGCTCTACCGGCAACTGGGCCGGGACAGCCAAACCGGCGACGAGCTGCTGCACCTGCGGCTGGTGATCTCGGGTTCGGAGCTATCGCTGATCCCCTTCGAGTTGCTGATCGCTCCCGAAGGGTTCCCCGACGAGGGCGGCCCGCTGTTTCTCCAGAAGCGGTTGCCGGTCACGGTCACCCGCGAGGTGCGCCGCGGGCGATCGATCCGGTCCAGTGGAACCGCAAGCCCCGCGTCCTCTTCGTCGCGGCGGCCCCCGGCGGCATGAGCATCCCGCTCAGGGAGCACGTCTGGGCCCTGCGCGACGCCCTCGCCCCCTGGGTCAAGTGGGAGGAGACTGCGGCCGAGCGGTTGCACCATGTCAAGGAGTACCTGACCGTGCTGCCCGAGGCGAGCCTTGAGGAGATCACCGCGGCCTGCGCCGAGGGGGACTACACCCACGTCCACATCCTGGCCCACGGCGCCGACTACGAGCATTCGGGAGTGCGCCGGTTCGGGGTGGCCCTCAACGCTGCACATGACAAGAACACGGTCGATATCGTCGGGGGTCGTAAGCTCGCCGCTGCGCTGCGCACCACCCGCACTTGCGGCCAGGGCAACTCGCAACCGTCTGTGGTTACCCTGGCGACCTGTGACTCGGGGAACGCCGGCTCGGTGGTCGCGCCGGGTGGGAGCATCGCCCACGACCTCCACGCCGCGGGCATCCCATGGGTTTTTGCCTCGCAGTTTCCGCTGACCAAGCGCGGCTCGGTCAAGCTGACCCGCAACCTGTACAGCCGCCTCCTGCACGGCGACGATCCGCGGCGGGTCCTCCACGAGGTGCGCAACCTGATGTACCTCGGTGAGCGAGGCGACCACGACTGGGCCAGCCTGATCGCCTATGCCTCGATCCCCTCGAGTTTCTCCCAGGAAGTGAGCTGGTTCCGCATGCGCCAAACCCGCGACGCGATTAGAATCGACCTCGACCGGGCCAGCCGCGCCAGAGAAGAAGATGTCGAAAAGAGCGTCAAGTCAGCCCGCAAGCGCGCCGCGGACTGGCGCGCCACGCTGCCGCCCAAGGACTCACCTTATCAAAAAGACCACGACGTCCGCGTGGAGTGTCTGGGCATCTCGGGCGCCACAGAGAAGCAACTGGCCGAGCTGTTCTACAACGAGCAAGACCACGACAAGGAGCTCGAAGCGCTCGAAAAAGCGCTCCACTTCTACGAGCAGGCCATCACCGAGAAGGCCGATTCGTACTGGCCGGCGAGCCAGTATCTGTCGCTGTCGGCGATCCTGGGCCGGGATCCCGAGCCCGCGCTCTGGATGGAGACGCTGCATGGGGTCGAGCGGAACCTGACGAGCAACGATCAGGCCGAGCGTGCGTGGACCTACGGCACCATCGCCGAGCTCGAGCTACTCGGTGTGTACCACCTCCGCGGCATCGACAAGCTCGAGAAGACCCCCGCGAAAGTGAAGAAGTCGATCATCGACAACTTCAAGAAAATCGTCGATCTCGCCGGTCGCGACTCCTTCAACGTATTCTCCACGTGGCGCCAGTTCACACGCTATTGCGAGTGGTGGAACGAAAAGCTCCCGGCGCTCGCCGACATCGCGCGCCCGGTGCTCAAACACCTGCCCAAGGGCGCGAGCGATTATCGCTAGAGCAGGACTAAAGCCGGGTTAGCGATTGCACCCAAGTCCTTACAAATCAACAAGGACGGAATTTTCGGCAGGGACAAGAGGCTCAGTCCCGACGTGTCGGGATAGCTTAACCAGGAAATGCAATGCTATATCGAAAATGCTGCAAACTTAGAAAGGAGCGATAACGTGGCTCTGCGAAGACTACAAGTGACATGTACCGTGTGTGCCTTGGTATTCTTATTGGCCAATCAATAAGCTGGACTGGGAAAGTGTGCCTGCATGCGTTGAGGGCAAGTTCATTATCTCACCCATTCCCCCGCATGAAGCGACAATTTGGCTTCTTACTGTCACGGATGGCCGGGGGGCTATCGTATCAAGTGAGATTGTGTTCGCGACCAAATAGACGTAGGACTACACTTTTCATCTACACTCTTACCGGCTGCTCTTGCAGTCGAACCGAACACTCTCGCCGAAGGCCCCCAGAAACAAAGACAGCGCGCGTTAATTCGATTCGTACGGCCCCATTTCGCCGAGTGGAATAGGTTCGATGAGAAGTGGCTTAAGCATCGCCAAATTACCCGGAAACCGCCGTCCCGGTACTACCTGCATTTCCAGGGGCTGGTCGGTGACCGCATTCAGCGCTGCCTTCTGTGCCTGACCATCGCGCAGTAAGGTGCTGCCGCATCGGGCGAAGACATTGCGGCAAATGAGGTTCACATCGGCATTGGTCTTGAGATCGGCCAGCTCGGGATAGCGGCTCAAGTAGGGAGGCTTGTCTGCCTGCGGGAGAAAACGCTCAATCGATTCGAGCCAGCGCTTCTGGCCCCAGCGGCTGAAGCTAAGCCCTGCGAGACAATCGATGAAGAGATTGCCCTCCACGAGATTCTCCTTGCCCCCATGGATCTGGACGCCGCCGAAATTAACGGCGCCGCACCGCTCGAAGACGTTCCCGTAAACGGCGACGCCGGAGATCATGTCGTCCAGTCGGACGCCGGCCGCACCGTGCTGCGTACCGCCTCGAATATCGCTCCACCGATTCCAGCGAATCACGACCCCGCGATACAGCGGATTGCCAAACATATCGAGCCCGCCCTGGTCATCCGATTCCCTAACCACGTTCCGGATAACGTTCAGTTCAATGAGGTGATCGTTGCCCTCGATGCGCAGGGCCGATGAAGGAATGTTCTCAAACAGGTTGTGTGCAATCCGGTTGCCGCAGCCGTCGAGATGAATCGCCGGGGCGTAGGTGCGTTTCAGACGCGAAATGTCGAAGACCCTGCAATTCTCGACGAAGTGCCTGCCCGGCGTCAGCGTCTGACGGTTCCCGCCGGCCACGCGCATCCCGCCGCAGCCGAGCTGGTGCATCGTACAGCCGAAAATGCCATGACGCTGTCCGCCCTCAACGACGATCGCATCACCCCCGAGCCGACGCAGCGTACAATCGGCCACCAGGCAATGTGCTCCACCACGTACATGAATGCCATTGCCGCGTCCCTCTTGAAATGTCAATCCGCGAAGAATCACATGCTCGGCATCGGTCAACGTGACGAAAGGTTGATCACACATACTCAGAACCACCTCTGCCTTTGATACGTCGATTCCTTCCGGGGCAAGCCAGTAGGCCATCGCCGTGCGGCGATCCAGATACCATTCCCCCTCGGCGTCGAGTTCGCGAAACACGTTCAGCGCGTAGTAGCGTCGGTCCTTTCGATACCCGTATCTGGAATATGGCCGGGCCAACGTGAACGTCTGGCTTTCGGGGTCAATCGATTCAACTTTCTGAAACTCCTCGAACCAATCCCAGAACCAGTAGCCATAGAGGCGCACATCCGGCTCATCCAGCCATTGGCCCGGCCGGTCCTCGACGTAGCCAAACTTCCCATCTCGACATCCTTCAATCCGGTTCCAGACCTTGAACGTATCTTTGCCGAGAATGTCGCCGGTCTTGGTGAAACCCTCGTTCGGCCAGCGGGCGAGCGTCTGGGGCTTGCCATCGACGAACAACTCCGGGCAACGACGTAGCGCCGCAGCGTCCCCTAAATCCTCAACTCCCAGGGCCTTGAGGTCGGCCTCCAGCACGCGGTCACGAATCCGCACATCGAGCTTGCCGCGAAGCTTCGCGTCTGAGATTGGCCTCCATGTGGTGATTTGTGCGCCGCTGCGAAAGATGGCCCTCTGGCCTGGCTCGGCCTGATAGACAATGGGCATAGCGGCGGTGCCGGAATCATCGGATGTGAGTTTCAACGTTCGGTCCCAGGGATACTCACCGCTACTAATCTCGATCCTCACGCCCCCCGCGGGCAGTTTTCCGCAGCGCGATTGCTTCAACGACCGTACTGCGTCGCGCGCCCTTTCCAGAGTGCGGAAGGGTTTGCTCTGTGATCCGTCCGCAGTATCGCTGCCAGTGGGCGCCACATAAAACACCTCGCCCGGCGCCGGCAGCACGGGCAACTGCACGCGGTAGGAGGCCGGGTCGCGGGCCGCCAATCCCTTTTGCAGACGCTCCATTTCCGCGATACGTCGCAAGGCGGTATCGCGATGAAACCGCAGCAGCCTTGTATCTGCAGCCAGACGTTTCCAGGCCGCGATGGCCGCAGTGGTATCCCGGCGGGACAGCGCAACTTCTGCCAATCCGAACAGGGCCAAACCGCGAGCAAGGGATGGGGCCGAGGCGTCTCGCCAGAGCGTTTCGAAACCCTGGGCAGCCACATCCAACTGTCCCTCGGCAAAGGCCCTGGCCGCCATGTCAACCGCCGGACAAGAGGATAAGAATGAATCCTCAGATATCTGCGCTTGCGTGATGACCACCATCGCAGAGGTGATGACCAGAACCTTCAGAATGTGCGATAGAGTCGCGGGTGTCAGTCGCTGTTTTGTCATGGGTTACCATTCTCCAATAAAGCGGCAGGTCGCTCAGAGGTCTCGGTCGATCGTCACCACCGCCGCCAACGTTGCCTGCACGGTCATGGCCGCGTTCTTAATGTAAACGTCTCATGTATCCTCCCGTATATTGAGCCATCCTTTCACGGCAGCACGGCAGTCAAGCACGACTTGCCGCTGTGCATCATACCATCAATCTCAAGCTCCTGCAATCAGGCTCTGTCGGAAGACTCCGTCGTCGGCCCGAGAGCGAGCGGTTTTTCGCCTGGCAAAGACGGCGAAGCAGGCGATATTGGTTATATCGTCGATGCAGCCGGATGCAGTCAGGCGGAAAATAAGCCGCTCGAAGCCAGATCGAGTTTTCCGACAGAGCCTATGACGAAAGCAACCTTCGGTAGTCCGGGGCTACGGCTGTGGATATTCTCAACAAACAGCCTCCCGGCCGTCGCGGTTCGCGGTGGTGTGGTTGATGGGTGGTTTTGCGGGAATTGTGATTGCAGAGTCTCTGTGTCATCGCAACCTTACTTGTTCTCGCAGAGGGCTGAGCCATGTTCAGAAGTTGTTTACATCACGGGCCTGGCCTGCTATTGTGTTCCAAGAGAGTTGCACCGGGCAGCAAGAGACCGGATATGACGGATTCTGCCGTTTGATATGGAGCCTGTTATGAAGGAAAGAGTGAGTGAGTTCTCGGTAATTGTGCTGATGGTGTTGTTGTGTAGTGTTCCTACGCATGGCGGAGAAAACAAGAATCCATTTGCAGGAGAGTCACTGCCAAACGGATGGACTTGGAAGCGGGCGAATCCGCAAGCATGGCGACTGCGAAACCAAAGGCTTGAGATTGGTTCGATCACTGAGCCCAAGGCAGAACGCGATTATTCCTTCGATGGCAAGATCTCCCGCGCCGTGCTCGAGAATTATCTTTCGCGAGCGATTACCTTCGCGGAGTTGCTCAACGGCGAGCGCGTCGAGAAGCAATTGGGAGGCAACACCGACGATAACATCCGAATGCTCAGAGATGTCGGCGTTAAGTTCGCCGGCCGAGCTATCTACATGTGGGGCGGTGAGAGTCGCCTCGATGGGCTGCTCGAAGAAGCGCGCCCGATTGTAAAAGAGATCCACGCTGGGGACCCCGATATAGTCCTGCAAGCCGCGGCCTTCGAAATAGTAAGCAAGCAGGTCGAGACACTCAAGGTTCCTAAGTGGGTCTTCGACGAATTTACCCTCGATTGGGAGAATCGCAACTTCGACTACGAAGCTATGCTCTACCCCGACGGCCACCGCGTCGATCACTGGCGCATCGGCTCATCCGTCCCCGATATGAGCAAGCTCGAGACTCGCATGTGGTTCTTCTACCTCGCCGCACGTTATGTTGATATCGGCGTCGAGGCCATACACTTCGGTCAGGTCGAGATCATGGACGACCGTGACCCGGACCATCGTGGCTGGCGCGACATTATGGCTCGAGTCCGCCAATACGCCGCCAAACATGCAAGACGCCATTTTCTTTTGACTGATGCACACGTCCCCAGTGGTGGCATCGTCCATGACGGCAGGCTCTTGTTCGACTTTCACTCCTTTCCGCTGCGGATCGATGAGGTCGTCACAGAGCCCCAGAAGGGTGTCTTGAAGGTTGGCTACCTGGATAGTATCTTCACCCGCAGCAAAGGCGGTATCACCCCGAGTGGCTGGCGATGTGACAGCCTGCCCTATATCGTTGAGCTGGACAACTTCGGCTCAAGCGACAGACCCGGCCAGAATATCGGAATGCACTACATATGGGGCTACGACGAAATCTGCTGGTTCGCTCACCAGCCTGCCGACTACCGCAACTTCTGGCTCAAGTATGCCTGGGAATGGATCCACCGACACGATACCAACGGCTACCTCCAAATGCCCGGCAGCAGAACATTGGCCAACCCTGTTGGAAAGAAGATCTGGTACTGGGCGAACACCCCTTCCAGAACCGTCCCTACCGGATTCGGCCAGGAGGAAACAATAAAAGCAATCTGGGCCGAAGACAAGTAGCACATTCCACCAAAAACCTGTCAGGGGCGGAATTTGTTTGGGCCTGTTCTGATTGTCATTCCTTTGGTCCGTGCTGCCTTGCCCAGAGCAGGGCTACACCTCTGCTTTACGTTTTTACATTGTACACGCGAGATTTGCCCCGTTCTATTGTGTTCGGAATTCCCGTGAAAAAATCCCGCGAACGTCCCTTCGACAAGCCTTCGCCGTGCTGTGCTATTGCGGATTAACACGCGAAGTGCAACACATGTGCTGCGGATCACGTCGAGCCATGCGCTTGCTTACTATTTCTTGGAAGAAACAGAATTTGCCACAGACGCCGTCCTGAGCGAAGTCGATGGAGGGCTCAGAGGGTACAGAGAAAGAATCAATAGCCAACTGACTTAGACACAGATTTCACTGATGGACACGGATTCTTGTTTGCTACCAAGGCACAGCCGGCCCCGTTCGACAAGCTCAGGGCAAGCTCTGAGCGAAGCCGAACGGGAGGAAAAACAACAATCAATAGTAAATAATATTGTCATCCCTGCGAAAGCAGGGACAATAATCAATTACAAGGGCCGATTACCACACTGAGTCACGTGGTGCGGCACACCCGAAACCACAACTCTTGCTAACCGTGCCATCCCCTAACAATAATCCCTCGCGGATATAATTGCAACACGGATATAATTCCAGCAAATAAATATGTATGTCCCCGGATATCCCTTTTCAAAAGAGCGGAATAGCGTCTGGCCTCACCGTTGTTAGAACTGGCTACTCGAGAAACCTGATAATTAAGACGCGTGCAGGGGCTTCTCCGAAGTTACACACCCGATGTCGGCTGTCACTGCAAAAAAGCGCATACTCACCTCTCGTGATTGGCGGATGCCCAGTGGTGCCGAATTTTACTGCCACCTCTCCTTCCAACGGTTTCAACAGCTCATAACCTGGATGACGGTTCTCAGGAGTACTCTCACGGGGAGAAAGTGTCGCCGTGGCAATAGCAATGTCCGAATATGCAAGACGTCGATGCGGCACCTTATATACAACGCCGTCAGAACTGCCAAATTCCCTAGGGATTAACCTCATGCCTTTTTCATCCTTATCTTGCACTGCAATAGCATATCGGAACGCCGGGAAGAGAAAGTTGTAGAACAATATGGGTGCGACACGGTAGATATCCGCCAGCTCCAACAATTGCTCTTTCTTTACCGGTGCTTCGCCGTAGTGTAATCGCGCTAGTTTGGAGCGACTGTAATCATATTGCTTGGTCTCGGATCGTTCGTGCAAATCGTTGTATGTCAAGCCCCCGTGGCCATCGCCTAGGAAACGTTCGGAACATAGTAATTCAAGAAAACGTCCAAGACCGCGGCGATCACACACTTGGTCTGGCTGGAGATATTCCTGTTGCTCAAGCGGTGTCCAAACTGAGCATCTTATGTCCTCCAGAATAGTCTTAATGAGTCTCTTGGAAGGTTTCAGCGATGCCACTTCCCGGAGGACGTCCAAACGGGTTCCTGAACTCAGTTGCAGGTATCGGATAATGAACATCTTTGCTGTCTTGTCAGAGCAATTCCATGCACTATGCAATTGACCAGCTTCAAAGTGGATGAAACTACCCTTGTCCAGTCTTACCCATAGACCAGTGTCCTCCATCCGAACTTCAACCAAACCTTCGTCCACATACAGAATCTCATCACCGGGGTGGTTGTGACTCAGAGAATGTCCCCCAGCTTCGAGTTCGTGGTAAACAATCGCTATGTTCTCTGCGTCGCTAAGTCTGGTGGGTGGAATACTATACCTTGTTTCCTCCCCACAATAACACCCTATCTTCTTGTCAATACGTTCGAAATCTACCTCCGGGCGATGGGCCACATAGACGTGGCGCTGCGGTTTCGATAGCAGTGAGCCCAGTAGGAGTTCCGGAATCTCATATGCACAAGTTAGCGGCTCAATGTTAGGCAACGTCAGGATTTCATCAGCCAAGCCTGGGGATTCGAGCTTGGCTAACTTGCCTGCAGGAGCAATCCTGCGCAATTCATCCCAACCAGCTTCCGCTTTGTGCGCATCTAGCCAAGATAGCATTCTACTTTCTGCCAAGCGGCGGTCTTCTCCACGTAGTTTGCGGTAAGCTGACAAGATGCGACCCAGTTCCACCTGCCGGAATTTCCAGGTAATCCCGACTGAACTTTCAGATTCGTCTTGGCTCATTCAAACTCTCCCGAAAAAGGGCACGAAGCCGCAATATATAGTAGGTTGTGTGATATATCAAGGTCTATATTGTACTATCGGAACCGGTAATTGCAAACAGTATTTCAATGTACACAAGAATATATTTCACTTCTAATTGGATATTGTACTTCTATTTTCTTATAGTGTATAGTATTTTCTTGCAATATCAATAGAAAAAAATAATTTCTATAACTATCTGACAATAAACATCTTAAAAACACATATAGTTGGGATAAATAAATGTTATCTCGTTTATATCTGAGTTTTATATCGAAAGTGTTATTTTTTTGTTTTGCTATTTGATCACACATTGTATAATGACGCCTTAACTCGCTGCACACTTTCATAGTTAATGAGGCGAATATGTGCCGCTGTTGTCTGCTTAGACTTTGTGGACTGTATGGACTGTTGCCACCACTGTGGCTCCCAGGGGGTTGCGCTCTCACAAAGTCTACAGAAAGATTATATGAAGTACCAAGATCCTTTAGCTGCATCAATTCGTTCCGTTTTATGTCGAACAGAATTTATATCACGGGGCGCGCAATGGCGGCGCTACCGTGCTATCCTTCACGATTGGAAGTTTCTTCAGAAAGTTCTACTAGCGGACTGTATAGGGAGAAAGGTGTGAAAAGATGGAGAAATGGAATTTCAATGATGTATTTGAGCGACTTCTTAATGCACCACCGGCTGAGCGGAGACGCCGTATTGAGCGTTGGGCTGAATCAATAAGTGGATTGGGAACAGTAAATCATCGCGAGTGGGAAAACTTGCTTCAAGGAGTAATCAAAGCCGCCGATGTTTATCCTGCTCTTGATTCTAGTACTAGGGATTTGGTGCTAAGCGATCTGCTGAGTCAGCTGCCTACACCTCTATGCATCTGTTGTAAGGACAAGTTCATTCCACTGTTGAGAAGTGTTTTCGTAACTCGGGGTATGCCCGTAAGAGCAGCAGTTTGGGATAAGTTCAAAGGTGATCTGGGTCCATATGAGCTCCTGAGTGACTTTTGGACGAATGGAAAGCTGTTCGATGAGGTGGAGGAGATTTATTCTATATGCAGCTTTTTAGAAGGTGAACTAAAGAAAAAGGACTCTTTTGAAAACGTTTTAGAGGAGATTGAAAAACTGAAGCATAGAATACCGGATGGAGCTAAGAAGCAGCTTGAAAGAATAGAAAAGCAGTTGTGCATTTATTCCCTAAAAGACCAGATACGGGGAAAACAGCTGAGGTTTAAGGTCTATGGCGCTCTGAAGCATGTGATCCGGGATAAAACAAATATTTTGGTTCTGGGTGCCTCAGGAATTGGCAAGAACGACATAGTGCAGTTCATACATAACGCGCGAGGTTGCCCGGGAGAGCCGAAGAAGATGAACTGCGCCGACCTCACCGTTGGCATGCTCAAGGGAACGCGTGCGTCCGCAGGGATACTGGAACAGGCCAAGGGACGCGTGCTCTGCCTAGATGAGGTACATGAACTTAGGCGATCTGTACAGGAGATGCTGAAAACCATATTAGCTGAAGGGGAACTTATAAGAAAGGACGGCACTTCGGTTCGTCTAGATTTCAAGCTTGTAAGCACGTCGTCGCGCACGGATCTGTCGACCGATTGGAGAAGTGTCTTCAAAGAAATCGATATTTGGACTCGCATAGGTGAGTATACTTTTGTCATACCAGATCTCTCGAAAAGGCGGGAGGACTTGGCTGATGGGTATCGACGGATAGCTGCTCCCGTGGAGATCGCAGCAGATGTTCTTCAAACATGGACAAGGCGTGATTATGAAGGCAATTGGAGGGAAATAATACCCGCTGTCAATGAGGTTACCCAGCGCATACGTGAGTTGGGGGTACGTCTGATTATAACGCGTCAAACCTTGGAACAGCTGACACCGCACCTATCTGAGAAAACACGCCGAACTTTGGATTTAGGGTGAATGTTTAGTAAGTATCCTGCGTAGAATGCAAACCCTGTGCTTGCGTATGACCTTGGGTAGTTGCTCGCGGTCAGTAGAGGGGTATTCACTGCTGACTAACATATTCTTCTTGCAAAAATTGATAAATTCAGGTCTGGCCATCTCGCTGACAAGACCGTGTTTGGCTCTGAGCAACATGTCAGCGTCAGGAAGCGAGTACAAGTAATCAAAAGGGGAAAAGGTCTCGTAAGCCTTGAGGTAGTCCCGAGCTGCATGTTCCATCGTTGCGGCTTCTGCTTTGCTTTTGGGCACATAAGGCTGGGAACGTCCGCCAATAGTCGCAGGAAAACAGGGGTCAGGGTTGAATGGCACTTCCATAAGCCCAAAGCCCGATAAAGATGCAGAAAAACAGGCCTCCGAGCCGAAGAGATTGTTGATAAAGCAATCGAATTGACAAGGAGGTCTGCCATGGACAAGTATACCCAAGGACGGCTCAGGAGCC
>JADHXR010000033.1 GCA_016782865.1 Phycisphaerae bacterium
GACATCGACGTACGCCCGAGAGCGATAGTGCGTGCCGGCGATCTTCTGTTTCTCGGTGGGACGCCTTACTCGCCGAACCAAGTCGATCTGGCGGCGACCTATGAGGGCGCAAAAGGCGGCCTCGTATCGGTAATGTCAACGTCGAACGCCGAGAAAATCGCCGAGCAAAGTCTTGACTCGCCTCCGGTTTGGGATGGCATGGCGGCGGCAAACGGACGACTGTATATTTCGCTTGAGAGCGGCAGCCTGCTGTCTCTGAAAAGTGAGTAGACCAACGAGATTGTGCGTGCAGCAAAACGTAGTGAGCATTCGCTGCACGCACATCGTTTTTCGATTACTTCACCGCCCTACCGCCGTCGGGCCTTGCCCAACGTCTCTTGCGCGCTGCGGGTGACATTTCTGTTGTTCGTGGATTCGAGCACTTTCTGCAAGGCCTCGGTGACTTCGCGAGGATGTTGCTCGACGATGTTCTTTCCGATCGCCACGGCTGCGAAACACGCCTCGTTCTTGGTCGCGGGGTCGTTCACGTTCGCCATCGCCATCGAAAGGGCCTCGACCGACGGCACCGCACCGAGTGCGCCGAGCAGAAGTTTCTTCTCCTCGTCGCGCTCGATCAAAGCGTCCGCCTGCCTGCACATTGCGAGCTTCCTGTCGGTCGAAAGGTTCTCGTCTCGGATGAGATTTATGTAGCCCCGCAGAGCCGCAGTCTTGTGAGTGCCGCTGGACGAACTCGTGGCCAGCTTTAGCAGGTCGGGTGCTGCGTCCACAGTCTTCCATCCGCAAAGCACGCGGATGGCGGCGTCACGAACCTCTGTGTCGGAATCGTTCGCTGCCTTGCGAACAGCCTCAAGAGCCTGCGTTCCGCCTACGGCGCCGAGGACCCGCAACAGCGAGTTCTTCTGGGCGGGACTGGCCCGACCCAACAGACCGGTGAGTCTGCCGGTGTACGATTTTGCGTCGTCGGATTTGCCGCAAACAGTGATCAACGCGCGCTCTGCGGCACTGAGGTCGCGCGAGTTCTCCAAACCCATCAGCAGATCGAGCAGCGCCGGCACTTGTGCGGCCCCGCCCAGCTCGCCCACCTTTCTCAGTGCAGCGGATCGGACCTCCGCGTCGGTGTCGGAGGCAGCTTTGAGTAATGCCGGAACACTTGCGGTCATGCGCCTGCGTCCCATCAATTCGAGTGCGGTCAGCCGCTCGCTCGCCCGGCTACTTTTGAGCATCGCCACAACAGCAGAGTCGGCCCGCCTGCCCGGTATGGCGGCCAGACTGTCCTGGGCCGCTTTCGCGAGATCTTTGTCGGAATCGTCCATCAATTTGACAAGTTCGGACACCGCCGCTGAATCCTGGAATTGCGGCATGACTCGTATGGCCTCCATACGAACCGCCTTGGAGCCGCTCCTGGCCAGAGGAAACACCGCCGGTAGAGCAGCGGCATCACCTCGCTTGCCGAGCGTCCAGAGCAACAGTATCTGATTGTCGGCGGGCAACTTGCCGAGCCCGGCGCTCAGCGCCTCGGTCACTTCAGCACCCGGCAATTCCAGAGCAGTCTGCGCGGCCGCCGAAAACATGATGTAGTCATCACTTTGCAGATACTTCGCCAGCAGGGCCGTGCCATCGCTACCGCGCGCCAGTATCGCGCCGCGCAAGGCGCCGCCACGAACCTGATGCGGCCCGCCAGCATCGAGCAACGCATCGTAAATCTCAACCGCAACGTCGCGCTTCTCTTCGGCAGCAAGCAACTCGGCACAGCGGAACAGACCCTCGGCGATCGGGAGCTGGCTCTCTTTGGGGGCGTGCGCCAGGGCCATCTGCAATGCCTCGGCCGCAGCCTCATTGCCGATGCTGCCTAAAGCTCGAACTGCCGCACTGGCGACATCGAGGCCGGCTTCGTGTTTGGCCAGGATGCCCGCCAACAGCTTGACCGCCTCGGTGTCGCGACGTACGCCGACACTTCCGATCACGCCGATCAATGGTTTGCCCTTGAGAGTGCCGAGTGCGTCGCGAAAAGCTACGTCCACAGCCGGATCCTTGATCGGCTCGAGCGCATAGCGCGCCATATGCGAGAGCTTCTCGTCGCCGAGCAGCGCCGCTAACGGCGCGATAGAATTCTTCGTGCCGATCAGCGCCAGCCCGCGGCAGGCGTCGACTTTTTCCTTGTGAGATGCGTCCGATCGGAGCACGGCGATAAGTTTGCCCTCGTCGGACTTTGCCGGGACCGTCTGTGCGGGTAACCTAACGGCGCCTGCCAACAGCAATGCGATAACCAAAATAATGTGTATTCTTGACTTAAACATGGCTCGTTTTCCTTTCGGATAAAAGTTGGTCGCTTAGATAATCCACGGCTCACGCATCGCACGCGAACGGAACCGGTTGGCCTGCGGGTCGTTAATGAATTCCTCTTTGACCGGATCGAAACGCAGATCACGTTTGAGCCACATGCAGATGTTGGCCGCGTGCACGGTAGTCATCGTGCGGTGCATCATCACCGGATTGGCCACCGTCTGGCGGCGCGACTTGACACAATCCAGGAAGTTGCGAACGTGACTCATTGGCCTCTGCGTCCGGGCCTGGTAGTCGTAAACGAGCTTCCTGAAGTCATCGAGCATCGCGGGCGAGGAAACATCTGGCTTGGAATAACCGTCGGCCGCCGCGACCCAGCCCTCGGTGCCTTCATAACGGACACCGCAGGAGCCTTGCCAGTATTTTTTGTCGAGATCGCGTTCGAGGGTCATCTTTATGCCGTTGGCGAATGTCGTCACCATCTGGTCACCGCTCTCATTGTTGACGTATTTGTACTCGATTGCCGAGGTGTCGCCGGCGCCCATTCCGACCTGGCACTGGGCGAATGTGTGCGCGCCCCATTCGCCGATGCAACTGGTGTGGAAATCGTAGAAGCCTCGCCAGCCACCGCGTGTGTATGCGGCATTGTAAGGCCTCCAGGGGCACGGCCCCAGCCATGCGTCCCAGTCCACCTCATCTTTGGGCGGCAGGGGCTGAGCGTCCAGCCAATCGTGTCTCATTTCCGCCGCATCCCACGGAGCGATGTGGGCGCGAACCGTGTGGACCTCGCCGAGCCGGCCGGTGCGGAGCATTTCGTTGCAGAATGTGAAGTTGCCTTCGCTGAGCCTTTGTGTGCCGGTTTGATAGATGCGGCGATAGCGTCTTGCTGTTTCCACCACCCCCTGGCCTTCCTCAATTGTCATGCAGGACGGCTTTTCCGAATAGACGTCCTTGCCCGCCCGCATCGCCATGATGGAGGCAAGTGCATGCCATCGGTCGCCCGTGGTGACAAGCAGAGCGTCGATATCGGTGCGCTCGGCCAGGAACTCGGGCGTGTTGTGGTAGATCTTGCAGTCGGTGTTGCCGTAATGCGTGTCTGCAATCTGTTTGACCCTTTCAGCACGTGACTTTTGGGGATCGCACGTCGCGACAAACTGCACATCCGATTCCGGCAGCATCCAACGCAGGTCGTGCGAACCGCGGTTGCCGATGCCGATCCCACCCAGGATAATGCGATCACTGGGAGCGACCTTTCCGCCACGACCTAACGCCGTAGGGGCAATGATCGTCGGAGCGGCTACAAATGCACCCACCGCCGCTGCGGCGCCGCGCATAAACTGGCGGCGGTCCAATTTTCTTGCTTCTGCTAGCCTCATGAGTTGCCTCCTTATAAAACTTACGTTCGATTTTCGATTGCCGATTTTCGATTGTTGGCTGTCAAATCACAAATCTAAAATCGACAATTGACTTTGATTCTATCCGATCAATCTACCGCCAACAAGGGCTTTGAGCACAATTCCGGCAAAAAAAGGGCCCCGAACCCCGCCAGGTAAGCGGTCCTGCAGTGCGCCGCTTTGCTCTTGAGGACTGTATCATCGGTTTGTGATTTGGAGACTATTCAAGGTCGAAGTCGCGGACGTCGCAATCGCCGGGAATCTTGAAACGTCGGGATGGATTTGGTAGTCTGCTGCAAAGAGGCCCGGCGGTGTCGCCGGGCACGAATATCGAAAGCTATATCGGGAATCCCAGCAATGAAAAACACAAGAAGACACTTCCTGATGTCATCAGGGGCGGGTATGGCCGGGGCCTTGGGCCTTAGCCTGCTCGATGCGAACCGCGCCGGCGCACGCGCCGACAGACCCAGCGGTCCGAAACCTGATGCCGGGACAAAGTTCGCAAAGATCACACTCGTGCAATTGCAGTTGACTTCCCAAAAGGGCCCCGATTCGGTCGTCGAGCGAATGCCGGCCTTTTTTGAGAGGGCCTGCGAATACGGCTCCGACCTTATCGCATTCCCGGAGTACGTTCTCGGAAGCCGGATAACGATCGAGCATCCGCGCGTGCAGAGATTCTTCGAACTAGCCCGCGCCCACAAGATGTATGCGGTGGCCGGGCTCGTCGAACAAAGCGGCAACCGCTGGGCGACCACCGCGCTGGTCGTGGATCGAAACGGCAATCTGCTCGGACGCTACCTCAAGAGCCACCCTGCCTCCGGACCGCCGCCGCATTTCTGGCCTCCGCTCAAGGGCCAGGACAACGAAGCACGCGGCACACTCGGCTCGCAGTTCAAAGTCTTCCACCTCGACTTCGGACCTATAGGCATCATGCAATGCTATGACGGCTACTTCCCCGAGGCGTGGGGCTGCACGTCCTACATGGGCGCCGAGATCATCCTCTGGATAAACGGCCGGGCGGGGATGATCGAAGACTCGCATTGCCTGATGGCCTCACAGGCTTACGGGTGCGTCGTCGCAGCCAATATCACCAATGGCAAGAACACGGGCTTCGCTGGTCTTGGATGCATTTCGGATGCAAAAGGAACTCCCGAGGAGAGCCGTCTGTTCCCGCGCATCAAGGAACAGGGTGACAACTGCGTCCATGCGACGGTCAATCTCGACCGGCTGCGATGGAAACGAAAACACCTGCGCACCATGCATCAGCGCCGCCCCGAGATGTACCACCTGCTGACCCAGGACGTCAAGATGTGGCAGGATTATCCGGAGATACCGTGGGACTATCCCGAATGTGAAACGCTGGTCAACCGATCACAGCTCTAAAAACAAGCGGGGCCTGTAGCGAATCAAACAGTACAGGCCCCGGGTCCCTGCCAGAGAAATTGAAAAATCAAAATGCAAAATGCAAAATTAAGGAAGTCATCCGCCGGAGGCGGATTCCACCATTTTGATATTCAATCTTCAATTTTCACATCTTCTTATTTTACCGATACAGCCCAATGTCGTCAAAGTACACCTCGCCCGAGCCGCCGGCCGCCGGGCTGTTCTTGGTGCCGAAACCAATGGTAATCGACCTTACGTTGGTGAGGTCCACGCCCTGGTCGGCGAATCGCTGCAACTCGATGACCCATTGGTTCCATCCGGTTATCTGGGACGCAGCAGGATCATCATGATAAACCACCCCTGTGCCATTTAGAGCGACAAACATCCGCTCGGCGGCATTGCCTGAGTTGCCGCGGAACCACAGGATGAGCTTCGTGACGCCTTCGGCGGTCCAGTCTTTCGGGTAGACCAGCGTCAGGGTCGACTCAGAGATCATGAGGTTGGTATCGTAGAGAAACTTCATCGACTGGGCGCCGCGGTGAACTGTGGTCTGCTCGGCATACGGAGGCAAGTCATTGGCCGTGATCGCTCCATTTGTCGGGACTCCGTAGCCGTCTATCCAATTGGAGTATATTGTGTTGCTCGCGGGATCAGGGGGATCGATGTCATTGTACGACTCGAAATCATCCACGCCAATGAAGTCGGCTGTCGTGAAACTCCAGACGAGACCTTTGATCGTTTCAGTCGGATAGACCTCATCCACCCGCCAGGCATAGCTGCTGTCCCAGGCAAGTCCTCCGGGATCATGGCTCTCGGCGCCAAGCGCCCTGGGGCCTATATACTCGGGTGAGGCCGTGGTGGCATTTTTGACGACATCAGCATCGGTACCGAAGTACAGCTCATGCGAGGTGGCATTATCCGCCGCCGTCCAGCTAAGCGTTTCGATCATCTGCACATCCACCGCACCGTTGGCCGGTTGCGGATTGCCCACAGCGCCGGGAGTCGTAAAGCCCCAGACATCGCCCTTATGTGTGAAGGGGGGATCGAACTCGTCGACCCGCCAATAATAGACCTTCTCCGGTTCGAGCGGGCTGGGGGGCGTATAGGTTGCAGCTCCCCGCGGGGATCCTGCTGTGGCGTTGTTGACATCTTCAAAATTGTCGCCGAGATATACGGTGTGCAACTTGGCGCCGAACCCTGGTGTCCAGCTTAGCTGCGCATCCAGGTCTACCGATTCAGCACCGTCAATCGGGTCGGGAAAATAGGCGGTCTTTGGGGGAATCGAGAAGCTCCAGGTGTCACCCTTCCACGGACTGTTCGGATCAGTCTCATTGACCTCGTCGATTCGCCAGTAATAAGTCGTTCCCGGCACCATGCCGTCGGGATAAGGATATCCGGGGAAGCCGGCGATAAACATCGTCGCGGCCTGGTTGCCCCGGAATCCCGGCGCGCCGGGAGTGCCGTCATTCACGTCATCAAAGTTCTCACCCAAGTACACATCGTGCGAGACCGCAAAATCACCGGCACGCCAGCTCAGCGTTATCCATGTGTCCTCGTGAAAGGCGCCGTCGGCAGGGTCGGGTCCTCGAGCCGATCCGAAGTCACCCACACCCTCCATGATATTCGGGATCTCATCTTCGGCAAGAGCATGATCGTAGATCATGACCTCGTCAATTATGCCGTTGAAGAAGGTTCCGCCCCTGCTCCTTCTACCGAGGGTAACTGAGGCTGTGTTTTGCGGCATCTTTCCCGCATACGCCCACTCATCCGCCAGCACTCCGTCGATGTAGCACTTGAAGATAGTGCCGTCATAGGTTCCGGCAATGTGGTGCCACTCGTCCACCGCCGGCGATAAAGGAGAGCAGGTGTCTCTGCCTCCGTCATCATAAAACTGCCAGAAGATATCGCTGCCGGCAGTCTCCGTTAATTCGTAAGGCAGGTCGTTTGCCGCCCATCCTCCCTTGCTGACAATTGCCATTTCCCCGCTGGCACCGGCTCGCATATAAGTCCAGGCCGCAACTGTGATTTCATCGGTAATTGAGAGACTGCTGTCATGAGGAATTTCCACGAAGCTCCCGCTGCCGTCAAAATCCAGGGCGCCGCCCACCTGGCCGTCGACCCACGTGACGTTGCCGCTCAGAGTACCATCATTGCCATGGGCGCTCGAATCGGCCGCGACTGTCCCGGAGCCCTCGTCAAACTTCCAATATCCCACCAGTTCAGCAGAAGCATCGCTCGCCATGCCCAGCATTAGAGCAAAACAGATTAGAAGAAACAATTTTTTGCACATAGTAATCCTCCTTCAAATAAAATTAGTGATAACGGTTCTTGCTGAGACTACCGGTAAAGCCTAATGTCGTCAAAGTACATCTGACCTGTGCCGCCGGCAGCCAGGCTGCCCTTGGTCCCGATGCCAATCGTAATCGTATTGACATTCGTTGGATTCAAGCCCGCAAACTCCTGCAGATCGATTACCCACTCGGTCCACTTGGCTATCTGCGTCGCACTCGCGTCTTCGTTATAGACCACAATGTTACCATTTAGAGCGATAAACATCCGCTCGGCAGAATTGGCCGAAGCGCCTCTGAACCACAGTGACAATTTCGTTACGCCTTCGGCGGTCCAGTCACGCGGATATACCAACGTCAGGGTCGCCTCAGACGTCTTGAGGTTGTTGTCATAGCGATATCCCATCGACTGGGCGCCACCGTGCACGGTGGTCTGCTCGGCGTAAGGCGGCAGGTCATTACCGACGAGAGCACCGTTTGTCGTGGTCCCGAAGCCGTCAAGCCACTTGTCGAATACGCGATTGCTCGCGGCATCAGGCGGGTCAATATCGTTGTACGACTCGAAATCGTCCACGCCAATGAAATCGGCCGTCGTGAAGGTCCAGACCAGACCTTTGACAGTACCGCTGGGATAAACCTCATCCACGCGCCAGGCAGAACTGCTGTCCCATGCCAGTCCACCGGGATCATAGCTCTCGGCTCCGAGCGTCCTCGGTCCTACGTACTCGGGCGAAGCCGTCGTGGCGTTCATCACGGCATCGGCATCGGTGCCGAAATACAACTCGTGCGAGGCGGCCGTTTCCGCCGCCGTCCAGCTCAGTATTTCGTTGATCTGAACATCCACCGCACCATTGGCCGGCTGGGGATTGCCCACGGCGCCCGGAGTTGTGAAGGCCCAGATATCGCCTTTGTACGTTTCGACGGCATCGAACTCGTCGACACGCCAGTAATAGACCTTCTCTGATTCCAGCGAAGTCGGACTGTAGCTCGCCGCTCCTATAGGCGTGCCGCCAGTGGCGCTGCTTACATCATCAAAGTTGTCGCCGAAATAGACTGTATGTATTCTTGCGCCATAGCCCGGCGTCCAGCTCAGGATCGCATTCGGGTCTACAAATTCGGCGCCGTCCGCCGGGTCGGGGCTGTAGGCCGTCTTGGGGGGAATCGAAAAGCTCCATATATCGCCCTTCCAAGGGCTGTTGGGCTCGGTATCATTGACCTCATCGATTCGCCAGTAATAAGTTGTTCCGGGAACAAGGCCGTCCGGATAGGGAAATCCAGGAAAGCCGGCGACAAGAAACGTGCCGGTCTGGTTGCCCCGGAAGACCGGCGAATCGACAGTACCGTCGCTGACGTCGTCAAGAGTCTCGCCCAAATACACATCGTGCGAGACGGCAAAATCTCCCGGCGACCAGCTAAGGTTCACCCAAGTGTCTTCATAAAGCGCACCGTCAGATGGATTGGGGCCCAGAGCATAAGGATAGGCATCGCCACCTTCCATCGCAGCCAGAATCTCAACCTCCGTCAGCGCGTGGTTGTAGATGCGAACGTCGTCCATGGCGCCGTCGACATATCTGCTCATAGGCTGTTCATTGCCAATAGCAAGTGATGTAGTCGAGGCTTGCGGTGTTCCGGATTCCGTATCCTCAAAAACTAGGCTACCGTTCTTGTAGAGTCTTCTACCTTCAGCCGAATCATAGGTATAGGCAAAATGCGCCCATTCTCCGACAACACAGAGTCCAGCAGAAGTATTACCATAGGTTCTCGAACCATCCGCAAAGGCAATTGGAAAATGGAAGTGCCCGTCTCCGTACGCTAAAACTTCGTAGTTTTCAGCAGCATCCAAACCTTTGATGACAAATCCATTGAAATCTTTGTTTTCATTGAGGTTAAGCCAGAATGCTATCGTCCACGTGGTGAGGTCCAGACTCGGATCATTCCCGCAATCGAGCCAATCGTCAGAGCCATCAAATTCCAGGGCACCGCCGAGATAGCCGACTACCCATTGAGGGTCACCATTGAAGGTACCGTCGTTGCCATTGCCGGTCGAGTCATGGGCAGTGGTTCCGGAGCCCTCATCTAATCTCCAGTAAGCCACGAGGTCGGCCTTAACTGCACCTGTCAAAACGGTACCGATCACAAGGCTGAAAGAAACTAGAAAAATCATTTTCTTGCACATAGTAATCCTCCTTCAAATGAGATTAATAATAACGGTTCTTGCTGAGACTACCGATACAGCCGAATGTCGTCGAAGTACATCTGACCTGTCCCGCCGGCTGCCGGGCTGCCCTTGGTCCCGATGCCAATCGTAATCGTATTGACATTCGATAAATTCACGCCCACAAACTCCTGCAGATCGATGACCCACTCGGTCCACTTGGCTACCTGTGTTGCGCTCGCGTCATCGTGATAGACCACCGCAGTGCCATCTATAGCGACAAACATCCGCTCGGCAGAATTGGTCGACCCACCTCGGAACCACAGCGACAACTTGGTGAGGCCTTCGGCGGTCCAGTCACGCGGATATACCAACGTCAGGGTCGCCTCGGAGGTCTTGAGATTGTTGTCGTAGCGATATCCCATCGACTGGGCGCCGCTGTTTACAATCGTCTGCTCGGCGTAAGGCGGCAGATCATTACCGACGAGAGCACCGTTTGTCGTGGTTCCAAAGCCGTCAAGCCACTTGTCGAATACGCGATTGCTCGCGGCATCAGGCGGATCAATATCATTGTAGGACTCGAAATCGTCCACGCCAATGAAATCGGCCGTCGTGAAGGTCCAGACCAGACCCTTGACAGTACCGCTGGGATAAACCTCATCCACGCGCCAGGCAGAACTGCTGTCCCATGCCAGTCCACCGGGGTCATAGATCTCGGCGCCAAGCGCCCTGGGACCTATGTACTCGGGTGAAGCTGTCGTGGCATTCCTCGCGGCATCGGCATCGGCGCCGAAATACAGCTCATGCGAAGCGGCCGTTTCCGCCGCCGTCCAGCTCAGCGTTGCGTTTATCTGAACATCTACTGCGCCATTAGCCGGCTGTGGATTGCCCACGGCGCCCGGAGTCGTGAAGCTCCAGACATCGCCTTTATGCGTGAAGGGGGGATCGAACTCGTCGACCCGCCAGTAAAGGACCTTCTCCCTTTCAAGAGTGCCGCGATCATAGCTTGGAGCTGCCAATGGCACACCATCGGCGGCGTTGTTTACGTCGTCATAGTTGTCACCAAGATAGACCGTGTGCAGTTTGGCACCGAAACCCGGCGTCCACGTAAAGGTCGCATTCGGGTCCACAAATTCGGCGCCATCCGCCGGATCGGGGTTATAAGCAGTCTTGGGCGGAATTGAGAAACTCCACACGGTGCCCTTCCAGGGGCGGTCTGGCTCGGAGTTATTGACAGCATCGACTCGCCAGTAGTAGGTCGTTCCGGGAACAAGGCCGTCGGGAAAGGCAAATCCCGGAAAACCTACGACAAGAAATGTGCCGGCATGGTTGCCCCGAAATGCCGGCGAGTCGACAGTGGCGTCGCTGACCTCGTCGAAGTTGTCGCCCAGATACACATCGTGCGAGGCGGCCAATTCCCCCGGCGACCAGGCAAGGTTCACCCATGTAGCTTCCAGAACCGCGCTGTCTTCCGGGGTCGGGCCAGATGCGAAATTGAGGATCTCGGTTTTGTTGGCCTGGACCATTAGCCGGTTTATCTGGTCTGCGTTAAGGGCGACGTTCCAGATGCCAATCTCGTCCATAATGCCATCCCACGCGAATCCTCTCGCCGCATCCAACTCGCCGATCCACACCGGCGAGCCGCCTCCACCTACAGAACTGTCTGGATGGTCGCCACTGTCTTCCAGGACTCCATTGATGTATAGCTTGACCTTCTCTCCGGTACGACCTTGCCCGTCGAACGTGAAAGCAATGTGGTACCACGTACCATCTTCGATGGCCGTCGTGGATATGAGCGCACTGCCGCCGTTGCCGTTCACTCGGGCATTCACCAGTTGGTTTGTCCAGATGAACAGGTTGTACGCATCGCCGTCACCGAACGCATTTCTCTTGGATGCTATGGACATCCCTTCGTAAGTCGCCACATTCCGGCCAAGCACCCATGCTTCGATGGTCAGGGCGGACATCCCCTCCAGTTTGGGGGCACTGGTCACCTCGAGACGGTTCGCGTTATTCCCGTCAAACTCCAGCGCTTTTGTCCCGAATTGCCCATCGGCTGAATTGAGCGAGCCGTTGACCGCTACCGTGGTGGGATTGTCGGAGGCGTCGACCGGGTTAACGGCGTCCTCCATTGGCAGGTGAAGCACCAGGGAAGACTGTGCCAGAGCCAGGGCCGGACTAAACAGCAGCAACAACAACATACATCCCCAGTTTATTCTTCCTGATCTTGTACTCGTAGACCGTTTGGACAGCAACATAATTGTCCTCCTTTCTTACCTATAGAGCCTAATGTCATCGAAGTACATCGTCCCAGTCCCGCCGGCTGCCGGGCTGCCCTTGGTGCCGAGACCAATCGTAATCGTATTGACATTCGATAAATTCACGCCCGCAAACTCCTGCAGATCGATTACCCACTCGGTCCACTTGGCTACCTGTGTTGCGCTCGCGTCATCGTGATAGACCACCGCAGTGCCGTTTAGAGCGATAAACATCCGCTCGGCAGAATTGGTCGATCCACCTCGGAACCACAGCGACAACTTGGTGACGCCCACGGCCGTCCAATCACGCGGGTATACCAACGTCAGGCTCGCCTCAGAGGTCTTGAGATTGTTGTCGTAGAGATACGGCATCGACTGGGCGCCGCCATGAACAATAGTCTTCTCAGCATAAGGCGGCAGATCATTGCCGACCAGAGCGCCATTTGTCGTGGTCCCGAAGCCATCGATCCACTTGTCGAATACGCGATTGCTCGCGGGGTCAGGCGGGTCAATATCGTTGTACGACTCGAAATCGTCGACCAGAATGAAGTCGGCCGTAGCAAAGGTCCAGACCAGACCTTTGACGGTCTTGTCGGGATAGACCTCATCCACGCGCCACGCATGACTGCCATCCCACGCGAGCCTTCCGGGGTCATAGCTCTCGGCTCCAAGAGCCCTCGGTCCTACGTACTCGGGCGAAGCCGTAGTGGCATTCTTTACGGCGTCCGGATCAGTGCCGAAGTACAGCTCGTGCGAGGCGGCCGTTTCCGCCGCCGTCCAGCTCAGCGTTGCGTTGATCTGAACGTCCACCGCACCGTTGGCCGGCTGGGGATTGCCCACGGCGCCCGGAGTCGTGAAGGCCCAGATATCGCCCTTGTGCGTCTCGACCGCGTCGAACTCGTCGACACGCCAGTAATAGACCTTCTCCGATTCCAGCGCAGCGGGACTGTAGCTGGCGGTTCCTATAGGCGTGCCCCCCGTGGCGTTGCTTACATCGTCAAAGTTGTCGCCGAAATAGACTGTATGTATTCTTGCGCCATAGCCCGGCGTCCAGCTCAGGATCGCATTCGGGTCTACAAATTCGGCGCCGTCCGCCGGGTCGGGGCTGTAAGCCGTCTTTGGAGGAATCGAAAAGCTCCAGACATCGCCCTTCCAGGGACTGTTGGGCTCGGTATCATTGACCTCATCGATTCGCCAGTAATAAGTTGTTCCGGGAACAAGGCCGTCCGGATAGGGAAATCCAGGAAAGCCGGCGACAAGAAACGTGCCGGTCTGGTTGCCCCGGAATGCCGGCGCGCCGGGAGTCCCGTCGCTCACATCGTCGAAGTTGTCGCCCAAATACACATCGTGGGAGACTGCAAAATCTCCCGGCGACCAGCTAAGGTTCACCCAAGTGTCTTCATAAAGCGCACCGTCTTGCGGATCGGGCTTCTCGGCGATTGTGAACATTGGAGGGATACCTTCGAACAGTTTCTGAATCTGGGTAGCTGACAGAGCCCGGTTGTAGAGACGAATATCGTCCAGAAGTCCATTGAAAAAAGAATACCCGTCTTTTCTGCCTCCTATTCTAACGGGCTCATCATTCAACACTCCGAAATTAGTCGACTGCTCGCTACTTCCGGCGGCAACTCCGTCGATATAGAATTCGACAAGATCTCCTTTGGTGACTGTTACGGCAACGTGGTGCCACTGCTCGACAGCGATAGAAGAGTCGGATGTGTAGAAGGTGAACTGCTCGCCCTCAGCTTCCTGGTGTCCAAACTGCAGAGCGCCGGTATTGGCCTCCGTTCTGAATTCGTAGTTGCCCGGATAGTTGTCTCCTGCGGTACCACTGGGCTGTTTGCACAGGAGAAAATAGAAGGTATTGAGATCATGTACCCACACCCATGCTGTGATAGTCAGGGCGTCCGTTAGACTCAGTGATGCATCATCGCCTGCCTCCACAAGACCATCTGTACCATCGAAACTCAGAGCGCCGCTGCCAATCATTCCTGTCACCCATTGAGGATCACCCAGCAGGGTACCATCATGACCTTTGCCGGAGCTGTCCCGAGCGATCGTGCCGGAGCCTTCATCAAACTCCCAATGCGCTATTAATCCTGCCGAAACAGTACTAACCAACCCTAACACCAAAACAGAAGAAATTAGACAAATCGATCTTCGGCACATGATAATCCTCCTTACAAACAAGATGGTTGACAGTAATTTCCTGTGTTCATCACATTCTATCTGCAAATTCTTTTGTTATTTGACCCAGTCAATTGGAAAGGGGCCCACACCGAACCAGCCGGCACAGGCCCCGAATCTCAAACACGGCGGCCGCGCATTTGCGGGCCGCTGCCAACTGTTCGGACAGAATCTACCGATACAGCCGAATGTCGTCGAAGTACATCTGACCTGTCCCGCCGGCGGCCGGGCTTCCCTTTGTGCCGAAGCCAATCGTAATCGTGTTCACACTGGCAAGGTTCACGCCGAATCCACCAAAGGTGGACAGATCGATCACCCACTCGGTCCAGTTGGTTATCTGCGTCGCGCTCGCGTCATCGTGATATACGACTGCGGCGCCGTTTAGAGCAACAAACATCCGCTCGGCGGAATTAGCCGAATCGCCGCGGAACCACAGCGACATTTTCGTGACGCCTTCCACCGTCCAGTCACCTCTGGCCAGCGTCAACGTCGCCTCGGAGGTCTTGCCGGCATTGTCGTAGCGATATATCATCGACTGCATACCGCCCTGGACGATGCCCGTCTCGGCATAGGGCGGCATATCGTTGCCCACCAGAGCACCGTTTGTCAGTGTCCCGAAGCCGTCGATCCATTTGTCGAATATCCTGTTGATGCCGGCCTCTCCGGGTTCCGGGTCGACGTCGTCATAGGATTCGAAGTTGTCGGCAATCAGATAGTCCGGCACGGTGAACTTCCAGATCGTTCCGGTACGCACGGCGGCGTCGGCCTCGATCTCATCAACGCGCCAGTAGAAATCGCCGCCGCCGAATTCAACCAGACCGGCCAGTGACAGGCTGGTCCCGGCCTGATTGCCCTTGAACTCCGGCGCGCTGTTGTCGGCGCCGGCGACAGCATTGCGGTCCGTGCCGAGGTAGACATCATGCGATACGGCCGCATCGCCCGCCGACCAACTCAGTGAACTTATATCTCGGGGATCAACGAGAGCAAGACGATCGGGTGCGGGATTGCCGGCCAGCTTCATGTTGCCAAGCATCAGCTCGGCGATCTGCTCGGCCGTCAGAGCCGTGTTGTAGAGCCGGACGTCGTCCATTATTCCCCTGTAGGGACTGCCGCCGTTGGGTTGGCTGCCCAATGTGAAGTCGGTTACGCCGGTCATGAGCCCGGTCATGCCGGTTGCGCTATACCAGAGTTCGCCATCAAGATATATCTCCTGGATGCCGGTCTCGGCGTTCTTGACGAACGTCCAATGGCGCCAGTTCCCTCTGTACTCACTGGGTGAGGCGGCCCTGAAGATGCGATCATATTCTGGGGTTTGGCCGGCAGTCTGGCCCGAGTCGAAGTAGACGTTACCACCCCAGGGCACGTGGGCCGAGAATATCCTCGAATCACCTGCAAACGCGCCGAAGTTGAAGGTGTTGGGTACGCCGGCCGGGTCTCCATATGTCCACATGGCGAGCGTTGCCTGGTTCTGGATCGTGGACCACGACTCGGCGCCGATACGCACGGATGTGATGCCGGCCATGTCCATCGCGCCGGAGTGATATCCGTCCACCCACAGCGGGTCACCTGCCACCTCGACGCTGCCGTGATTGCCGTGGCCGGACCAGTCGACTGCGGTCGCACCGCGGCCTTCATCGAATGTCCACCAGCCAACCAGGGCCGGGTCCGTGATGTCGAGTTCGGGCACTGTTGTGAAACTCCAGACGTCGCCTTTGTGCGTCTCGACGCCGTCGAACTCATCAACGCGCCAGTAGTAGGTCTTGCCTGATTCGAGCGCACCGGCAGCGTATGTCGTGTCCTGCTGCAGCGAGCCGCCGGCGGCATTGGTGACCTCATCGAGATTATCGCCGAGGTATACCTGGTGCAGGCTTGCACCGAACCCGGCGGTCCAGCTCAGGGTCGCATCCGTCAGCACAAAACCGATGCCGTCGGCCGGGCTGGATTCATAGGCAGTCCTGGGTGGAATCCAGAAGCTCCAGACGTTGCCCTTCCAGGGACTATTCGGATCTGCCGGGTTGACCTCGTCTACCCGCCAGTAGTAAGTACTGCCCGGAACCAAACCTTCGGGATAAGCAAACCCCACAAAGCCAGCAACAAGAGACGTTAGAGTCTGGTTGCCCCGGAATACGGGCGAGTCGACAGTAGCATCGTTGACATCGTCGAAGTTGTCGCCAAGATATACGTCGTGCGAGTCGGCGGAATCCCCCGGTGACCAGGTGAGATTCACCCATGTCTCTTCAAAAATCGCACCGTCTTCGGGATTGGGCCCCAAAGCATACGGGTATTCCAAACCGCCTTCCATCGCGGCGAGAATCTCTGTCTCGGCCAGCGCGTGGTTGTATATGCGCACTTCGTCGATACTCCCGTTAAAGTAATGGGCGCTGCCATCGCGATGCCCGATTCGCAGAGGAAGTCCAGTGGAAGTGAGAGTTCCGGCTTGAGGTTGTTCGAGCATCAACACTCCGTTTACGTAGATTCGTGCAGTAGCGCCGTCCCAGGTGGCAGCGGCATGCAGCCATTCGCCCGGCACCACAGCGCTACCGGGTGTCTGCTGCGTGACATGAGCGCCGTCCAGGGAAAGGGTGAAGTAAAGAAAACCGCCGCCTCGGTTGACAAAGAGGCCGTAGTTTTCCCATGGGCCGCCCTGCTGTCCATTTGCCAGGAGACACAGCCAGCCGTCACCGGCATCAGTCCAGTTTATCCAGGCGGCTACTGTCACATTTTCGTTGATTTCAAGACTGTCCGAGGTGGGCACTTCTACGTAGTTGTCCTGCGCATTGAAGTTGAGAGCCGGGCCGTATTTGCCCAGACCCCACTCAGCGCCGATGATAGTGCCGTGGTTGCCGTTGCCGCTCGTGTCGAAGACAGTGTCCCCGGAACTCTCGTCAAACCCCCAGTATGCGACGAGATCGGCCGAAGTGCTGCCCACGATGCCGAGCACCAAAACAAAAGAAACCAGCCAAATCAATCTTCCACACATGACAATCCTCCCTTAAGTAAAATGGTTGAAAATGGTTGCTCACGTTCATCACATTTTATCTGTAAATCCTTCGTTGTTTGATCCAGCCAATTTATCTTTCAAGCGACTCTCAATCAGACTACCGATACAGACGCATGTCGTCGATGTAAATCGTCCCTGTGCCGCCACCCGGCGCCGGGGCGTTCTTGGTTCCAACACCGATGGTAATCGTGTTGGCATTCGTAAGATCAACGCCGAATGCCGCCAGGTCGATCACCCACTGATTCCAGCCGGTCAGTTGGGTTGCGCTCGCGTCATCGTGGTAGACTACGGCTGTGCCGCCGGCAGCAACATATATCCGGTCGGCCGCATTGCCCGCATTGCCTCTTACCCACAGGCTGAGCTTGGTGACACCTTCTGCGGTCCAGTCACGCGGCCAGACAAGCATCAAAGTCGCCTCAGACGTTTTGCCGGCATTGTCGTAGGCATAGTTCATCGACTGGGCGCCACCGTGAACGACAGTCTGCTCGGCATAGGGCGGCAGGGCATTGCCCACCACAGCGCCGTTTGTGGTGGTTCCGAAGCCGTCTATCCACTTGTCAAATATCCTGTTGATGCCGGGCTCGCCAGGGAGCGGATCAACGTCATCGTAGGACTCGAAGTCGTCCACGAGCAGGAAGTCGGCCGTCGTAAAGGTCCAGACAGGACCTTTGACAGTACCGGTCGGATAAACCTCATCTACGCGCCAGGCGTAACCGCTGTCTAACGCGAGCCCCCCGGGATCGTAACTCTCGGAGCCAAGGGCCTTGGGACCTATGTACTGGGGTGAGGCCGTCGTGGCGCTGTCCACGGCATCGGCATCGGCGCCGAAGTACAGCTCATGTGAAGCGGCATTGTCAGCGGCCGTCCAACTCAGCGTTGCGATCATCTGCACATCAGGGGCACCATTCGCCGGTTGGGGATTGCCCACAGCGCCCGGCGTTGTAAAGCTCCAGATATCGCCCTTATGCGTTTCGGCGCCGTCGAATTCATCGACTCGCCAGTAAATGACCTTTTCCCTGTCGAGAGTCCCGGGATCATAACTCGCCACTGGCAACGGCACCCCGCCTGTGGCGATGTTCACGTCATCATAGTTGTCGCCGAGATACACGGTGTGCAGCATGGAGCCGTACCCTCCCGTCCAGGCGAAGGTCGCATTCGGGTCCACGAACTGAGCGCCGTCCGCCGGATCGGGATTGTAGGCGGTCTTGGGCGGTATCGAAAAGCTCCAGATGTCTCCCTTCCAGGGACTGTTCGGGTCGGCGTCATTGACCTCATCGATTCGCCAGTAGTAGGTCGTGCCGGGAACAAGACCGTCCGGGAAAGGAAACCCGGGAAAGCCTATGATGAAGAGCGTCTCGGCCTGATTTGCCCGGAAGGTGTCGGCGGTGCCATTGTTCACATCGTCGAGACTATCGCCCAGATAGACATCGTGCGTGACTGCAAAATCTCCCGGTCCCCAACTGAGGTTCACCCATGTTTCCAGATGTAGGGCACCGTCGGCGGGGTTGGGGCCGCGCGCGGATGGATACGCTGCGCCGGCTCCTTCCATGGCTGCCAGAAGCTCGTCCTCCGTAAGGGCATGGTTGTACAACCGCACGTCGTCGATCATCCCCATGAAGTAGCCCGCCGGTTCCCCACGGCCGATACGCAGCTCATTGTCGCTCTGCGTTAACTCTCCGGAGACATCCGTCGCGACGTCCAACTGGCCATCGACATAGATGCGCGCTTCGGCGCCATCATATGTCAGGGCAATGTGGATCCATTCATTTCTGGCCAAGGTCGTCGTCCCATCTATGATGGTTTCTCCGGCAGTCGTATTGAGGTACACCCGCACTGTCTCCGGCTGCACTCGGATCATATAGATGGAACCTGTTCCGGTGTCTGCTATCTTTCGGACAACGTGGTTTGCCCCCGGCCAGTCTTCGCCATTGATCCAGGCGGCCATGCTCAACTGGTCTGCGTTAATGTCGAGGCTCTCGGAGTCAGGTGCGGCAAGGTAATCGGAACTGCCGTTGAACCTCAGGGCGCTGCCCAGTTTTCCATTCTGCACCCACGCAGGAGAGCCCTCAAACCTCGCATCGTTCCCGGTGCCGCTCGAATCAAAAGCCGTCGTCCCGGAGCCTTCATCCAACCGCCACCAGCCCACAAGCTCAGCTTGGGCCGGACTAGCCAGAGTCAAGGCCCACACGAAAACAAAGGAAACCAGACAGATCAATCTCCCAGACATTACAGTCCTCCTCATCAAAAAGGACGGTAGTTCGCGCTCCGGTCACGTGCCGGAGCAACGAACACCATTGTTCACTTCCACTTCCTGAGTTGTGCTTTCAGCCTAAACGTTTCTCTGGCTTCGATGCGGGAACCTGGCCCATTCGCGATATCAGCGGATCAGCCGAATGTCATCGAAGTACACTTCACCCGAGCCGCCGGCCGCCGGGCTTCCCTTTGTGCCGAAGCCAATCGTAATCGTGTTCACATTGGCAAGGTTCACGCCTGCAAACGCCTGCAGATCGATCACCCACTCGGTCCAGCCTGCTATCTGTGTCGCGCTCGCGTCGTCGTGATAGACAACCGAGTTACCGTTGAGGGCGATAAACATCCGCTCGGCAGAATTGGTCGACCCACCTCGGAACCACAATGACAGCTTCGTGACACCTTCTGCGGTCCAATCACGCGGGTAGACCAACGTCAGGGTCGCCTCGGAAGTCTTGAGGTTATTGTCGTAGAGATACGGCATCGACTGGCTGCCGCCGTGAACAATAGTCTGCTCGGCATAAGGCGGCAGGTCATTGCCGACCAGAGCGCCGTTTGTCGTGGTCCCGAAGCCATCGATCCACTTGTCGAATATCCTGTTGCTCGCGGCATCGGGCGGGTCAATATCATTGTACGACTCGAAATCGTCCACGCCAATGAAATCGGCTATTGTGAAGGTCCAGACCAGACCCTTGACGGTGCCGGTCGGATAGACTTCATCCACACGCCAGGCATGGCTGCCCTCCCAGTCAAGTCCTCCCGGATCGTAGCTCACAGCGCCAAGCGCCCTGGGACCTATATACTCGGGCGAAGCCGTCGTGGCGTTCATCACAGCATCGGCATCGGCGCCGAAGTACAGCTCGTGCGAAGCGGCATTGTCCGCCGCCGTCCAGCTCAGTGTTTCGTTGGTCTGAACGTCCACCGCGCCATTGGCCGGCTGAGGATTGCCCACGGCGCCAGGTGTCGTGAAGGCCCAAATGTCACCCTTTTGTGTTTCGATGCCGTCAGACTCGTCGACGCGCCAGTAAAGGACCTTCTCGCGTTCGAGAGTGCCGGGATCGTAGCTCGCCGCCGACGACGGTGTGCCTGCTGTAGCGTTGCTGACATCGTCGTAGTTGTCGCCAAGATAAACTGTGTGCAACCTGGCTCCGTAACCGCCCGCCCAACTCAGGATCGCATTAGGATCTACAAATTCGGCGCCGTCCGCCGGGTCGGGATTGTAGGCCGTCTTGGGGGGAATCGAAAAGCTCCAGACATCGCCTTTCCAGGGACTGTTGGGCTCGGAGTCATTGACCTCATCGATTCGCCAGTAATAGGTCGTGCCGGGAACAAGACCGTCGGGATAAGGGAATCCCACAAAGCCTGCAATAATAAATGTGCCACCCTGGTTACCCTGGAACACCGGCGATGCGGAATCGGCATCGGTGACTTCGTCGAAGCTGTCGCCCAAATACACATCGTGCGAGACGGCGTAACCTCCGGGCCGCCACGAAACATTCACCCACGTGGCCCCATGCAAAGCTCCGTCGGCTGGATTCGGCGCCGAAGCGTACGGCCATGCCTCGCCCGAGCCTTGCATCGCGCCCAGAACTTCGGCTGCCGTCAAGGCTTTAGTGTAAAGACGCACATCGCTCAAATAGCCACTCCACATCTCCGTGGCATTGGTGGCGTCGCCACCCATGCCAAAGGGATTCTCGTCAATGGTCGCAGTGGTAGTGCCGGTTGCCGAGAACTCACCATTACGATAGTGTGTGAGAGTAGCCCCGTCCTTTACGACAACCATATGAACCCACTCGCCCGGGGTCGGATCATCGTAGTCAATGGTCCCGTTATGCCCACCGTGATAGTATTCAAATCTTGTTGATGTGAACTTGATGAACTGCCCGGATCCCGGTGTCGGTGTGCCACCATAACGATTGCCTAAAATCACTTCATTAACGCCAGTTCCATCGCCTTCCTGCTTGACCCATAACGCCCATGTAAAATCGTTGTTCAAGTCCATGAACGGAATAATCAGGTCGGTGCTGATATATGCTCCGCTGCTATTGTTTCCATTAAAACTTGCTACCATGCCACGTTCCGGGTCATTGACCCAGACCGCACCGCCTGCGCCCAGACCGCCGCCAGCGTTGTTGACGGTTCCATTATTACCAGAAGCGGACAAATCAAAAACAGTATCGCCGGAACCTTCGTTCAAGGGCCACCAACCAACAAGATCGGGGTCGGCAGCGCCGACCACGCTCGTCAGAACCAAACCGAACATCAAAACAAAGGAAAGTGAATAAGTCAGTTTTCTGCACATGGTAATCCTCCTTCAAATGAAATTAGTAATAACGGTTCTTGCGCTCATTTTGTTCAATCAGATTCTACCCGGATGATTCTTCTTGGTTTGACGCTACCTCCTTCCTTCGTTAAGCCCGGCGCGGGCGGTTAGTCAGAAAAGCGAAAGTCTGGAGCAATTTATGGCGATTTCACCCAATGGCAAAGATGAGCACCTATAAATGCCACCTACGCTATTTATATCAGATTGACCATCTTGTCGTCAAGGAAAATCTTTGGATCAGATCAACTATCAACTTAAAAGGAGGCCTGTACCGGACCAATCGGTACAGGCCCCGAAATCCCGTCGCGCCGGGAGAAACATGCTGTTTCGACCACCCGGCAATTTATCGCTTCGAGTAGTTCTTGCTGAGACTACCGATACAGCCGAATATCGTCGAAGTACATCTGACCTGTCCCGCCGGCCGCCGGGCTGTTCTTGGTGCCGAAACCAATGGTAATCGTGCTTACGCTGCTAAGGTCCACGCCCTGGTCGGCGAATCCCTGCAACTCGATGACCCACTCGGTCCATCCTGTTATCTGCGTCGCGGCAGGATCGTCGTGATAGACTACCGCATTGCCGAGCGCGACGAACATTCGATCGGCAGCATTCGCCGAAGCGCCTCTGAACCACAGTGATAGCTTCGTGACGCCTTCGGCGGTCCAGTTTTTGGGATAAACCAACGTCAGGGTCGACTCAGAGATCATGAGATTGGTGTCGTAGAGATACTTCATCGACTGGGCGCCACCGTGGACAGTGGTCTGCTCAGCGTAAGGCGGCAACTCATTGGCCGTGATCGCTCCATTTGTCGGAATCCCGTAGCCGTCTATCCAACTGGAGTATATCGTGTTGCTGTTGGGATCAGGGGGATCGACATCATTGTACGCCTCAAAATCGTCCACGGCAATAAAGTCGGCCGTCGTGAAGCTCCAGACAAGACCCTTGACAGTCTCAGTCGGATAGACCTCGTCTACGCGCCAGGCGTAACCGCTATCCCATGCAAGTCCTCCGGGATCATAGCTTTCGGCTCCAAGAGCCCTCGGCCCTACGTACTCGGGCGAAGCCGTAGTGGCATTGTCTACCGCGTCCGGATCAGTGCCGAAGTACAGCTCATGCGACGTGGCATTATCCGCCGGTGTCCAGTTCACCGTTGCGATCATCTGCACATCCACCGCACCGTTGGCCGGCTGAGGATTGCCCACGGCGCCAGGCGTTGTGAAGCTCCAGACATCGCCTTTGTGTGTGAAGGGAGGATCGAACTCGTCGACGCGCCAGTAATAGACCTTCTCTGATTCCAGCGCGGCCGGGCTGTAGCTCGCCGATCCTGCAGGGGCGCCGCCCGTGGCATTGCTCACTTCGTCGAAGCTGGTGCCCATATAGACGGTGTGCAGCTTGGCGCCGAAGCCTGGTGTCCACGTGAAGACCGTGCCCGGCTCTACAAACTCGGCGCCGTCGGCCGGATCGGGACTGTAAGCCGTCTTGGGCGGAATCGAGAAGCTCCAGATCTCGCCTTTCCAGGGACTGTTCGGCTCGGTGTCATTAACCTCGTCGATCCGCCAGTAGTAGGTTGTTCCGGGTACAAGACCGTCCGGATAAGGAAATCCCGCAAAGCCTGCGATCGTAAATGTATCGCCCTGGTTGCCCCGGAACACCGGTGAGTCGGCAGTAGCGTTGTTGACGTTGTCGAGGTTATCACCGAGATATACATCGTGTGAAACCGCAAAATCACCTGCCGCCCAGGTCAGGTTCACCCATGTATCGTTGATGACAGTGGCGTCTTTAGGGTTGGGGCCGTAGGCCCATGGATAATCTCCAGCACCGCGCATAACGACCTGAATCTCTTCCGCTGTCAGGGCTCTGGCGTAAATGGCAAATTCATCGATAATACCATCTGCCCCATTAGTAGCACCCATGTAACCTGCGTCTGTATTGAAACCGATCGTAGGATTGGGATTAAGTGGAGGGAAATTACCCAGACCGGTAATACTACCTACTTCTTCACCGTTGATATAGAACTTCGCCTCCCCAGCATCAAAATCCCAGGTTGTCGCCAGATGATACCACTGGCCGGCAGCCGGTATAGCATCTGTAGCAGGAGTTTCCCAGTCCTGAAAGTCGGCATCGGCGGCATCTTCGAGGTAAAATCCGAATGTTTGGTCCCTATCTCCCGGTGTTTTGCCCTTCCCTATCATATAGTATATGGCACCAGTGTTGGCATCGAATAGCCTGTATGTTTCTGTTTCACTGCCGTCCCAATTGGGCTTGAACCAGAATTCGATTGTGCACGCAGGTGTCAGAACGTTAGATATCCGAACGAATTCGTCCTGCTTGCCTACAGCGAGTCCCTTTCCATATCTCCCAGCTACACGCTGAGCTCCGACTATGGTACCGTCGTTTCCATTTCCGCTCGCGTCTGCTGCAACACTCCCGGAACCTTCAAAACGGAACCGCAGGATTAAGTCACTCTGCAAGTCACCAGTCTGCGCCTCTCCAGTAGAACAAAAGACGGCGATTAGACCTGCTATTAGCAGGCACGAATTCAAGTTTCTAAGCGTTTGCATTGTGATTTCCTCCCTTCCTTGCACTTGGGTTGGCCGTGCTCGCGAGAACCAGACCAATCGGTAAAATGGAACAAATCAGATAAATCAGTCTTCTCGACATAGTAGTCCTCCTTCAAGAAAAAAGGTTAACGTGAATTGACCACAGTGGTCTCTCCTCTTGACTGAGTTTTGCCCGTTTCTTGCAGAGAATGATCCCACACAGCCGGACATCAGTCTCCTTCCTTCGAGAGGCCAAAGACCAGCTTTAGTCCTGCCCGGATCACCTCATATCCACGGACCTCATTCTAACCTATTTATATCAGATTATCAACCTCCCCGTCAAGGAAAATCTCCGGATAGGGCATGTACAGCCGGCGTGGAGAGCTAAAGGACGTCCCATCTGATATCCTCGAACAATCAATATCGCAGATCCGCCCGCGAGGCAGTCAATTGAAGGGGGGCCTGTACCAGGCCAATCGTTACAGGCCCCGAAATCCCGTCGCGCCGCGAGAAACATGCCGTCTCGGCCGCCCGGCAATTTGTCGCTTCAAATAGTCTCTGCTGATACTATCTGTACAGCCGAATGTCGTCGAAGTACATCTGACCCGAACCGCCGGCGGCCGTGCTGCCTTTGGTGCCTATACCAATAGCAATCGTATTGACACGCGTAAGATCCACGCCTGCAAACGCTTGCAGGTCGATGACCCATTCGGTCCATCCGGCGACCTGCGTCGCGCTCGCGTCATCATGATAGACAACGGCTGTGCCGCCGGCAGCGACATATATCCGATCAGCGGCGTTAGCTGAGTTGCCTCTGATCCACAGGCTGAGTTTCGTAACGCCTTCGGCGGTCCAGTCACGCGGCCAGAGGAGCGTCAAAGTCGCCTCAGACGTCTTGCCGGCATTGTCGTAGCGATAAACAAGCGCCTGGGCGCCGCTGTGAACAATGGTCCGCTCGGCATAAGGCGGCATATCATTGCCGACCAGAGCACCGTTCGTCGTGGTCCCGTAGCCGTCGATCCACTTGTCGAATATCCTGTTGATACCCGGCTCACCGGCAGCAGGATCGACGTTGTCGTACGACTCGAAATCGTCAACTGTAAGATAGTCTGGCACCGTGAAGCTCCAGATCTTGCCTCTGGTGACTGTCGCATCGGTATTGTGCTCATCGACACGCCAGTAGTAAGGGCCGCCACCCCATTCTACTCCTTCGGGCGGAGAATAACTGGAGGTAGTCTGTTGGCCTCGATATACGCCGGTCACATCGGATGTGTCGGCGTTGTTCACAGCGTCCCTGTCAGTGCCGAAGTACACAGCATGTTCGGAGACCTTATCTCCCGGTGACCAGGTGAGAGGCGTGGCCTCTTTGATGTACGCTGTTGAGCCGTTAGCCGGGTTTGGATCCCAGGCAAGTAACGGGTCACCTCTCATAACCTGCTTAATCTCGTCCACCGTCAGAGCTTTATTGTAGATCTGGACGTCGCTGAGCCAGCCTTGCCACCGCCCTCCCCCGGCGGGCTCGCCGGCCATGTAGAATGGATTCGCCTGGATGGTTTTCGTTATAGTGCTGGTTCCGGACTCAATACCATCGCGATAATAGGTCAAAGTTGTTCCATCCTTGACGCCGGCGTGGTGAATCCATACGGCGCTCGGAATGTCCTCGTAATCGACAGTCATGATGTAATCAGGGTCATTATTGTAGAACTCAAATCTTGCCGGCGTGAACTTGACGAACTCAAGCGGGTCGGCGCCGGTGTAGCTATACCGGTTACCCAGGATCAAATTGTTACCTGCCACGGCTATGTCTGTGCTCTGGTCCGGGTGCTGCTTTGTCCAGAATGACCAGGTAAAGTCGTTGGTCAGGGTCATCTCCGGAATCCCGCCGGCGCTGACGAATCCCCCGGTGCTGTCGTTTCCATTAAAGCCCAGAACGATGCCGCGCTGCGGGTCAGTGTCCCAGACCGAACCGTCTTCGCCGAGCCCTCCGTCGGGGTAGCTTATGATCCCATGGCTGCCGTAGCCGGACCAATCAACAGTGACAGCACCATAACCTTCATCAAGCTTCCACCAGCCGAGAAGATTAGGGTCAGAAATCGGTACAATAGGCACTGTTGCGAAGCTCCAGACATCGCCTTTGTGGGTGGCAGGTGGATCGAACTCATCGACGCGCCAGTAGTAAGTCTTGCCTAATTCGAGTGTGCCGGGAGTGAAGGTTGCGCCTGTCTGGGCCACTGCCCCGGATGCGTTGTCTACCTCGTCGAAATTGTCGCCGAAGTACACCGTATGCAATTTGGCGTTGAAGCCAGCGGTCCACTCCAAGGTCACGTCCGATAGTACGAACTGGGCCCCATCAGCCGGGACAGCTTCGTATGCCTTCTTCGGAGGAACCCAGAAACTCCAGACAGGACCCTTCCACGGGCTGTTGGGATCAGCATCGTTGACCTCGTCGATGCGCCAGTAGTAAGTTGTGCCCGGCACCAGGCCGTCGGGATAAGGATATCCGACGAACCCGGCAATGAGCATTGTGTCAGCCATGTTGCCGTGAAAGGTATCGCCGGTCCCATTATTGACATCGTCAAGATTGTCGCCCAGATATACATCGTGCGATACGGCATAATCTCCCGGCGACCAGCCGAGGGTGACCCACGTCGCCTCATGGAGGGTGCCGTCTTTCGGGCTGGGACTGTAGGCCTTTGTCACCGGCTCGGCAAATTCATTAGTAAGTCCGTAGATGTGGGCGCTCTGGTTGTCGTTATGGGTAATCAATCGCATCGTCACATCGGTATCGTCGGCGGTAAATGTGTAATCGAGATAATGTGCTCCGCCGGTATCAAGGCTAAGTTCAATCGTGTCGCTGAATATACCATTGCTCTGGCCATCAGCTTCAAAAGTGATGACTCTGGCCGCACTTATCCCAAACGGGCCATAGTAATATCGCATCGAATATGTCGTTCCCGCCGTGAGATCCGACAGTGTCGTTATGGTACCCCCACCTACGGGTCCGCCGGAATGATATATGAAATCCATAAAAAGGCCGTTAGAGCCTCCATCCGCCGGCGCATCGGAAGGGCCGGCATGTGTGGGCACATTCATAGGCCTTCTCGTATCGTCGATAGTGTAGCCATATCCCCAACTGCTGGTGCCGGTGTAAACGGAACTCATGCCGCTGGTCGGCCCCTGGTCAAGAGCGACTCCATTGATGGTAACCGGCGCGTTCGAGCCAAAATCAAACGCGTGCGTGTAAGTCTTGCCGCTGTTGATGCCAATTGCCTCGTCAGTACCGGTGGCCGGCAGATCAACAATACTCAGCGTCCCCGCCTGGGCGATACTCACGCATAAAGCCATCATCGCCAGCAGTCCTAAAGTCAATTTCTTAGACATGGTAATTCTCCTTTGACTGAAAATTAGTAATAACGGTTTCTACGGTCACTTCATTCAATCGTAATCTACCTGGATGGTTCTTCTTGCTGAGACTGCCGGTACAGCCGAATGTCGTCGCAGTACATCTGACCCGAACCGCCGGCGGCCGGACTATTCTTGGTGCCGATGCCAATAGTGATAGTACTCACGTTCGTAAGGTCCGCGCCTGCAAAGCGCGTCAGGTCGATGACCCACTCGGTCCATCCGGCGACCTGCGTCGCGTTCGCGTCGTCGTGATAGACCACAATGTTACCATCTAGAGAGATAAACATCCGCTCGGCAGAGTTGGCCGAAGCGCCTCGGAACCACAGCGATAACTTAGTGACACCTTCGGCGGTCCAGTCACGCGGATAGACCAGCGTCAGAGTCGCCTCGGACGTCTTGAGATTGTTGTCGTAGCGATATCCCATCGACTGGGCACCGCTGTTTACTATCGTCTGCTCGGCATAAGGCGGCAGATCGTTACCGACGAGAGCCCCGTTTGTCGTGGTCCCAAAGCCGTCAAGCCACTTGTCGAATATCCTGTTGCTCGCGGCATCAGGCGGGTCAATATCGTTGTACGACTCGAAATCGTCCACGCCAATGAAATCGGTGGTCGTAAAGCTCCAGACCAGACCTTTGACGGCACCGGTCGGATAGACTTCATCCACACGCCATGCATAGCTGCTGTCCCAGGCAAGTCCTCCTGGATCATAGCTCACGGCGCCAAGCGCCTTGGGACCTACGTACTCGGGTGAGGCAGTCGTGGCATTCCTCACGGCATCGGTGCCGAAATACAACTCGTGCGAAGCGGCATTGTCCGCCGCCGTCCAGCTCAGCGTTGCGTTCATCTGAACGTCCACTGCGCCATTGGCCGGCTGGGGATTGCCCACGGCGCCTGGAGTCGTGAAGGCCCAAATGTCACCCTTGTATGTTTCGATACCGTCATACTCGTCGATGCGCCAGTAAAGGACCTTCTCGCGTTCGAGAGTGCCGGGATCGTAGCTCGCCACCCCCGACGGTGTGCCCGCGGTGGCATTGTTCACATCGTCAAAGTTGTCGCCGAAGTGGATATAGTGCAGTTTCGCACCGAAACCCGGCGTCCAGCCAAGCTCAACGTTCGGGTCTACAAATTCGGCGCCGTCCGCCGGGTCGGGGTCATACGCCGTCTTGGGCGGAATCGAGAAACTCCAGACATCACCTCTCCACGGACTGTTGGGCTCAGAGTCGTTGACCTCGTCAACCCGCCAGTAATAGGTTGTGCCCGGCACAAGACCGTCCGGATAAGGAAATCCAAGAAATCCGACAATGAAAGCCGTCGAGGACTGGTTGCCCCTGAATCCCGGCGCACCGGGAGTGCCGCTACTTACGTCGTCGAAATTGTCGCTCAGATACACGTCATGCGAGACCGCATAGGCCCCCGCCGTCCAGCCAAGGCTCGCCCATGTCTCCGGATATACGGCGCCGTCAGCCGGGTCGGGCTTAAATGCCTGTACCCGGCCCGCCATCTTCTTTACCTCACCCGGCGACAGCGCCCTGCTGTAGATGCGGACCTCGTCTATCAGGCCTTCAACAAAACCATAAGCCATTCCGCCAATTTGAATGGGCGCATTTACCACCGCTCTGGGGGAAGTCAATCCTGTACGAACTGCAGATCCATTGAGATAAATCGTCGGCTGCTTGTTGTCGTAGACTATCATGATGTGATTCCAGTCAGTTCCTACTTCAGCCTCGTACACAGCCGTTGCAGGCATGTAGTTGCTCCCATGCTCATAGACCAAGATGCCGTTTGTCCCGACAGATAATCCGGCGCCGCCCTCGGTCTCCCCTCCATGCTGTGGGTCGAAGACATACCTTTGACCGGCCACCCCCCCCACGCCGGCTATCGATTCCGGATCAATTTCATGCGTAACCGACGTCTTTAGCCAACATCCGAAACTAAACGTGTCAGTGGGTCTTCCGGTCGTTCCTACTACGACACGATCGTCTATTCCATCAAACCCTAAAGCATACCCTGTGCGACCAGTTTGCTGATAAAGGACACCATCAAAAGATGTGGCGTCATTATGATTATCGCTCTGGTCGTACAATGTCCCGCTTGCTTCCTCGAACTTCCACCAGCCGACAAGATCGGGGTCGCCGGCAGCGGCTGCGCTCGTTAGAACCAGGCCAAACGTCAACACAAAAGAAAGTGAACAAACCAGTTTTCTACACATAGCAATTCCCCTTCAGACTAAATACGTGATATCGGTTTTGACAGTCACTTCGTTCAATCAGAATCTATCCGGATGACTCTTTCTGTGATTTGGCGCTACCTCCTTCCTTACATAAAGCCCGGATCGGGCGTCAGGAACACGAAAACACGTGACGAATTGCGATATGCCCGCCCACTTCGACGGCGAACAATCCGTAATCGGTCGCATATCAACTTATACCACATTGGAGCCCAATGCGTCAAGAAAAAACGCAGACCGATAATTGCGCAATTGCGCTTCGAGTGGGTTTGCCTTGATTTTTCCGCCGATTCGTGTAGACTCTGTGTGAAATAATTGACTCTTTTTGACATGCGATATTAGGGGGCTGATAATGACCAAATGGGCGTATTTCATGACGCTGTTCGTCGGCGCCGCGGTCTGCGTTTGGCTGATCGTACTTAACGCTCAGACGGCGACGGAATCGTCGTCGGCCGCGCTTGAATTGGAGCGTTCTCAGAAGGCGGCGACCGATCTGAAAGAGCAGATCCGCAAGGCCGAATCGCATGAGGGTTCAACGAATCGCAAGATCGAGCGGCTGGAACAGGAAGTCTCGGCACTGACCGAGCAACGGAACTCGGACAGACAGGTTATCCGGGACTTGTGGAATATGGTGTTGAACAATACCCGCGCCAAAGTGGGGTCGGTTCCCATCGAACGCCAAGCCATCGCACGGGCGCCCCAGCAGGTCGTTCAAGAGGCCGACCAGCAGCAGCCTGTCGAATACGATGGCGAAATGGTCAAGAAGATAATATCGGCCGGCGGCGGTCTCGAAGCGGCGGTCAGGCGGATCGTTACTTCCGACGCAATCGCCTCGACTCTGGAGACTCACAACGAGCAGCCGCTCTATTGGGCCGCCGCGGCAACTCTGGCGCACGACCCCGAAGCGGCGCTGGCTTATCTCGAGGAGGCCGCCGGGCTGTACCCGGACTCGAAGGTTGTGCTCTCGTCACTGGTCGAGGCGAAAATCGCACAGGGATCCATCGATGATTCGCTTGCGGCCCACATTGACGAGATGAAAAAGGCCGATCCCGCGAACGCCCTTGCAGATTGTTATGCCGCGTACAGCCAGTTCGAGAGCGGGGACATCGAAGGCGCCTTGCAGTCGGTGTCGCAGGCGGGCGCCAAGGACAGATTTGCCGACGACCGGATGGATCTGTTGATGGCACGGTACGATTATTTTCTCGACGGAGGCGCCACCGAGGGAATGGCAATCGGATTGTCCGCGTTCGATCTGCCCCTGTCGCATATGGGCATGCTCAGGGACATCGGAAAACAGGCCATGACCCAGGCGGATGCTCTGGCAACGGCCGGACAACACGACGAAGCGTTGCAGATCGCACAAAACGTCTCGAACATCGGCGGAAGCCTCTCATCTTCGGGGCGATTCATTGTCTACGACCGTGTGGGCATGGCGCTGCAGAAATCGGCTCTCCAACAGCAGCGACAGATATACGAAGGCCGCGGAGACACCGGCCAGATCGAGAAGATCGACGTTCAATTGCAGGCCATCGACGAACGCTCGTCCATGATCGACGTGATGGCCCAGACCTTCGGGGGTGTTATGCAGAACATGACCGAGCAGGACCTTGCCGATTACGTCGACGGGACCGTATTGAACGGCGAATTCTCCACGCTGCAGGCCATGCCGGAAATCGCAGAGGCATTGGCCCAGGCTCAGCAGGCACAGGAGAATCAGATGGGCCAGACGCCCCCGCCTTAGGCGGGGAATTGCCGAGGCTCCAAAAGCCACATCAAGACGGTTGCAGCGCCGGAGGGTTTCTGGTATCTTCACGACGGTAGCAGCCGTGGAATTTTCGCCAAAGACGCTGGAACTACAACTTTTTTGCCCCTATATTATGGAGGTCACTATGAAACGCTGTAAGCAATTGATTCTGGTTGGATGTCTTGTACTGATTGGTGTTAACGTAGTTATGGTTTACTCGGGTCAGCGAAAGAGAGTCAGCGACGAGTTTCGCAAGGATTTTATCAAAAACTTCAAGCGAACCGGACTAAACACTACCCCCGATGACGCAATGATGCTGCGAGTCCTGGTTGCGAGTTCCGGGGCCAAACGCGGCGTGGAAGTGGGCTCGGCCAGCGGCTTCGGAGCCATCAATATGGGAATAGCCTTCGAGCGAAACGGCGGACACCTCTACACGCTCGAGATCGACCCCGACACCGTGAAGGTATGCCGGGAGAATCTAAAGAAGGTGGGCCTCGAAAATACCGTCACTTGCATAGAAGGCGACGCCCTCAAAACACTGCCGAAACTCGAAGGGGAATTTGACTTCGTCTTTATCGACGCCCTCAAGAGCGACTACATGAAATACCTCAAGATCATCGAGCCGCACCTCAAGCGCGGCGCCGTGGTTGTCGGCGATAACGTCATCCGGTCGGCCAAGGCGATGCAGGACTTCCTCGATTACATGCAGAACAGCCCCGACTACGATACCGTCATTATCCGGGCCTCCATGGAAAAGAAGGACGGCATGTCGATCAGCTACAAGATCAGGTAGCACGGCCAATTGTTTGCAAAGCCCGAAATGGAGACTCGAGATGAAGCACGGTTTCTTGATTAGTTTCGTGGTGTCTTTCTTCTTGACAGCCGGCACATACGGCAACTCTCTCAATCTCAGGACAAAGCACGATGCCAGCGGCTATCAGGTGCAAGTGGTCACCGACGGCAAAGACGTTCTGGCTTCACCGCCTGAAGGGCTCTGGTCCATTGCGACGCATTGGAAAGGTGGCTGGCCCGCCTCGTGGGTTCATGCCTCGCCGACAACGATCGAGCATGTCGGTGATTGGACCATTCTGCGCGGCAAACTCGAGACATCGTCGGGCGCATGGCGGATGTCGGATTCATATCTTCCCGAAGGCAATGTTGTCAGGTGCATCCGCCGGTTCACCTGGGAAGGGAAAGAGACGGCGAAGTCCGTGACACTTTCGGTGCGTTTTCAATGTCCCGGAAAAGGCTCAAAGGTCGTACTGCCCGGCATACTGTATCACGGCAATCCTTCCGGCGCCCGGAGCGGCAGGGTCCCCGTCTACTCGGGCAAGCCGGGTGAAGAGGCCGTCTTCGAGGAGCACCGCTTTCCCATGCCCTATGCAAGTCTGGAATGGCCCGCCGGCGGCAGCCTGCTGGGAGCGGCAATGCACTCGCTGCCCTCGCCTGTTCCCTACGGCAACCTTCAAGATCAATGGTGGTCTTTAGGTTTGATCGCGAATGAGCAAGGTACCGAGATGGTCCTTCTGTCCGGCCCCTGTGCCTCGAACGGCAAACGCAGCGTCATCAAGGCCTCCCAGCGGGGCTTTATCCCGTACGATAATGCTTATATCAACGTGCCGCCGGGAGCGATTATCGAAAAGACGTTCTGTCTTGAGGCCTACCCCGTGGCGCGGGAGGGTTCAGGATTTCAACACCCCACCCGGACGTCTCTGGATATATTCTCTCCTTATTCTGTCGACGGGATGCCGACATTTGCCGAGATCGTCGAGGCCAAGTATCGCTATGCCAAGACCCGGTGGCATGAAGATGGTGATATCGCAGGTTTCAAAAAATATCCCGATCGCGACTATTTCGTTTTCGGCTGGTGCGGCCAGGCCGCTTCGCCTGGGTACGCGCTGCAGGTCCTGGCCGACGACCTCTACGACTCCAACGCGCTGGAGATGGCAAAGAAATCTCTCGACTTTCTCTCCTCAGCGGAATTCTACGACCAGGGCTTTTACACGTGGTACGATTACAGCAAGAAGGAATGGGTCCCGAGGAATCGCCCCGAATTGCTGTCTCAGGGACAGGCAATGCTGAATTTCGCCAACGCGATTCGCGTCGGCCGGGCAAAAGGTCTGAATGTCTCTCGCTGGCAGCGCTTCCTGCACAAGGCGTGTGATTTCCATGCAAAGAAGATCCTGGCCGACGATTGGAATCCATTGTCCACCAATCAGGCCTTCTTCATCGCGCCGCTGTGCAAGGCTTATGAGCTTCTGGGCGACAATACCTATCGCCGGGCAGCCGAGAAGGCCGGCAACGTGTACGCATCCCGGCACCTCAGTATGGACGAGCCCTACTGGGGCGGCACCCTGGACGCCAGTGCCGAGGACAAGGAGGGTGCGTTTGCCGCCCTTCAGGGATTTGTTGCGCTTTATGAGCTGACGAAAGATGGAAAATACCTCGAATGGGCCGAGCACGCATGTGACGTTGTCCTGACGTACGTCGTGGTCTGGGATATTGACATGCCGGCCGGTCGCCTTCGCGATCATGGATTCAAGACGCGAGGCTGGACGGCCGTTTCCGTCCAGAACCAGCACATTGACGTTTTCGGCGTGCTCATCGCGCCGGATATCTATCGGCTGGGACAGCATTTGGACGACAGTAAATTGAAAAAGCTCGCAATTCTAATGTATCGCAGTTGCGGCCAGCTCCTTGATCCTTACGGAAGCCAGGGCGAGCAGCCGCACCATACGAATTACGCGCAGCACGGCAGGTTCGCCCAGCGACTCAAATCAGGCAATGTCTCGGGTATCCGCGGGGATTACGTGGAGGAATGGACGGTATTCTGGATCACCGCCCACTTCTTGAACGCAGCCGCGCAGTTAAAGGAGCTTGGGCTGTCAATCTCAGAGTAACCTGTAGGGTGGGGCTCGCCCCACCATGATCGAATTCGGGGGGGGGCAGCCACTGAATGAACGCAGCGAATGAAGTGGATGGGGAACGTCAGGGTTCAGTCAAAAAAATGAGAACACCTTTTTGAGTGGCTTGAAGACCATCCACTTCGCTCACTCCGTTCGCTCAGTGGCTGCCACCCAACCGCTTCCGGCAAGCGGAGAGCATCGGTGGGATGCCTGCTTTCTGGCCTATCCGGCGCATGTTGTGGTTATGCGAGTTTCTTCTGTCTTTTGATGATTTCCACCAATGATCTCAATGCCTGATTCACTGAATCATGATCAGGAAAGATCTCCGCAACGTCCGGGTCAATGACTACAACGTTTGTTCCTTCAGCATACCGTTTCGTATATTTGCCCTGAACACCTTCGCTGAAATCATATTCTTCAAGCATGTCCGGATCTTCTTGCATTCTCCTCATATTGCGTTCTCTCCTTTTTGGATGCCTTTCTTGCACTAATCAACCTGATGTTGTCGCCCCTTTCTGTGTGAACAACTACCAGAAGTCGGTCTTTATGAGAGTTCCCGATCAAGACGAACCTGTCTTCTTCCTCGGAATGCAAGGGATCATAAATGGCCAGGGACAAAGCATCTCGAAAGGCCGTGCTTGCTTCGTCAAAAGAGATAGCATGGATTTCGAGATTCTGTTTCGCCTTGTTCGGGTCCCATTCAAAACGAAGCATTCATAACCTCCAAGAATTCATTATTCCCTTGCCATCGATCTTTGTCTTTATCCATTTGTTCAGCCTTCTTGGAATCCCATTTCATTTTCGTTACCTGATTATACCTTAATTCTGATATCAACACCAACGAAAAGCCCGGCGGTGGCACGCACAGTATTCGGCACTCATGAGCTCAGTCAATGAGCAGCCCAACCACCGGGAATCTTCGGGCGGGGGCCACGGCATCCGCGGGGAATACGGAGAAGAATGGACCGTCTTCTGGATCACGGCTCATTCCCTCAACGCCACAAAGTTCGAGGGACTTGGGCTGTCAGTCTCCGAGTAGCCAGATAGGGTGGCAGCCACTGAATGAACGCAGCGAATGAAGTGGATGGGGAGACTCAGAGACCGGCCAATAATTGCGAACATTTCCTTGAGTCGCTTGAAGATCATCCACTTCGCTCACTTTTTTCGCTCAGTGGCTGCCACCCGACGCTCCCAAGAGCCAGATCATTGAAGCAAAACCGTAGTAGGTGTCTCTCCGATCAACGTCAATGCTGAGCGGCGCGGTTTACCGCGTACGCTCACGCATCTTGTTCGATCTTCAATTTGTCCCTGATGTACTTCCGAATGTCCTTAACCACTTCATCAAACTCGGACCGGTGGATACGCTTGGACTCGAAGTCGATCTTCACGTCCTGCAGGAATTTCTCAAAATCCAAATTCTGCTCACAGAGCTTGTTGATGGTCTCCCAATCAAGCACGTCTCTTCCTTTTCGATCTTGGCGACGGCGTCCACCGGGAGGTCGGCAGACCGCTCCTTCAGGAAGAAACGAGCAGGCCGCTTCCCAACTTTCATGAAGCGTGAGTCCTCGTTGTCTCGTACCTCAACGTAGAGTTGCGCGCCGAGGCTCTGCCACGGCGTCTTGCCGGACGTCTTGATTTTGTCGGTAAGGCCCTTCTCTTTCCCGACCTGCCAGACCTCCTGATACGTCAGCGGATTGGTCGTCGTCTTGAGAACGTCGTATGCCAGATCAAGGAATGAGTACACGGGCATAGGTCTTTTCTCCTTTCTTTAACGAATCACATAGATTTTGGCGATGCAAACATTGATAGCCCCAAACCTTCGCTAAGCGCATCGCCAGTCTCGTTCCAGCCAGGCGTACTCGCGATCCGGAATGCCGGTACCGGCGACTTCCTTGAGCCTTTCGCGCCCGCTCGGCGAGAGCTTCGTCCACGAGGCACTCAGGTTCTCCGTGGTTTGTTCAATCGTATGGACGCCGCACGTGCAGATGTCAACGTGTTCGTTCTCCAGCACGAATGAGATCATGTCGCGGGGCAGGCCCGCGTAGGCACCTTTGAGGTCGCGGTCTTCAAGCAGAAGCCCTCGCGAGAAAGGCTTGATGGTGATCACACCCAATCCCTTCTTCTTGGCCGCAGGCAATATTGTCTCGGCCGCGCGGTGGCGGATGTTGTAGGGCATCGAACAGGTATCGAAATAGTCGCCGAACTTGTCGAACGCCTCCAGGAACAATTCGGGCGTGAAGTGACAGCCGAACCCGGTGTAACGGATCTTGCCCTGTTGCTTCAACTCATCGAGCGCTTCGATCGAGTAAGACATGTCCCAGTAGCCCGACTGAGGGGTGTCCTTCTCGGTATTGCAGAGCAGGCAGAAATCGACGTAATCGGTCTGCCACAGCTTCAGGCGGTCCTCAGTCCACTTGTATATCTCCTTCTTGTCGGCCTTGATGCCCTTCATCTTGTGAGAGACGCGGATCGAGACGAGGACTTTGTCTCGCATGCCGAGTCTCTTGAGCGCCTCGCCGGGCGTGCTCGATTCCTCCAGCGCCGTACAGGAGTCGAGGAAATTGACTCCCAAGTCAATCGACTTGCCGATCATCCGAACGGCCTCGTCGACAGTAGGCCTGCGAAGCCCCCCCTTGCCGTCTGGCACCCGCTTGTACGCCCAACTGTGACCTCCGATTCCGATCTCGGAGATGCGAAGGCCCGTCTTGCCCAGCGTGCGATATTTCACCTTGTGCCCTGCGCCAGCCGAACGGGCGTCCTCCAATAGCGGCACCGTCACTGTTCCGGCAACTGCGCCGAGCCCGACCTTCTTCAAGAATTGTCTGCGCGTCGAATCGTCTTCGAGATTCTGTTTGGATATGTGCTCGGTCATTTCGCGTGTCCTCCCGGTATTCTGAAGTTTCTACCAAGGTTTCCCATATGGACTAGGCTCTTTCTGAAAACTCCGTCGTCGGCCCGAGAGCGAGCGGTTTTTCGCCTGGCAAAGACGGCGAAGCAGGCGATATTGGTTTTATCGTCGATGCAGCCGGATGCAGTCAGGCGAAAAATGAGCCGCTCGAAGCCAGATCGAGTTTTCAGACAGAGCCTTATAGTACAGAATCTCGGGCGCAGTTGCAACCAGCGAGCAAGTTTGCTATCTTGTGCCGGTTGAGATGTCGTATGTATTGAAGGAAAGGAACGATGCAATGAGCAAATTGGCCGTCAACGGCGGAAAGCCCCTGCGGGATGTCAAGACCAATCCGTGGCCCAAATGGCCCCTCTGGGATGAAGAAGAAGAGAAAGGTCTGCTCGAAGTCTTAAGAAGCGGCGTCTGGTCATATAACGGGCCCAAAGAGCTTCAATTCAACAAGGCCTTTGCAAAATTCATAGGGGCCGGCCATGCGCTATCGGTGGCCAACGGGACTGTCAGCCTGCAGCTTGCGCTCGAGGCGTGTGGCATCGGATTGGGCGATGAGGTCATTGTCCCCGGGCTTACCTGGCAGGCGACCGCGGCAGCGGCACTGGATGTGAACGCGATCCCCGTCCTCGTCGACGTGAGAGAGGACAATTGGTGCATTGACCCGGCCCAAGTGGAAAAGGCGATCAGCCCGCGAACTAAAGCAATCATCCCCGTACACCTCTACGGAGGTTTTGCCGACATGGACGCCATCATGGAGATTGCGACCAGGCACAATCTGCGGGTGATCGAAGACTGCGCACACAAGCATGGCGGCGAGTGGAACGGTAAGAAGGTCGGCAGCATCGGCGACGCGGGCAGCTTCAGCTTTCAACTGTCCAAGCTGATGACAGGCGGAGAGGGTGGAGCTTTGACGACGAGCGATTCGCAGTTGTTCGAGAAGCTCGACGCCCTGAGAAATTGCGGCAGAAGGCCCGAGATCGAGCAATGCGGCGACAAGGGAGCGGGGCACTACGGCAGCGAGGGCGATTTCATCCAGTCGGGCAATTATCGCATGACGGATTTTCAGGCGGCGCTGTTGATCGAATCGTTAAAGAGACTGCCCGAGCAAAACAAACTTCGCGACGAGAATGCAAAATATATGAATTCTCTGCTCGCCGAACTGCCAGGTGTCACGCCGATCAGGCGCGATAAGAGAGAGACAATGGGAGCGTATTACAATTTCTCCTTCAGGTACGACGCCGAGCAGTTCAAGGGCGTTGCTGTGGACAAGTTCAGAGAAGCGATGGCCCGAGAGCTAGGTTGTGACGTCGAGGCAAGCTATGAGCCTCTTGACACATGCCCGTTGTATGCGCCCCTCACCAAGCCTCGCCGGCATAAGCTGAGCGAAGAGCACTGGCGACAAATCGACCCGGCCAGATTCAGTCTGCCAGTCTGCCACAGAATCCACGACGCTGAGTCCGTGTGTCTTCATCACACAATACTGATGGGGACAAAGTCCGACGTGGACCTTCTCGCAAAGGCCATTGAGAAGATCTACGATAATGCGGCCAAACTGTTGTAGAGAGATCGGTCAAAATTGCGCCTAAGTGCTACACTCAAAATCTTATCCAACATTTGGATCGTGAAGTTCCAAGCAGTGTTTCCCAAGAATGCTTATGATATCCCAAGAAGTTAGGCTTTTGATGTCTTGGCGCCTTCAAGAAGTTACCAAACCCGATCGAGAATTGAAGGTTGGCAGGCGACTGAAACATATTATGATGAGATTGATGTAAGAACATATGTACTCGCTGAAGAAGTTGAAGGGCTTCTGGATCCTTATGGGGTCTTAATCGCCTATACGTGCATTCCTTGACCGGAAACAGTAGCAGGATTCATTAGGCTGACATACCAACACGAAAGAAATGATGATCGGATGGATTCATTTACGCAAAACGGTCAACCGCACATCCTTATCGCGGGAGCCACTGGATATGTGGGGCAACGTCTGCTCAAACGCTTACTAGTCCTTGGACCGATGGTGCGTATCCTGGTCCGCAAGCCCGACCGCTTGAGTCCAGGAGTCCACGGCAAGCAGCTAGAGATTTATCAAGGTGATGTTTTGGACGAGCCTTCCCTCAAGGGTGCCCTTGAGGGTATCGCAATCGCCTATTATCTGATTCACAGCATGCAGGCCGGAGAGGGATTTGCCGCGCGCGATCGTTTGGCCGCGGCAAACTTCGGCCGGGCAGCAAAAGCAGCCGGTGTGCAACGCATAATCTACCTGGGAGGACTGGGAGACTCTGAGACCGACCTGTCCGATCACCTGCGCTCGCGTCAGGAAACGGGCGACGTTCTGCGCAGAAGCGGCGTACCGGTGACCGAGTTTCGGGTCGGGATCATCGTGGGGGCCGGTAGCGTCTCCTTCGAGATGATCCGCAACCTCACTGAGCGAATCCCCCTGATGATCTGTCCCCGCTGGGTTTACCAACGCACGCAGCCGATCGCTATTGATGATGTGCTGGACTATCTTGTTGCGGCACTGGAGGTTCAGGAAGGTGCCGGACAGATTTTGGAAATCGGTGGGACCGAGGTGCTGACCTATGGGGATCTGATGAAGAGTTATGCGCTCGTGCGCGGGCTGCGACGTTTCCTGGTTCCCGTACCGGTGCTGACGCCGCGGCTGTCGTCCTACTGGGTCCACTGGACTACTCCTTTGCCTGCCAGCATGGCGCGGCCTCTTATCGAGGGACTCAGGAGCGAAGTGATTGTGACAAACGATAATGCGAAAGCCCTGTTCCCCAGCATCAAATGCAGTGACTATGCCACGGCAGTCAGACAGGCCCTGGATGACCTTCGCCCTGATAGCTTCAGTGAAGTTCTGATCACAAAAGCTGAGAATGTTCTAACTGCGGAACCGACCGTGGAGAGTTTGTTGGACCGTGGAATGATCATAGAAACATGGCAGGTGGGGGTGAAGGCCGATCCGACGATCGTGTACAATTCCTTTGCCGGCTTGGGCGGTGAGCGGGGCTGGCGCCCCTGTAATCTGCTGTGGGTGATGCGCACCATGCTTGACCGGCTGATCGGGGGAATTGGCATGCGCAGGGGTCGCCCACCTGTGGAAGAGCTCACGGCGGGGGACACCATCGATTTCTATCGCGTCGAAGAGGTGAAATCCAACCGCGGCCTGCGTTTGCGCGTAGAAATGAAACTTCCTGGTACCGGTTGGCTGCAATTTGAGACCCGTCCTGCGAAACATCAGACCAGTCTCTTGAAACTAGTGGTCTATTTTGCCCCCCGCGGTCTGATCGGCGTACTGTATTGGCACGGCCTGTTACCCATCCATCGTCTCATTTTCAAGTCCCTCATCCGCTCGCTTAAGACCGAGGCGGAAAAAACGCAAGCGGGGTAATAGCGATTGGAAACACGTATTGTCGTGCCGGCGCACGCAGGGCCTGCCTGTTTTGGGTGTGCCATCATGTAGTAGAAGATGCAGCCAGCGCATCTGTCGTGCCCCACCGGCGCGTGCTTGACCTTTTTGGGATTCACAGGTAAGCTCCGATGGTCTTTGCATGTGAGGATTCATATTCATAATCCCTGAAAGGTTATCAGTATGCAGGAGCGATCGCAGGAGAATTGGCGAACCGATCCGGAATTGCGTCGCACCCGTACGATTATGCTCAATCATGGCGATCCGGAGTCAAAACGTGCCGAGATCATCAGGTACTTCCACGCAACCCTCGATATCGATGAAGCGCTACTGGAGGTCTTGAAGTACGATGAGACCTTTTTCCGACGCGCCGATCCGTTGCGCCACCCACTGATTTTCTATTTTGGTCACACCGTGGTGTTCTATATCAACAAGCTGATTCTGGCCAAATTGATCAACGAACGGATCAATCCCGTCTTTGAATCCTTGTTCGCCGTGGGCGTGGATGAGATGTCCTGGGACGATCTGAATGAGGCCCATTACAATTGGCCTACTGTGGACGAGGTGCAGGTCTATCGTCACGCTGTACGCGAGAGGGTCACGCAACTCATACAGACTCTGCCGTTGACCCTGCCTATTACCTGGGATAGCCCCTGGTGGGTGATCATGATGGGCATTGAACACGCACGCATTCACGTTGAGACCTCTTCGGTTCTCATCCGGCAGCTTCCATTGGACCAGGTTCGCCCACATCCGCTATGGGAGATATGCCGTACAGCGGGCGAGCCCCCGGAGAACCAGTTATTGCCAGTAGCCTCCGGACGCGTGCAACTGGGCAAGACAAGGGACGACGCCCTGTACGGCTGGGACAACGAATTCGGTCAGTACGCCGAACATGTGGATGCTTTTGGGGCCAGTCAGATGCTGGTGAGTAACCGGGAGTTTCTCAGCTTCATTGAAGATGGAGGGTATCGCATCCCAAAATGGTGGACCGAAGAGGGTTGGCGCTGGCGCGAATACGAACGGGCTGAACATCCCCGGTTTTGGAGACCAGCCGGCCCTGGAACCTATCGCCTGCGCTGTATGGTCGAGGAAATCGACATGCCCTGGAACTGGCCGGCGGAGGTCAATCACCTGGAGGCCAAAGCCTTCTGTAATTGGAAGAGTGCCGTGTCCGGCAAATCCCTGCGTCTGCCCACGGAAGCGGAGTGGTATCGTTTGCGTGATGGTCTGGTCGACACGGACCAACCCTTTTGGGCCGAGGCGCCGGGCAACAGCAACCTGGAACACTACGCCTCTTCCTGTCCGGTGACGGAATTCAAGTTCGGTGACTTCTATGACGTCATCGGCAATGTCTGGCAGTGGACCGAAACCCCCATCACCGGGTTTAAGGGCTTTGAGATTCACCCGTATTACGACGACTTCTCCACGCCCACCTTTGATGCCAAACACAATCTTATCAAGGGCGGCTCCTGGATCTCGACCGGCAACGAGGCTACCCGGGATTCTCGCTATGCGTTTCGGCGTCATTTCTATCAGCACGCAGGATTTCGCTATATTGAATCGGCTAGACAGGTCTCCGTGGCCGGAGACACTTATGACATGGACGATTCCATTGCACGTTATTGCGAGTTCCACTACGGGCAGACTTACTTCGACGTGCCGAATTTTCCAACCGCCCTGGCTAAACTGTGCCTTCGCCTGGCCAAGGACCGGCTTAGGCGCAAGGCCCTCGACCTGGGCTGCTCGGTGGGACGGGCCAGCTTCGAATTGGCACGCGGGTTCGACCATGTCACCGGATTGGATTTTTCCGCACGCCAGATACAGGTTGGGGTCGAACTTCTGGAGCGGGGATTCACACGATATCGGCGTCTGGAGGAGGGGGAGTTGTATAGCTTCCGAGAAGTCACACTCGCGGATCTGAAACTGGACGCGATGCGTGAGAAAGTGGTCTTCTATCAGGCCGATGCCTGTAATCTCAAGGCACTCTACGCCGGCTATGACCTGATCCTGGCCGCCAACCTCGTTGATCGACTGTACGATCCCCACAAGTTTCTGGCCATGATCCACGAACGGCTAAATCCTGGCGGGCTGCTGGTGATCGCTTCACCCTATAGCTGGGACCAAACCATCACCGAGAAGGAAAAATGGCTGGGCGGTATTCGCAAGGACGGCGAACCCTATACCACTTTGGCGGCGCTGCACGAGGTCCTGGCCCCGCACTTCGATCCGGTCGGGGATGCTGTGAAGATCCCCTTTGTGTTGCGCATCACGCAAAACAGATTTGAACACACTCTGAGTGAAGTCACGGTGTGGGAGAAGAACGATTCATAGCCTTCGTACTGTCCCTGCAGCTCGATACCGCATTTCCGGTGGCACAGACGCCCCGCCCCGCCAGGGCGTTGCCGCGTAGAGCAGCCCTTTCAATTTTCCACTGGAAGCGAATGAAACTTGAACGTTGACGTACTCAAGCTCAAGAACAGACAGAGACATTCGATGACATGCCTACCCACCCACAATAGGGCGAACCTTATCGATAGCGAAGTACACGGCTCTGCTGCTGGTTGACGATTCGTCTTCAAAATCGTATCGCTTGCGTCTTCTCAGAGACTCGACCTTCTCCGGGTCTGTCTCTTCATCTGTTTTGCGGATATGCAGTCGCTTGCCTTTATGGCCTTCCCCTTTCTCCATGAACATATAGGCGGCCTTGGGATTTGACTTCAGATTGGCACAACTCGTCTTCTGCGCCATAATGAGAACGAGGTTCTCATCGTCCACCATATGTGGCCGGGCATAAATCGCGAGGTCAACATTGCCCTCAGAATCAGCCGTTGCCAGTATGCCTACGCCCTCTGCATTCTCAAAATACTCCGATAAACTCATAATGTCCTGTTCCCTTCATCTAATGTGATTCTGTAACCTTGCTTCGATCACGGTCACTTATCATATCTGTCCTGAGTCGTCCGCAGATTGTGGACAGTTTTGACATACTTGTCGGGATCGAATTTGCGTTTTAGACCGTTGCTGTTCATATATCTTACCTGGCCAAAGATTGGCCGCTCCAGCCAGGGACGGTCATGTTTACCGAAGCACCAGGCGACTCCCGCAAAACCATTGGCGTCTCTGCCGTCCAGTTCATACTTGTTGTTGAGATACAAAGCAATCTTGAATGCAGTCTGGGGACTTCTAGTCCATTCCATAATCTTCTTGCCCCAGTACATGCGCATGTAATTGTGCATCTTTCCAGTTAGGACCATCTCCTCCTGGGCCGCGTTCCAACAGACATCGTGAGTTCCTGCTGCCTCTAACTGCTCGGGTGAATAGATGTACTGTCTCTTGTCTCTACGGTGGTAATTGAGCGTTCGCATTACCCAGGCCGGCAGGGACTTGAAGTTATCGTAGCCACCGTTGTAGTAAACGAAATTATAGCTTAGCTCCCGGCGGACTATTAGCTGCTCCAGATAGGCGTCTTTGCCCGGACTTGACTTTTTTAAAACCTCCAAGGCCACAAACAATGGAGAAATCTGCCCGAAATGCAGGTACGGGCTCATGTTGGAGGCGCAATCCACATTTGGGTCACTATGCCGATCAGCATAATGATCCAGTTTGTCCTTCACAAATGCTCTGAGGTGGCGTTTGGCCTCGGAGAGGCCGCCTCTGAAACGCTCGACCTTGCCCACAGTACGGTCGATACCTAGTTTGGATATGACCCGGTCAATATCTCCAATGGCCAGCGAGTCCAAACTCAGCTTCAGTGAGTCCACTCTCGGCTTTCTGTGTCTGAGTTTGACAAGATAGCGTCCAAGCTGTCTGCTGATCTTTGGCCGGAAGGTGCCTGCGGAATAGTCTTCCTTGGGAGATGCCGCTTCAACGGGTACTATGAGGTTAGTTTCTACCTCAATCAGCGGGCAGTTGATACTGGCGGCGACGTTATCTCTCCATTTCCGCTGAATCCGAAGGTGCCCTCCGTCTGTCACCACAAGTGCCGCCCGCTGCGCAAAGCGGGGCACGGCCAACTCCGGAGCCCCCTGGAAAATCACCATCTGGACTCCTCTTGCCTCAAGCGAGTTCTGAGTTTCCCTCAAGCCCTCGAGCATGAAAATGTAGTGGCGTTCGTTGGCCTCCGGGTAATTGCACACCAGACAGAAGAGCACAACCACCGGTTTTCGCAATCTGTTGGCATGCTCGATGGCATATTCAAGGGCGTGGTTGTACTCCGAACGCTGCGCAGCTTGCATCCAGTAAACCACATAATTACCCTCGCTCGCAGGTGCCGAACATCGTATTCTTATTCTTTCAGGCTGTATCACTTTCTACTCGCAGAGATAATCCCAGAACATTCCAGATTGAGTTCTCGAGCAGAGCGGCCTTGCGGTCCAGAATAAGATAGGAGTTGTAAGAGACCCCATTCGGCAGAGGCCAAATAGACTCGAAAAGAGGCGATACGCGATCATTCATTCCGACCCAATGGACCCTATCGGCAATCCTCACAGTATTTTCCATATCTTCCCACTTGTCAAAACCTGCCGGCTGTTCTTTGCTCAATACGATATATAGATCTCAGCGATTTATCTACATATTTTATCTGGGGTCTTTTGAGAAACATCCTTATAGCTTCTCCATGAACCATCCTTCGGGAGAGACGTATGGCAGATGGTGGTTGCATAACACAGCAAAGTATCTGGTATCTGAAGAGAGAAGGAGAAACAGAAGATGTGTAATCGTCGAGAATACGGCGTTCTTGTTGTGGTTTTGGTGTTTATCAACTGCGTCCATGCGGAAGTATTTCTCCCTGGGATGCAACCGCGGGAAGCCGGCATAGAATTTGTCAAGGTCCAGCAATGTCGCATGTGCCACGGTGGAACCGACAATGGAGACGCCGATCCTTTCCTGTCGTGGCAGACCGGCCTTATGTCTGTCTCGGCCAAAAACCCTCTATTTCGGGCTGCTCTTGCTGTAGCCAATCAGGACGTGGAAGGTATCGGCGAGTTCTGCCTGCGATGTCACGCCCCCCGGGCATGGCTGGAGGGGCGCTCCACCCCCACCGACGGCAGTATCCTGAACAGGGAAGATCTGTACGGCGTCAGTTGCACGGTCTGCCACAGTTACCTCGATCCTCTGTCGTATGAAGCGGCGGAGATAGTAAAAGAGACTCCTCCAGACTATGGAAACGCCATGATGGTTTCTGACCCTCAGAATGTCGTCCGAGGCCCGTACGGCAACGGCAAAGGCGCCATGCCTCACGGAGTTGCAAAATCGCCGTTCCACGCCTCAAGCGAACTCTGCGGAGTCTGCCACAACATATCTAATCCTTTGCTTGCCGATGATGTTCGCAAGCAACCTCCCTACATGTTCGGACACATCCAGCGCACATACAGCGAGTGGCTTCTGAGCGATTTTGCCAAACGCGGCCGCGAAGGAACCTGCCAGTCGTGCCATTACAGGCCCGTGGAAGGCGGGGGCCAGGCTTCCCGGTTCGGCGACATCAAGCGTGACTACTTTGCGATGCATGGACCGGTAGGAGGTTCAACCTGGGTGCAGGATGCGACCTTCCTTGCCTGGCAGGGGAGAGATCTGGACAGAAGGGCGCTGGACCTCAGTAAGCAGCGCGCAAGGCAAATGCTCGCCGAAGCGGCCTCGCTCGATATCAGCTTGAGCAAACCTGGATTCGCCACTTTGAAGATCACAAACGAGACCGGGCACAAGCTGCCATCCGGCTACGAAGAGGGCCGGCGGATGTGGGTCAACGCTGCCTTTCTGGATTCATCGGGCGAAGTGATAAAGGAAATCGGCAGATACGGGGACAAGAACGACACCGTTCTCGGCGAGCCAGTCAAGGCTCCGACCCTCCTGGACGGCGAGCAGACGCGGGTGTATGAGATTCTGTTCGGCATCAGCGAAGCGCAGGCGGAGAAATACGGCAAGAGCCCGGGTAAATCGTTTCATTCGGTACTGAATGACTACGTTCTAAAAGACAATCGCATTCCGCCGAAGGGCTTCAACAACGCCAGATTCGCTGAGCATCTATCGAGCCCGGTCGGCGCGACCTACGCCGACGGCCAGCACTGGGATGAAGTCGAACTCGAATTGCCCAAAGGCTGCAAGAAGATAGTTGTGAAGCTGATGTATGAGTCGATGTCGTGGGAATACCTCAAGTTCTTGGCCGACGAAAACAAGACGGATGACTGGGGCCGACGTCTTTACGATGCATGGACAAAGACAGGAAAGTGCGAACCGACTGTTATGGCAGTAGTTGAGATAGATGTTGATCTCTGAGGAAAGTATGGGATACTGGCTCTTTTAGACCAAATCAGTCAGTACGAGCCCGCTGAAACAGTGAGCAAGGAGTTCATGGCAATGGGCGAATAAGAGATGGCAAGTGCGGGCGTTTGCTGAGTCGCTGTTCTAATTCGAAAGGAATCAAAATGGCCAAGCTAAATGTTGGGGACAAGGCCCCTGCTTTCTCACTGTCGGGGCAGGATGGCAAGAAGGTCTCGCTGTCTGATTTCAAGGGGAAGAAGCTCCTGCTGTACTTCTATCCGAAGGCTGACACTCCCGGCTGTACGAAACAGGCCTGCAGTATCAAAGACGCCTCAAAGGAACTGAAGAAACTCGGGGCCTCTGCCGTTGGCATCAGTCCGGACGAACCCGGCAAACAAAGGAAGTTCGATGAGAAGTACAGCCTTGGCTTTCCGCTATTGTCAGATCCCGACAACAAGGTGGCCAAGGCCTATGGAGCGTGGGGCGAAAAGTCCATGTATGGCAAGACCTACGAAGGTATCATACGCTCGTCCTTTGTCATCGATGGCAAGGGGAAGATTGTCCATGCGACCTACAAGGTCAAGCCGCTGGACACTGTTCCAAATGCCACCGAGGTTCTTGGGTAGTATTTGCCTCAGTCCGGGATGCCATGGACTCTGTGCTCAGCCCGATGTTCAGATACCCAAATGACCGACAGAACCTCTACTACGGATTAGCGTTGATTGAAGTCGGAGCAAGCAGTTCTGGCGGGGGACCTTTTTGCCATTTAGACGGAACACCCATGCGTCAAGAGGGCATGAGAAATGAAACGATTCTGTCGAGAATCGAGATCAAGTAATCTCTATGTATTTTGGGGAATCATTAAAATTGGAATCACGGACCGATCTTAGAACAAAGCTGAAGGCACTGTTTGACAAGCAGCGTCTTGGTGTGCTGTCGACGCAGAAGAGAAATCGACCGTATGCCAGTCTGGTCGCTTTTGCAGTAACAGATGACCTCAAGAGCTTTGTCTTCGCCACTCCGCGCACAACGCGCAAGTACGCCAACATCATGGCCAGCAGCAGAGCTGCGCTGCTGATTGACAACAGGTCCAATAGAGCGAGCGATTTTAGAAAGGCTATGGCGGTTACGGTCGTAGGAACTGTGCGCGAACTTCGGAAATCTCAGAGAAGCCGCCTGATACGACTCTATACAGACAAGCACTCGCATCTGGAAGACTTCGTCCGATCGCCAACTTGCGCTGTTATGTGCATCGATGCTGAGACATTGCACATAGTGGACCAATTTCAGCACGTGATTGAATTGCGTCTGAGTAAATGATGTTGACATACGAATCCTATTTGAACGTGAGAGGTCCTAAGGACGTGCTTGAACATATCAAACTCGTGTGGGCCTCCACCTGGTCCGATGCTGCCATTCTCTATCGAAACGAGATTCTTGTATGTGATGCGGTAGATCCCAATATGACCTTCGTGGTACCGGTGGCCTCGGCTATCGTGGAGCGTAGAGGAGGGATGCTGATCCACGGCGCTATCATAGCACGCGAATACGGGCTCCCGTGTGTGACCGGGATCCCTGATGCTGACAAGATCATTCATACAGGCTGTCAAATCACGGTCGACGGCTATCTGGGAATAGTCACAATCAACACAGGTTCTGCATAGGTACCGAATTCGATCTGACTCAGCCACCCGGCCGCTTGGATGGGTGGGCCAGGAAGATCGTTACCCGACTCTTCGCAGCAATTACCTGGGGACGGATCAAGGTAGTCGAAGATGCCGGCACCGCTGTCTTTGGGGATTCTGAGACGGATGGCCAACCTGAGGTAACGTTGGAGATATTACATCGGCGTTTCTACTCTGCAGTTGTCTTTGGTGGCAGCGTGGGTCTTGCCGAAGCCTATATGGACGGGCTCTGGAGGTGCAGTGATATTACGGAACTGGTTCGGATACTGGTTCGAAATCTGTCTGTTCTCGAGCGGGCAGAACATGGACCAGCCTGGCTAAGCCTGCTTTTGCGAAAGTTCTTCCATCTGCTCCATCGAAACACGAAGCTTGGCAGCCGCAGGAACATACTGGCTCACTATGATCTTGGTAACGAGTTCTACTCTCTCTTCCTCGATAGAACCATGACGTATTCCTGTGGAATCTTTGAATCTGAATCGACTTCTTTGGAGGAGGCTTCGATTGCCAAGTACGAGAGGATATGCCGCAAGCTACAGTTGGAACCACAGGACAATGTTCTGGAAATTGGAGGTGGCTGGGGTGGTTTTGCCGCCTACGCGGCTGAGAACTTCGGGTGCCATGTTACGACAACCACAATAAGTAACAGCCAATACCAATACGCGACCGACTTAATTGACCGCAAGGGATTGAACAAACTCGTGGAAATCCTGAAGCAAGATTACCGCGACCTGTCCGGCCGATTTGACAAGTTGGTTTCGATTGAGATGATCGAAGCGGTTGGACACAAGTTCCTGGAGATATTCTTCAAGGCCTGCAGCAGTCTTCTCAAACCCAATGGTATCATAGCCTTGCAGGCAATAACTATAACGGACCAGCGATATCGCCAGCACGTCCGTGACGTGGACTTCATAAAGCGATACATCTTCCCGGGAAGCTGCCTGACAGCGGTTACATATGTCGGCGACGTTGTCACACGTTCAACGGACCTTCGGCTGGTTCACATGGAGGACATAACGCCACACTACGCCAGAACTCTTCGTCACTGGCGGCAGAGATTCCTGGATAGGGCTGACGAAGTAAGAAAGATGGGCTTTCCCGAGAGTTTCATACGCATGTGGGAGTACTATTTCTCCTACTGTGAAGGTGCTTTCCTGGAGCGCTACATCGGAGACGTGCAAATGATCTTTTCTAAACCCCTGTGCCGACAAACCACAATTCTTGGGAAGCTGTGATGAAGGAAACGAGATCGGCATTGCGACTGGCGTGGAGTGTGATTGGGCTCAATATCGGATGGTTTGCATGTGTGCTGGGCGCTGCGTGGAATGTCCACCTGTTGAGTGTTTTGACGGTGCCGCTGCTTATGGCAATTCACCTGGTCGTGATTGGGCGAGCGAAACTCTTGCCTGCAATACAACTTATGGTGGCATCTCTGGCAGTCGGGCTTGTTCTGGACACCTTTCTTATAGCGCTCGGGGCGTTCGAGCCAAACCGCTGGTTCATGCCGCAGCCGATAACGACAATCTGGCTTCTAATGCTCTGGGTAAACTTCTCACTTGCCCTGAACGAGTCGCTTCAGTGGTTCCAGGACAATCTCTTCGTGGCAGCGGTACTGGGTTCCTTGTTCGGGCCGCTGGCCTACTTCTCAGCAAATCGTCTCGGGGCAATTGAAATAATGAATCCGGTATACATGGGGCTTCTGCCGATCTGTATGGCCTGGTTCGTCGCCATGCCCTTGATGAGCCTGACAGCCAAATTCCTTTATCACCGTACTTAGGGCCATGCACGAAATAACTTCCCGTTTTGTCGCCCAATTGCACGGCATCTTTGGCTGTTCCTCATTCGTGGAATCCTCAACGTAGAACAGCTACGCTTCCGGTTCCACTCGATCGTCACAACCAAATCTACCATACACTTGGCCCCCAAATTCGGGAATCTATTTCGTGCACGGTCCTTAGCGCTTTCGCAACACGTAATGACTGACAAACCACTTCGTTCGGTTGCGGTAGCCGTTCACTCAACCGGAAAAAGCACTTCGTTCCGTCTCAGGAACCAAATCTGAAAAGGAGGATCATACCTTGCAAAGATGTCTTGGCCCGTGATCCGAAGCCCCTTCTTTCTTATGAATTCCTCCAGAAGTGCTTTGTTCGTCTCATACCTCTTTCGGCTCCACGATCCGGAGTATCGAAGAGCTGCAATCTTACGAGCCGGTATCTGCCTTAGGCCGACATTGGAATCCAACGGTTCAGGAAGGGTTTCCATTGTGTATTTTGAAGGCATCAGAAAACTGACAGAGTATTTGCCTTCAAGCCCCTGCTGATTCACCGGAGCGGTCATAGCGATCTTCTCTGGGCCGGTCTTCTGATTGACCGGGGCAGTCATTGCTATGGATTCCCTCTTGCGGTTCTCACCTGAGATGTAGTTGAAGAGCCTTCTGAAGGCCATGTTCCCTGCCTCATCAAAGTCAGATTCAACAATGGTCTCAGCCATGATCTGGGGCTGATATTGCCGGACCTCAAACTTACCTTCCTTCTCAATCACTTCATATTTGGCTTTTTCGATTCCCACGGTCACACACGAACACAATAAGAATGGTAGCACAAGTACTACGATACATGAACCTGTCCGTCTTAGGACGGAAGAACAAGGACATTTCTGTCGAACGCTCAATCTTGACATATTATTGTATCCTTTCCAAATTCTATCCTCTGCATCCCCCGGCAGAAATGGCTCAGAAACGATACAACAATCCCAGTATAACCGAAATCTTGCTGTCTTGGTCGACAATCGGGCTGTCGGTAATTTCGTTTCCGAGCCACTCATTTCTAAACATGGAAAATATGCTCCATCGCTCGGCCAGTTGATAGTCCAGCACGACGCCGGCATAGGGATTTACCGAGCTTCCGCTCTTGTAAGCTGTCCGACTGGCCGTAGCTTCCTTTGCACGCACGCCGTAATAGTAGTTGTTGAGGTTCTCACTTCGCCAATTCAGTCCCAGCATGGGCCGCAGGCCTAATTTCTTTATTCCAAAAGCCCCCCTGAAAGGTATGACATAGCTCAGTCTGGCCTCATGTCCCTCGTGATTTCCCAGTGCATCGATAACGCAGTCCAGCCCGACATTACCCCATGGATTCTCAAGCCACAGCTCTGCGCCGAGATCAAGCGAGTTCCTGCGATCACTCATCCCGTCCAAATCGGAGCTGTCGTCGGCATCGTAACCGTCGGTTCTGAACCTTGCCAATCCCCGGATCGCCCAATTCTCGTCGCCGAATACCTCATACGAGGCCGAGAGACCTCGCATTGAGAAGGCCTTACCCCGATACGTATAGAATGGCAGCGGGTAAACCTTTGCATCAACGCCCTTCAAAGGCTTGTCCTGTATCATCAGACCTGCACCCACGAACAAGCCGGTTTGTTCCGTCTTCGGCTTCTGTTCCTGCTGATTGGCCTGAACCGCTGAAGTGAGAAGAACCAGCACAGCAAGAAGATAGACGTGTTTCATGACTCTGCTATCGGACATGTAGCTCCCCAGATGTGATTCACAATCGTTATCACAATTGTATCTCCGCTTTGGCGACCATAAGGGTACGAAAGCTTTTGAAAAATCTGCTGTTTCACCTCACAGCACATGTACCTCATCAGGCGTCTTTCCAGTCGTTATTTCACATTTGCACTTGGCAGAAATTCTCCTGCACATCTGTCATCTAATAATACCAGAATTTGACCGAGATTAAAGCAATTCTCTGGACGAATGATCGTCCAAGGACATTACAGGTATTGTGTATGTGGTGAATCTGGCTTGATGAGGCCAAACAGAAGTGATAACATAATGCGTTGATATTTGACATTCAGATGTGAGGAACGCGTTATGAACCTGCACAGTATCGCACGCAACAAAAGGGACAATCCTCATAAGATCCTTGACGAAATTGTCTGCCGTTGGTCGCCCCGAAGCATGAACGGTCAGGGGCTCACAGAAGAAGACCTGTTGTCTTTGTTCGAAGCTGCCAGGTGGGCGCCGTCGGCATTCAACAATCAGCCGTGGCGGTTTTACTATGCTCTGAGGAATAGCGATAGATTCAACGACCTGTTGGGATTGCTAGTCGAGAAGAACAAGCAATGGTGCATCAGCGCGGCATGCCTGATGATCGTGGTCTCGAAGAAAACCTATGACCACAATGGAAGTCCAATGCGCAGTCACGTCTACGACACTGGTGCGGCATGGATGGCTTTAGCGATGGAGGGCCTTCGGCGAGGATATGTCGTTCACGGCATGGCAGGGTTTGACGATGAAGCTGCGTCGGAGTATCTGGCTTTAGGGGATGAGTATCAGGTCAATTTCATGGCGGCGGTGGGCAATCCCGCCCCGGAAGTCGAGGCTGAGGCCGTATCTCAGCGAAAGGAAATAGACGAAATCGCCATTGCACTCTAGATGAGGGCCCAGAAATGATCAAGATTATCGACGCAGACAAAAGACATTTCTCAGATTTCGGATGGCTTAAGACCTACTGGCTTTTCTCATTTTCCTCGATCGGTGTTATAAATTCAAAACAAATAATGCAGCATAAGCGGTCGTACTTGCTCGACAGCTTTCTCCCACGAAGTGTTTAGAGTTAACCCCGTCCTTAACCATCTGATAAATTGAAGGCTTCTCTGTGTCGCCCTG
>JADHXR010000149.1 GCA_016782865.1 Phycisphaerae bacterium
TTGTCGCTCTTGGCAATGCGGTAGTCTATCATGACGACGCGAGTGCAACTCAGCTAACCGGATGGAACAAGTGGGTCATCGAGCTGCAGGAGTTTGCGGGCGTGAATCTAACGAATGTCAACACGATTACGATTGGCATCGGCACCAAGGGCAGCCCGGCTGCCGGCGGTGGCACAGGGACGATGTACTTCGACGACATTCGGCTGGTCAGATAGGTTGTTTGAAAACCGATTGGAGTGGCAGGTAAAAAAAGGCCGCCAAAAGCATAAAGCAGATATTGAGGCTGTGGTCGCCTTGCAAACGGGCAACTGCAGCTCGACGGCGCGGCAAAAGAGGCCTATGCCGAGCGAATCGACATAGGCCTCGAAGAACTCATACATTCATTTGATTCCCGTCGGAGTGAGAACCCGGTCGGCCTCACATCGGGCGGGCGGCTACAGCCCTACGGCACGAGCCGAATATCGTCGAAGTACATTGTTCCGGCACCCGTGCCCGGGACGTTCCTGGTGCCGATACCGATGGTGATCGTATTAATATTGGCAAGGTCTGCGCCTGCAAAGCGCGTCAGGTCGATGACCCATTCCTTCCAGACGGCTGTTTGCGTCGCAGCAGTATCGTTGTGATATGCCACTGCATTGCCGTTGAGAGCGACAAACACCCGATCCGGATCATTGCCAGAAGCGCCAAGGGCCCACAGGCTGAGCTTTGTTACGCCCTGTTCGGTCCAGTCGGTCGGGAAGACCAGCGTCAAGGTTGCCTCCGAAATCTTGGAGTTGTTGTCGTAGCGATAGATCATCGATTGGGAGCCGCCATGTACGAGGTCGGTCTCGGCATACGGCGGAAAGTCATTACCCACAAGGGCGCCGTTGGTCGCGGTCCCGAAACCGTCTATCCATCTGTCGAAGATCCTGTTGACCCCGGCCTCACCGACAGCAGGGTCGATATTCACCCACGTATCGGCATGTACGGCGGCGTCAGCCGGGATGGGGGCGTCGGCCTTGAAAACGGGCGCCAGCAACTCGACCTCGGCAATTTGCATGCTGTTGGCACCGCCAGGATCGCGAACGACCGGGAACATTATCCGGTAGTGCTTGTATGACACCGTGTTGGCAACCTCGATCGGTGTTTCGTTCTTCGTACGTCGCGGCCAGGCCGTACCGCCGGCGAAGTCCACAATCGGGCCTGCGGCGATCAACGTGTACGGCCCGTCAATGCTTTCGTTGGAGCCGGACAACTCGTACTCGACGGGATCGCGCGTTTCGGCATCGTTGGCCGTTGTGAATGTCAGCCCGGTAACCACGGTCGGACCCATAGCCGGCGTTACGCGGAGGCCCGTAGGCTCGAAGTTCCCTTTGAAGTGCAGAAACTTAGTCAGTATCTGGTCGTCAAAGCCAAAAGGCGGTAGTTCGTTAGGTGGCCAGCCGCTGTCGTCGCCACCGTCTTCTATGCCGTCCTCAGGGACTCCCGTCACGGTATCCAGCGGGCCCGTGACGTCGCGCCCCGCCTGCGCCGCGCCGCAAAAGACCAACGCCAACGCGATCGCAATGAGAATTGAAACATTTTTCCACATAAGATATTTCAACACTTTTCCGGCAGGTTCGACATGCCATTTGGAAAGATAGGGACAGCCCCACTGTGTCCCTAATGAATGGAATGGGCCTCAGCGGCGAAGCTGGGGGGATATTTCGGCATTCCGGGGCAAATGTGCTTAAAAATAACATATCACGAGCCAGATTTTTCTTGACGCGGGGCCGGCCTATGTGGTAGATATAAGGTGTAGGTGAAATCTGTGGATTTGCAGCTTTCCGGCAGGAGAATTTATTGTAATTTTCCGAAACGTTCCGAACAGCACAGCAAAACACCGCAAACGCTGCCGGAATGGTACGCTTCGGAAATGGAGTTCTTGCCCTTTGTAATTTATATTTATTTTCGAAGGAAGGAGGTAGCGCCAACTCACAAAGAACAATCGTCACGGGAGGAAACAGATGGATTGCATTTAAGCAGCGAGTTTTTACAGGTAGCTTTGGTATGTAGCCGAAGCATCAAATTGTAAGTCTCTTTGTAAGGAGGATTACCATATGCAAACAAGTAGTTTATCTAAGTGCTTTTGTTCTTGTGCTGGGCCTGATCGGAATAAGCGAGGCCCAGGATGTTGACCCGAGCCTTGTCGGCTGGTGGAAGCTTGATGAGGGTTCCGGCACTCTTGCCGCCGATTCATCAGGCAATGGGAACGATGGTACTCTTAATGGCCCGGTGGAGTGGGTGGACGGTCACGATGGCAAAGCGCTGAGCTTCAATGGTCCTTACAATTACGTGCTTGTTCAGGACAGCCCTTCGTTGGACATGACCGATGCCATTACGATCGCCGCCTGGATCAATCCGAACTGGACGGGCAATAACAGGATACTGCAAAAAAGTTCGGGAGGAGGAGACAACCAGTATCGTCTCCTGAAGGAATGGGGCGACAACATGGTTTTCCATTTGCCCGGCCTCTCGCCTGATAGACTTGAATTTCCGGGTCTGCCACCAATAGGTGAGTGGACTCACCTTGCCGGCGTTTACGACGGCTCCAGGATGATCGTGTACTACAACGGGGAAATAGCCGGCGAACAGGACTCCAGCGGAGATTTAGGCACCTCTGATGGTACTCTGACTATTGGGACGAAACACGAGACGGCACCGGCCGGCGACGAGTACCACGGTATGCTGGATGATATTCGCATCTACAACCGGGGGCTGTCACAGAGCGAGATTAGAAAGCTTGGGGGTAATCCAAGAGCCTCCAAGCCGGCTCCGGCAGATCGAGCGATATACGAAGATACCTGGGCGAATATTAGTTGGACGGCGGGAGCTTTTGCAGCTTCGCACGATCTGTATTTCGGCGAGAATAATGATGATGTCGCCAACGGATCCGAGAGCGTCTTCCAGGGCAACCAGGCAACGAACTTCCTTGTTATCGGTTTTCCCGGATTCCCTTATCCCGAAGGCCTTGTTCCCGGCACGACCTATTACTGGCGAGTTGACGAAGTCAATGAGGCCAATCCTGATAGCCCTTGGGCGGGTGACGTCTGGAGGTTTACGGTTCCCCCGCACGAAGCCTGGAAACCCATGCCGCCTGATAAAGCCCAACTTGTGGGCTCCGAAACTGACCTGAGTTGGGACGCCGGTTGGGGCGGCAGAATGCACACAGTCTATTTCGGTGATACCTTTGACGATGTAAACAATGCTACGGGTGGAACGCAGCAGTTAGAAGCAACTTATGAACTTGACGCGCTTGAGTTGGGCAAGACCTACTACTGGCGGGTCGATGAATTCACCGGGGCCGTTACATATCCGGGTGATGTCTGGAGCTTTACGACCGGAGACGCAAGCATTGGAGGCCTGAAGGCAGAATACTTCAACAACCTGAACTTGGTTGGCTCGCCGGTGATCACGCAAGTAGAACCCGGGATTGACTATACGTGGGACCTATCACCGGGTCCTGGCGTTGGAGATGATGACTACTCGGTTAGATGGACGGGTGAGTTAAACGTCCCATTCACCGAAACGTACACATTCTATGCGAATGTGCAAGGCGCAATACGCCTGTCGGTCAATGGCCAGTTGCTCGTCGATTTTTGGATGCCCCACCCAATGATTATCGAGTACCGGGGGAAGATTGATCTTGAGGTTGGAACCGTTCCGATAGTGATGGAATTCTCCGATTGGCAATACGATGCCGGAGAAGCGGCGGTGGCACAGTTGTTCTGGGAAAACCCCTCTTTGCCGAAGGAGATTATTCCACAGACCGCATTGCTACTACCCGTGAGGGCCGGCCGCGCGAGGCCGTCTAATGGTGCCGTGGATGTAGCGCAGACACCGATTCTCAGGTGGGCCGCCGGCGACGATGCCGCTTCTCACCAGGTCTATTTCGGCACTGATGAAGCCGCCGTGCAAAGCGCCGATGCAAGCTCGCCCGAGTACAAAGGCTCCACAGATCTTGGTTCGGAGAGCCTTGATCCTGGGAAACTTGAGTGGAATACGGCCTATTACTGGCGTGTTGACGAGGTCAATGACACCAACCCCGACAGCCCGTGGAAGGGCGCTGTCGTTAGCTTCACGACTGCCAACTACCTTGTAGTGGACGACTTGGATGACTACACCGATAATGACGCCGCAGGTGAAGCTATATGGCAGACCTGGGTCGATGGCTACCAGGTCATTGAGAACGGCGCGACGGTAGGTTCTCTCGATCCTCCTTATGCTGAGACGGTTGTCGTCCATGGAGGTCTTCAGTCAATGCCGGTTGAATGCGACAACACCACGGCTACCTATTCAGAAGTGGAACTGGCGTTGGGTGGTATGGACCTGACTGAGAACGGCGGCGCAGCGTTGTCGATCTGGTTCCGGGGCACTCTTGCTAACGCTGCTGATCCACTGTATGTTGCTCTTGATGGTGCCGCGATTTCTCATGATGATCCTGCTGCGGCACAGATAGCCATCTGGACCGAATGGAAGATCCCCCTGCAGGCATTTACAGACAAGGGTGTTGATGTGACTAACGTCGGCAAGATTGTTCTTGGTCTCGGTGACAAGATCAATACTGGCGGTCTATGTACAATGTACTTCGATGATATTGCCGTTCATTAATCAGACGCGCAAGCTGAAACTCAGTCGGCAATTGAGATTGTGCGGTTGATGGTGGAAATTTCTTTTGAGTTCGGGGCTTATGCCGATCCGTTCGGCATAAGCCTCTTTATAAGCAGAAAGACGCGGCGGTTCATATATATTGTGACCGAAGCACAGCTATCTAAACGTTTGTTGAAGGAGGATTATTATGAGCAGGAGTTTGATTTATCCGGTTTCTCTTGTTTTGGCGCTTGTCTTGGCCGGTGTGACCGGTGCGGCGGAAGGCTTGTTCGGCCAGTATTATCTCTCGAGCGGCGAGGACCCTCCGGTAAATCCCTGGCAGGCTTTGGTGCTCGAGCGCCTGGATCCTACGGTCGACTTTAACTGGGGTGGCGGCTCGCCGGATCTGTCCATTCGTACGAACGATTTTACGGTGCGGTGGACCGGTGAGGTTGAAGCACCGACCTCCGAGACCTACACGTTCCACACCCAGTCAGATGAAGGTATTCGGTTGTGGGTGAACGACGAAATGCTTATTGACAACTGGACCAGCCACACCAATACCCATGACAGCGGTAACATTGCACTAACCAGGGGACAGAGATATCCGATTAGGCTGGAGTTCTATGAGGATGACGACAATGCGAGGTGTGAGCTATCCTGGTCTACTCCCACTATCGCACGGGAGGCGATTCCAAGTCAATATCTATGGGTGGACAGGCCGGTGCCTCACGATCCTGATCCGGCTGATGGGGCCATACTTAAGGTAACGTGGGTGACTCTAAAGTGGACGCCGGCAGACTATGTGGCTTCGCATTCCATCTACGTCGGTGAAGACTACGACGAGGTGGAGGCAGGGACGGGCGATACGTTCCGGGCCAAGCAGATTGGCACGTCTTACGCCCTCGGCTTTCCTGGATATCCCTATCCGGACGGCCTTGTTTCGGGCGCGACATACTACTGGCGAATCGAGGATGTTGAAGCTGACGGCACGACGATGCACAGAGGGCCTGTGTGGAGCTTTTCAATCGCCCCCAAGACCGCCTACGGCCCGATGCCGGCCGATGGCGCGGGTGCGGTAGATCCGAATGTGCAGCTTACCTGGAAGCCCGGCTTCGGCGCGATATTGCACTACTTGTACTTCGGCGACGATTTTGACCAGGTCAACAGCGCCATCGGCGGGCTGCCGCAGGGCGCCGCCACCTACAGTCCCGGTACACTCGATCCTGAGAAGTTCTACTACTGGCGAATCGATGCCTTCCACGGGTTCGAGACACTTAAGGGCGAAGTATGGAGCTTTTCGACTCCAGGTGCTGTCGCAAGCTCGAAGCCGCCCAATGGCGCCGTGAATGTAAAGCATACGCAGATTCTCAAGTGGGTAGCCGGCGACAATGCTGCTTCGCATGAGCTGTATTTCGGGACAGATGCGGACGCCGTGCGCAGCGCCACCAAGGCTTCGCCCGAATACAAGGGCAGCAAACAGCTTGGAGTCGAGGGCCATGACCCCGGAATGCTCGAGTGGAATGCCGATTATTACTGGCGAATTGACGAGATCAACAGCGGCAATGCCAACAGCCCGTGGAGAGGTGGCGTATGGAGCTTCACCACAGCCGATTTCCTTGTTGTCGATGACTTCGAGGACTACAATGACTATCCGCCCGACGAGGTATGGAACACCTGGATAGACGGATTCGGAACTGCGACAAACGGCGCCACCGCAGGCTATCCCGACCCGGATTGGACCGCGGGAGAGCATTACGTCGAGACCGAAGTTGTCCACGGCGGCGAGCAGTCTTTGCCGTATTTATACGACACGGATCTGAAATTCTCAGAGGCGACCATGACACTGGTTTATCCTCGCGACTGGACGGAAAAAGGCGTCGACACACTCGTGCTTTGGTTCAAGGGCGATTGGATTAACGTTGCCGCGCCGATGTACGTCGCTCTCAACGGCACGGCAGCGCTGTACCATGATGATCCGGAAGTGACGCGCAAAACCGCCTGGACCGAATGGAAGATCCCCCTGCAGCTCTTCGCAGACCAGGGCGTGGACCTGACCAATGTCGGGACGATTTCCATCGGTTTCGGCAACAAGAACAGCCCGGCCGCCGGTGGTGTCGGAACGATGTACTTTGACGATATTCGGCTCGTGCCGTAAGGCTGTAGCCGCCCGCCCGATGTGAGGCCGACCGGGTTCACACTCCGACGGGAATTAGATGAATATATGAGTTCTTCGAGGCCTATGTTGATTTGCTCGGCATAGGCCTCTTTTGCTCAGATCATTGGGGGCAAGCCATGAAATCTAAATGGCATGTTCAGCATCCCATGTCGCGGAAAATTTAAAGGATAAAAGACGGGATATCACGATAGCAGCCCATTATCCCTGGTTTCCTCTGGTCTGCCAACCACAACTCAGCAGGTGGTCCGGGGCAAATCGACAGGTTCGGCACCGACGGTGGCCACGGTGTGCGGAGCCCGCTCGAAATCGGGCTTCGCGTCATTTGCCCACGCAGTATAACTTGTGTGTCGTTCGTATGAACAACTGACCATGAGCGACGGCAATAGACGCGCGGACAAATGTCTGGCCGCTGGGCTTGTCCATCACGATACATTTGACTACGGTGCCATCAGCGGCGTCGACTATAGCGACCTCTCCCGAATGGTCGATCAGGTAGATCTTTCCATCGGCGGCCAGCGGTGAAGCCTCATACTTGGCGCGGCCCGGAGTTGGGATGCTCCATTTGACCTTGCCCGTCCGCGGCTCTACTCGTGACAGATGTCTGCGCAGGTCACTGAGCACGAAGAAGTCGCCGTCGTAGTAGGCCGGCGTTGGGACATCGGAGGAAACCTCCTTCACATCCCGGCTGACCCATGCGATAGCGCTGTCGTCATAGACGCCGGTGCCCTTGACCCGTATGGCATAAATCGGATCGTTCTTGGGTGCGCAGGCCAGCACGATGTCACCGGCTGCAACCGGGGAGGGGACATGTCGCCAGTGGCCGATCCGCCTTGGATTCCAGGTGCCCCATCGCCACAATTCCTCGCCCGTCTCAAGGTCGTGCCCGGTCAGCGCATCGCCTCCTATGACCAGCAGTTGTTGCTTGCCGTTTATAGAAGCAGGTATTGGCGTAGTAAATGCTTCCCGCGACTCGGCTACGGCCTTGCTCGGACGGATATGACGCCAGAGGGTCTCGCCGGTGCCGGGATTCAGGGCCAGGATGTACGATTCGTTCACTCTGTCTCTCATGCCGTGGCCTCGCGCCGGTACGTCCCGCTGCAACACCTGCACGTACAATCTGTCGTCGAAAAGTGTGGGGCTGCTGGCAGGGGTCCACTGGATTGCGAATTCTCCATAGTCGTCATGGAGGTTGCGCTCCCATCGCCGGCTGCCATCCACGTTGAAGCACGCCAGTTCGCCTCTGGCATAGAAGAAGACCACAATCTTGCCGTCGGTAACCGGCGATGAAGCGGCGAAGGTGCTCCGCTCATCCCGGCTGATGCCCTCGGCTATGTCGTGTTGCCAGAGGAGTTTTCCGTTCGTGCGATCGAAACACATCGCCAGCAGCATGTTTCTGGAAGCATCGAGGCCTGAAATAAAGACACGATCCCCCCAGATTATGGGTGTGGCAGCAGAACTACCGGGCAGATCGACGCTCCAGGCGATACCTTCTGTCTGGCTCCAATCTGTGGGCAAGTTCGTTTCGTCGGTGGAGCCGTTGAAGTTGGGCCCTCGCCAATGTGGCCATTGCCCCGCACAAACCACAGATGCACCCAACAGCACAAACACTAAGAGCTTAGAAAAGTTCCACATGATAGTCTCTTCCCTTATGAAAATCTTGTCCTTCTCCTGAAGTAACATCAACAATCATTTCCACAAGGATAGCGATTGTCGCCAGAAAAGCAATGTACAATTAAGGGTGCCTCTAATAATTGCTTTTCAGACGAAAACGAGCGAAATCGATTCTGGCAAGGCGGAAGATCAAAATGCCCGGAGGTGGTGCTATTCACCATCGAGGACGCATTTTGATCTTTCAACGCCGTCAAAACCGATTGCAGCCGTTTGCAGTCAAAATGAATTATTAGAGGTGCCCTTTAGATTTCGTGGCTTGGCTCCAACGATCTAAAGGGAGGCGCGTCAGAGAGTCTGCCCTTATTGCCAGTTGGGGGCCGGACTGTCACTGCCGCCGGCCTTTGCCCCCATCGCCCATGCGTGTCCTCTGCAGAAATACTATGCCGCTGCCCAAAACCAGGCACAGACCCAACGCTATGGCAGTAAACAGGATTCGCCGGTCATTGTAAGGCTCGGAAGGTGCAAGAGCCCGCGACAACACTTCGATCGGACCGCTGACCTGGCGCTCCATGTTCTTCTGGTCCAAACGCTGGCGGACCGCGCTGAACAACTCGCTTTTGTGCTTGAGCTTTTTGTTTTCCTTTTCGAGCATGCGGGCGATTGTGCAAAACTCTTTGAAATCTGTCTTCTGCGTATCCAAGTCTGTTTTCAAAAGATCCCTCTGTTGTATTGTCCGGGCCAGTTGATGCTCCAGGAATGCCAACTTCTCTTCACCACTAAGGTTACTGGCGCCGGCGATTGCTACCGGCAGTCCAGTCGCATCGAGACCATTGGGACCGGCGACTGTTATTGGCAATCCAGTCGCACCGTGACTATCGGCCGCATCGCCGACTGCCTCATTGCTGTCGAGCGCATTGGCCTGTTTGATCTCCCATTGCAGCACAGCAATGATCTGCTCGAACTCGCTGAGACGTACTTTTGCCTGATCCAGACGGTCCCTCTTGGCAGAGACAAGCTCTTGTGGAGTTGTCGTACCGAGCGATTCGCTTATCTTTGCAGTGATACTCTCCAGCCCCTCGATATCCTGCTCCAAGGACTTGTACTGGTTCACCAGTAGCCTGTAGAGTTCGTCCTTAGTCGCATCGGACTTTTCCCCAACGTAGTCTATATACCGCTCCAAAACAGCATCAACGATAATCTTGGCATCCTCCGCGTTGCGATCCAGAAAGGAAACGTCAATTATCTCCGTTCCGCGTCGAGGCCGGACCGAAAGAGTATCCCTGAGTCTTTCCACGGGGGGAGCAGCTTGGTTTCCGAGCAGCCGCTGCTTAAGCGATCGCCGAGCGTTTTTGCACCACTGTGTCTGCCGGATTTCCTGCTGGTCCAACACACGTTGAAGGACCATGGGACTCCTCATGACGGAGACCTGGGTGTTCACAAATGATTCATACAAGGGAATCGGTCCGTTGTCTTCTGTCTTGAAGACTAGAACGGGGATGACAGGTCGAACACGCACTTCGCCTCTGGCCTGGTATTGGGGTACCATCTGGGTCCAGATGGCAGCAATCGCAAGAACGGTCAACAGGGCCAAGACCGACAACAGGGAAATCGATTTACCTCTCATTCTCTTTCTCCTTCAGAAGAACTCTTGAGACTTTAGCATACTGTGCCGACAAGAGAACCGCCTGTTCTGAGCAACAGTGGGAGAACTCCGCCGGAACATGAGTTTTTCTCGCCACTCGTCCCTGAATCCAATCCATTCTATTCGATTGGCCGGTGAGTTGTCAAGTGTTTGTCAGGCATTTTCCGGGAAAATTCAAAGGGCAGAACACAGGACACAGAAGACAGGATACGGAGGGATTTACTATGGACTGTAGGACTGTTGAGAAAGGTGAGAAGTAAAATGGTAAGGATATCAACAGTTCTTTATGTAGTGGTTGCCCTCGGCTTGCCACCTCTGGCCAACTCAGAGATCGTCATCGACGGCTGTTTCAACCCGGATGAAGAGTACACAATCGGCTATCAGGTGAATTTGAATGTGGAAGGTGTCGGTCTGGTCGATGCCACAGGGGAGCTCTGGTACCACTATGACTATGACCCGGGATTGGAAAAATATTGTCTTTCCGTTGTCTTTGTGCAGCCTCTGACACTGGTCGATAACAGCTACGGTACTACCTATCCCTTGAGTTTATCTCTGTGTTCTGAGAGGGATGAGATTTGTTGATCGTGTATCTGAAATCCGTGGAATCCGCGGTTTGTCTATATAGACTCCTCGGCGGAGTTTATCCTGGGCGGAGTCGAACGGGCTCGGAATGACGAGCACAGAATTCGCTACGCGCTGCTGATTGTGTTCATGACTTCATCAAATTCCTGCAGAATGCTTTCGTCCTTTTGCCCGATGAGAAGGTTGACTATGAGAATCGTCAGGCAATTTGCGGCGAAACCGGGGACGATTTCATACATTGTGCCGCTTAGGCCGATCTGCTTCCACAGCACCAACACGGCCGTTCCCGTGACCATTCCCGCCAGGGCCGACTGCCAGCTCGTTTTGCGGCAGAACAGTGCAAACAGGACCAGCGGCCCGAACGTCGCTCCGAAACCGCCCCACGCGTAGGAGACTATGTCCAGAATCGCGCTGCCGCGGTCGAGAGCCATTATCAACGCTACTATTGAAATTGCGACAACGCAGCCTCTTCCGGCCAGCATAATCTCCTTCCGGGACGCGCGGGGCCGTATGGTCTTGCGGTAGAAATCTTCCGAGAGCGCCGAGGATGAGACGAGCAATTGCGAATCAATCGTTGACATGATCGCCGAGAATATCGCCGCAAGCAGTATCCCGCCGAACCATGGGTTGAAAAGATCGCGTATCATGTAGATAAAGACTTTTTCTTCTTCGCCGCCGCGCAGGTTCTCGAACAACGGTATGGCGAGAAAGCCGACAATTACTGCTCCGCTCAACGACAGAAAGACCCAGACGATAGCGATGGTCATCGACTTTCCGAGTTTCTCTGTTGATTTTATGCTCATGAAGCGCACAAGTATATGCGGCTGGCCGAAGTAACCCAGCCCCCACGCCATGCTGGAGACGACCATACAAACAGCAACGGGCCACTTCTCTGTCCCCGGCATAAGGCTCGTCGAGATGCCTTTCAACTGCATCGCTTCTCTTATTGCCTCGATCCCTCCGACGGTATTGTACGTCAGCGCCGGGACCACCGTAATCGCAAAGACCATCAACGCGCCCTGCAAGAGGTCGGTCCAGCAGACCGCCAGGAAACCTCCGAGGAACGTGTATGCGATTATGACAAGTCCGCCTGCGATTACTGCAAGGTGATATCTGACGTTGAATGTGGATTCGAACAGCTTTCCGGTCGCCGCAAGTCCCGCCGATGCGTAGATTGCAAAGAACACCAGAATTATTATCGCCGAGACTATCCTCAGCAGGCCCGTAGGATCTTTGAAGCGTGCTTCGAAAAAGCACGGCAGCGTTATCGCATTGGTCTTCTCTGTATAGACTCTGAGTCTGGTCGAGACCAGCACCCAGTTCAAGACCGTACCGATGAAAAGACCTATCGCAATCCAGACTTGACCGGTGCCTGCCAGGTAGATCGCGCCGGGCAGCCCCATCAGCAGCCAGCCGCTCATGTCACTGGCCTGAGCAGACAGCGCCGTGACCCATGAGCCCATCCCCCGGCCTCCCAGCAGATAATCTTCTATGCTGACCGACTTTCGATAAAAACAAAAGCCGATACCGAGCAGAAGAATGAAATAGACAGTAAATGTAATCAGAGTTGGAATTGACATCAAAGAGTCAGCCTAAAACATGGAACCGCGCTTTACAGTTTCTTGGCGATGTCATTGAGCAGATTGAGTAAACCCTGGATCGTTTCCTTTTTCGGCATTGGCAGTCTCAGATGCTGCTGCCCCGTTGTTTTGTCGGTTTCAATCTTCAATCCGGCAGGTCCTCCGGTTCCTGGCCCGCCCTGTTGGCCCTCTGCCTCGAGCAGAGTCTGGCCGACCTTGTCGAGAAGAGTCAAACCTGCCGAGATCACATCGCTCCAGACCTGCTCCGATCCAGTACTTTCCTTTTCTTCAGCTTCTGTTGAGACCTCTTCTTCGGCGCGATCGCCATTTCCTCCGGCCTTGGCCTGCCGGGGCATCGGCTCAGGAATAGTGCTGGTGGCCTTGTCAACGGAGTCCATAAATCGCTTCAATCGTGTTCCGCCGAGGAAGACTTCATCGGCTCCCTTGTCGAGAACACCGGAAAACATTGATTGCTTGAACGAAAGCAACGAGAGCATTCCGTGTTCGATTGTTCCCTGAGCGACGAAGTTTACCACGCGCACGGGCCGGTGCTGACCAAGGCGATGGATCCGCCCGATACGCTGTTCGAGCACCGCCGGGTTCCAGGGCAAGTCCATATTTATCACGGCTGAGGCGTTCTGCAGATTCAGTCCGACTCCGCCGGCGTCTGTGGAGAGAAAGACCCGACAATCAGGCTCATTCTTGAATTGTCTTACCAGATCCCCCCTCTTCCTGGAGGCAATTCCGCCGTGGAATAGTACATGGTTGCGCTTGCGTGATTCGAGGCGATCCGAAAGTAATTTGTGTGTCCCCAGCCATTGGCTGAACACTACCGCCTTCGCATCAGGCTCCTCGAAGATTTCCGAGAGCAGTGAAATCAGCTCATCGGCCTTGACGCCGTAATCGGTTTTCTTGTCGAGAAGATACGTGCTGTTGCAGCTCATGCGCATGTTCTGCAGGGCAATCATGAGTCTTCTCTGGTCGGCCTCGGACAGGAAGCCAAACCGCCGCCACTTGGCGACGATGCGCGCGACAGTCTCGCGATTCTCCTCGTGATGCTTCATTTGCTCGTCCGTCATGGGAACGAAATAGTTTTTCTCCAGCCGTTCCGGCAGCTCCTTCAAGACTTCGTTCTTGGTGCGCCGGACGAGAATCGGCGCCAGCGATTTGGCGATTTGCGAAAGGTGGTGATATCCTATCACCTTGCCGGCGTTGTCCAGGTGCTGGTGCTCGGCAAGAAATCTAAACAGTGGACCGAGGCCGAATCGGTCGACAAATTCAACTATGGAGTGCAGCTCCTCCAGCCGGTTCTCCAATGGTGTTCCTGTCAGCACAATGGCATACCTGGAATCGAGCTTCTTGACACTTTGTGCTCTTCGAGTCTTCCAGTTCTTGATTCGCTGCGCCTCGTCGAGAATAATCATTTCCGGCGCCCACTTGCGGATGAGTTCGAGGTCGCGGTGGATGACCTCATAATTGATGATCTTGTAGAATGAATCCGATGCGTACAGGCCGGCCCGTTTTGGGATCAAGCCTTCCACGACTTCGACCGAGCGATTGCAGAACTTCTCGATTTCCTGTTTCCATTGATGCTTGAGCGAGGTTGGAGATACGATCAGCACGCGCTCAAGCCCGACCGTCCGAGCCAGTATCTCAACGGCTGCAATAGCCTCAATGGTCTTGCCGAGCCCCATATCGTCTGCAATCAAGCTTCGTCCCGCTTGTGCGGCGAACAGTGCTCCCGTGCGCTGATAAGGATACAACGGAACCTTGAGCAGCCTGGCGAATGCCTTGCTTGCAATGCCGCTCGGGAAGGCTCTGTCAATTCGTTTCTTCAGGTCTATCTGATCTCTGACCCGGGCGATGAACTCTATCGTGTCCTCGTAGCAGCGCAAGTCATGCTTGAACGCTCGCGCTTTCTTGATAAACGTGCCGAACTGCTGATACGACTCTGGTTTTAGAATCCCATACTTGTCGAAGTAATGTGAAGCAAATTCCAGCAGGGACCGGGGACATTCGGCGCCTGCTTTGAAAAGCACCTCTCGCTTGGCGCCGTAGCGCAGATAGATCTCCGAGTAGGCAGGTTGAAAGCCTTCGGCGAAGGCCTTCTTGCCCCCTCGCTTTCGCTGCAGCCTTGCGAGTGTATGTTCGACGTGCTTGCAGGTGCCGAGAGTGTTGACGGCAAAATCCGGACAGGAGCAGTAATTGTCTCCGATCCTTTGTCCGCGAATCGCGACGCGATATTCTCCGCCGGTTTGTGGATTCTTTACAAGGAATTCCGAGAAGATCGGCTCACCCCCAATATTCTCGAGGCGAAAATCCTGTTTCTGCCCGAACTGTTTTCGCAGAGCAATCTGCCATTGTTCCAGAGGCATCTCTTCGGGCTTGCGTAAACGAGAAATCTTTGCGATTCTCCGGCCCTTTGAAGATTTCTTCCTGGTCTTGCGCTTGCGGCTGCTCTTGAGTCCGGCATTAGTCTTCAATACAGTCGTTTTGTTCCTCATCATAGTCGTCCCTATTCGTGACAAGTAACGGTAGGGTGTGCAATGCACACCATCCCGGCTAAAACTCGTAACAGTGCTTTACAGTGGTATTCCATCAACGTCCATATCAATTGAACTTGCGTGGCAGTAATCCTTGATCGCAGCGAGGACAGCCTGCCCGTATTGCCGGCTTTTTTTCTCTCCGATACCCTTGACTTCGAGCAGTCTCACATGATCCGAGGGTCTCAGCCTGGCCATGTCCCGCAAGGTTGCGTCGCCGAAGACGATGTAGGCCGGGACGCCTTTTTTGCGCGCAATGGTCGTCCGCAATTTGCGCAGAACTTCGAACAGGCCCTTGTCCACGCCTTCCCACGAATCTTCGACGACTCTGGAGACATTGGCAGGTTTCTCCGCGGGCTTTAGCAGCCGAGGCGTTTCGTTTCCCTTTAAGACCTGCAATCCTTTCTCAGTTACATTCAGCACGTTGAAATCGCCGACCTTCCGGAGATAATCCTGTCCTTCGAGTTGCTCGATCCAGTCGTGCACGGTGTGTTTCGAGTAGCCGCTCAGCAGGCCGTAAGTGCTCAGCGCATCGTGGTTGTTCTCCAGTATGCGTTTGTCACCGGAGCCGGTCAGCACCAACGCCGTATAGCCGCCGCCGAATCGCTGCTCGATACGAACGACACACGAGAGGATCTTCTGGGCCGTCTCCAGCGAGTTGTCCATGCAGTCCATCTCGCCGAGACACATATCGCATGCGGTGCAATTGTCCTTGTCGAGGGTCTGGCCGAAATAGCGAAGAATAGCCTTGTGCCGGCATGCACCGCCCGTACAGTAACTGTACATGCCGTTGAGCTTGACCATTGCGATCTTGTAAGCTTCCGGCTGCATATCGCGCATCAGGCTCTTCCACGTGCCGTAGTCGCCGCCCGAGTAGAAGAGGCAGCATTCGGCCTCCAGGCCGTCACGACCCGCTCGCCCGGTCTCCTACTGGTAATGCTCGAGTGACTTTGGCATGCCGGTGTGGATGACGTAGCGCACGTTCGATTTGTCGATTCCCATGCCGAATGCGATGGTCGCTACAATGGTATCGGTTTTCTCATTGATGAACAATTCCTGGTTCTTCTTGCGGTCTCCGTCCGCCATGCCGGCATGATAGGGTAGAACGTTATAGCCCTTGGCGCTCAGATTAACAAACAGGTTGTCGACGTCCTTGCGCCGAATACAGTAGATGATGCCGGATTCGCCTTTGTGCCGGTCGAGCACGGCACAGACCTGCTTGACTTTATCTGCTCGCCTGCGGATTTTATAAACGAGGTTCGGCCTGTCGAACGAGCCGATCAGCATCTCGGGATTATCGAGACGAAGCTGCTCGGCGATATCGTGGCGGACCTGCTCGGTGGCGGTCGCCGTATAAGCGCCGATGGTGACATTGCCGAAGACCTCTTTCAACATTCTCAGTTTACGATATTCCGGACGAAAGTCATGGCCCCACATGCTCACGCAATGGGCCTCGTCAATGGCGATAAACGAAAGCTCCGTCTTTTTGAGCAGATCGACAAAGCCGTCTGAGAGAAGCCGCTCGGGAGACAAATAGAGAAGTTTGAGTTTGTTCTCGCCGATTGCGCCGAGCACAGCCTGTTGCTCGTGGGCCGCCAGGGAGCTGTCAATACGCGCCGCGGGGACGCCACATTCGGTCAGCGCATCGACCTGGTCCTTCATCAAGGAAATAAGCGGCGAGACCACAAGGGTGAGCCCCTGCATAACAACCGCCGGCGCCTGAAAACAAAGCGATTTTCCCCCTCCGGTCGGCAGAACCACGATCGAATCCCGCCCCTGGCTTGCGCACTCCATCGCCTTCTTCTGCGATGGCAGAAAATCATTGTATCCCCAATACTTGACCAGCGTCTTTCTGATATCTTCAATCATAATTGGATACTTATACCATCATACGCTGTTATCCGCAAAGCAACAAATTCCGGGGATTTCGGCAGCGACGCCCCCGTGTAAGCTTCTTTGGAGCAGATGTTTTTATTCCTGTTCTCCTGGATTTAGCTTTTGTCGAGCTTCACTACGGAAAAGATATTGCCGAGCGTCTTCGCTTGTACATGGAGTGTGAGCGGCCATGAAGAAAGCTCTCGCAAGTTCTACTTATCGTCGCCGGAGGACATTGTACTGAGTAAGCTGCAAATGTAAATTCAGGCTGCATCTTTTCACCACAATGTTGCATCATGCTCTCGTCGAGCTTCCGGTCCATATTCTTTCGAGCGTTTCCATCAGCGGCCCAAGCTTTAACGCCGTCTTGTAGACCAGCACGTTTTCTCCGATGCGCGCCATCTCGTATGGATTTCTCGGGCAGGGCGATCAGGATTTGATGATGCCTAAGCAACTGCAAAGTCCGGCGCCTGTGCGCGAGATACTCCGGCGTCCAGAAGCCGACGATTTCCAAAAGCACCTCAGTGCCGTCTTCGTGCCGGAAGGTGAAATCCGGGACGAATGTCCTCTGCCGCTCGTGGAGAATCTCGCCTTCGCGAATAAGAGCCGGGCTCACAACCGGTCTTGCTTGACGCATTCACATCGCAGGGCCGATAAATCGCTATGTTTACGATGAGTTCTGCCCGAAGGTGCTATAATAACGCGATTGTTGTGCGCACAAGCAACTGGTGCGGTCGAAAAGGTCAGGCGGGGTGCATGGATCCGTGAAAGCACAAAGGCAAAATCGTACTGGCATAGTTGGGGGATGTTTAGAAAATTTCCCATATTGCCTAAATTAACTAAAGTTTTTCCTCGCCCGCCTCCGATAGCTATGTTACTTATTAACGACATTGCCTATATTAACATTCTTGCCGGCAAAAGAATTTCTGCGTGGCAGAATAGGCAAACACTGCCGAGCGAAATGAATACTGGAGACTTAGACTATGGTAAAGCAAGACATCCTGGCCCGCTATTTGGAACCGTTGCTTCGAGGCGATCGAAGAGCCTGCCGAGCAGTTATTGAGGAGGCCCTGCAGAGCGGCATACCGGCCAACTCCGTTTATGTCCACATCGTCTGGCCAGTCATGTTGGAAATCGAGAAACTGCTGCGGGCCGACAAAATAACGTCTGTCCAGGAGCATTTGGCCACGCGAGTCAATCGCACGATCGTGGACCAGTTGCAGAACAAACTGCCGCGTAGGCCCAGAAGGAGCAAGAGGATGGTCGTCTGCTGTGCTCCGGAGGAGCTGCAGGAACTTGGCGCCCAAATGATGACCGACCTGTTCGAAAGCGACGGCTGGGAGGTGCGATTCCTCGGCGGCGGACTCACAAACGACGATATTCTCGCCTTCATAAACGATTACGCCCCTGCAATCCTGTCGATCCACGGGACCGCGCCGAAGCAGGCCCCTGACGTTCGGCGGCTGATCGACACGATAAAATCGGTGAACGCCTGGCCCGACATGCGGATAATGGTCTCCGGCGGGCTGTTCGACCGGGCCGAAGGCCTCTGGCAGGAAATGGAGGCCGATCTGTACGCCGCCACGCCGCTCGATGCCCTGGAACTGGCGTCGAGCGAGACCCCGGTAACCCAAGGCGAGCCGCGAACGATAAACCGCAGGAGAAAGCGCAAGCATGTCCTGCAGGAAAAAGTCCTGGCGCTGATCTGATCGGAACCGTCGCGGGCAAGTGGACATTTGGCGACGTGAGACTTGTGCGAAAAGACGATATAAGTGTGTTGTAAGTAAGCGGTTAAGAAGAAAAAGGGCGAATTCGCATGGAAGCGATTATTCGCCCTTTTTTGGCGCCTGATTGGCGAAGATCGTAAGATTCAACTCTGTTTGGCACCGGTGATATCTGCCTGAAATTGGCCCATTCGACTCCGCTCAGGGTAGACTTTGTCGATGGGGCACTAAGTTGTGCTTCGACATTGAATGTTCCTTGTTCGACATTCGATATTCCAAAGGTCTTTCGCTCCTGGATTCTGACTTCTGTCGTCTTCGCAATTCTCAGTTCATGATTCTGAACTCCTGATTCCCCATTCGTTAACCATGTATTCTCCGTCTGCGCCACGCCTTTTGCCTTTCTTTCGACGGCATTTGTCGCGACTATGATCGGGCTAATCGTCTTAGCGGATGTAGATGGCGGGATCGGTTTGAAACACGTGATTGACTTGCAGAGGCTCGCGCCACATAATGGGCTGTAGCAAGGTTGCTGACGTTGTTGTGATTAGGAGATCACTGTAGCATGGCCAGTCTGAATTTTAAGGGTAAGGCGTTTGTGCAGAATCATCATTTGCTGGTAAAGCACCATCGATTGGTGCCGTGCAAGGAAAAATCGCTGACGGACAAGGTCAGCCTGCACGATAACCTGATCATTCACGGGGATAATCTCAAGGCCCTCAAAGCGC
>JADHXR010000150.1 GCA_016782865.1 Phycisphaerae bacterium
GACTGCAAACGGCTGCAATCGATTTTGGCGGCGTTGAAAGATCAAAATGCGTCCTCGATGGTGAATAGCACCACCTCCGGGCATTTTGATCTTCCGCCTTGCCAGAATCGATTTCGCTCGTTTTCGTCTGAAAAGCAATCATTAGAGGCACCCTTTATTCTTTGGCACCGTGCCGTCAATTCTAATGCCTCCGGCGGGTACTTTCAAATCCATTTTTCACGGCCTCATCCTGTAAACTGTTGTCATCGACCGTGCGGTGTATATACTATTGATGTATTGTGGATGATCAGGAGAAGACTATGGAACGTAAAATGACCCGACGCAATCTGTTGCAGGCGACGGCCGCCGGGACGGCTGCGGCTGTAGTTGCACGACAAACGAGCGCATCGGCCGGAGTATTTGAGCCTGTGAAGATCGAAGAGCCTTTCCATGGCGCGGTTCTGAACCGAAGGGGCGGCAGGCAGGTCGACGGAGGCTTGATGATTCGAGTCTCCGGCCGGGCGCCTCTGCGCGACCGCGTGACGGTCAATGGATCACCGGCGCGGCGTGCGGGCACCGCCTTTACGGCCGAAGTTCTGCTCGGTCAAAAAGAGACCGAGATCATCGCCGCCTCGCACGGCAGCTTTGGCCTGCATGAGCATCGCGTGCGGGTCCGGTGGGACAAGTATTCGCAGCCGAGATATCGGTTCTCTATCGACGACAACAGCTTCTTCCTGCGCGACATTCCGCGAAAGAACTACACGTCTCTCTTCGGCTGCTTCTACCTTCAAGGGCTCCGTGAGCTGCACTCGAAGTACGGGACGCGATTTGTCCTCAACATCTATTATGCGACAGAGGACGGTTTCGAGCTGCCCCGGTTTCCAGACCGCTACAAGAGCGAATGGCAAGACAACAGCGACTGGCTCAAGCTTGCCTTTCATGCCTATGCCAACGAGCCTGCTCGTCCGTACCAGTATGCGTCGGCGTCAAAGTTGATCGCTGATCTTAAAAAGGTAGCCGAACAGATTGTCCGCTTCGCCGGAGAGCAGACGTACTCGCCGCCTACTGTTATCCACTGGGGGATGGTGCAGCCGGAAGCCTTGAAACCGCTTTTCGAAAATGGTGTGCGGGCGCTCAGTGGCTATTTTCGCCGACTCGGGGGCGACTGGGATGTGAATTATCTGCTGGATGATGCCCGGTCAGAGTACCTGTCACGCCACGATGCGCTAATGGACTTCGACAGCGGCATAGTCTTCTCCAAAGTCGATATTGTCTGCAACAGCATTGAGGTAGAACGCATCGTACCTACGCTCGAACCGCTCACGACGGACCCCAACCAGGCGGAGATCATGGACATCTTCACCCACGAACAATACTTCTGGCCGTTCTATTCCAACTATCTGGCCGACCATTTCCAGAGACTTGATACCGCCATTCGTTACGTGACCGAGCGCGGGTACAAACCGGTCTTCTTTCATGAAGGATTCCTGGGCGGCCCGGAATAAAAATGGGCAAACATACAAAGAGCCAAGACGCATGAAAATATAGAAAAATGTAACTGAGGGAGCCAACTTATGAAAACGTATGGTGTCGGCGTATTTGGAATCGGCTGGGTAGCCGGTGAGCATATCAAGGCGTACATGCAGAATCCCCACATGGAGGTGCGGGCATTGGCCTCACGCCGAAAGGAATCCGCACAGGCCTGCAAAGACAAGCTCGGCCTGGACTGTGATATTCTGGATGATTACGAATCTCTCCTGGGACGGGACGATCTTGATGTCATCGATCTTTGCTCTCCAAACTTTCTTCATGCACAGGAGGCGATCAGCGCCGCTTCGGCGGGCAAACACGTGGTGATCGAAAAACCCGTCGCTATGAATTTTGCGGAGCTAAAGGCGGTAAAAGAAGCCGTGGTCAAGGCCGGCGTCAAATCGCAGGTTGGTTTTGTGTCAAGGTGGAATCCTCACGTCGGGTCGATCCGGAGCATGATTGACAAGGGCGGTTTGGGAGAGATTTACTACGTGGAAGTCGACTACTATCACGAGATCGGACCCTGGTGGAGCGGCTGGAATTGGGGCGCAAACACGAGAAAGGACGGACCGACTGCAAGCCTGGTCGCTGGCTGTCATGCGGTCGATCTGCTCTATTACTTTGGCGGGGATGTGGACGAAGTCTTTGCATATGGCGCATTCGGTCATCGCAAAGATTACGAATACGAGCCGACGTATGCGGCCGTTGTGAAATTCAAGAACGGCAAAATAGGCAAGACCGGATGCAGCTTCGAAAATGAGTGTCCCTACGTGATGAATATTGTGCTTCACGGCAGCAAGGGTTCTATCCTGAATGAGAAATTCTACACCAAAGAATGGTATCGGGGCCAGCGGGGGTGGCAGAATTTCAACACGATCTTTCTCGACAGTGGAGACGTGGCGCATCATCCGTTCAAAGAGATGGCCGATGACCTGGCTGAGGCCCTCGTCAATGACAAAGAGGCCACGGCCAACATATATGAGGCGTACAAGTCACACGAGATATGCCTGGCAATCGACCGCTCGGTGGAAATCGGCCAGGCCGTCAAGCTTCCGCTGACCGAAGGTTAGCGACGGTAAAACGATGAAGGGAACTTGCCCTGTCCGGCTCGCCCGGGATGGCGCCATGGGAACCACTGACCCCGGTCCGGCATCAGATTCATCATGAGACCGTTTGTTTCTTCCAGGATTTCGAACAAACGTTTTCGCAGCTTCTGCGCGACATCGGTGTGAGACGCCTCGGCGATCAAATTCTTCGTCTCCTCAGGGTCAGACTGCATGTCGTACAATTCGTCCAGGTCCCAAATGCCGTGATATCGAATGAACTTGTAGCGGTCCGTCAGTATCGCATGTGTGGTCGGCGTGTGGGGGTAATTGCGTTCCCAATAATACTCGTAGAGCAATGCATCTCGCCAGGCGGTCTGCTCTCCTCGTAGAAGAGACACAAAGCTCCTGCCGTCAAGATGATCCGGCGGCCTTGTACCCGCCAGCTCCAGAATCGTAGGGGCGATATCGATATTTGCGACCACCTGCCGGACGCGTGAGCCTGGGCGAAATCGATCGGGGCACATAACCAGCAGAGGAATCCGAATCGAGGCTTCGTACGCGGTGCGTTTGTCGATCAAACCGTGCTCTCCGAACTGAAAGCCGTTGTCACCGGCGTAAATGACCACGGTTGATTTCAGTTCGTCCCTGTCTTCCAAAAATTTCAGAATTCTCCCGAGATTCTCATCCACCGCCAGCAGGGCTTCGCAGTAGCGCCGATAGTATGCACTCAAATCGAAGTTGTTCAGATTGTACGCGAAATCCACTCCGTGCCGGCTGTTGCGTTGATTCTTGAGCCACATTGGCTTGTTTTCATAATTCTCGTCCGTGTCGTCCAGCGTCTTGGTTTTGGGCACGGCCTTATTCGCATATCTACCGCGGTGACGATCGGCGGGCACGAAATCGGAGTGCACCGCCTTGTGCGACAGAAACAGCATGTAGGGACGATCATCGGTTCTTTGGCTGAGCCAGGCGAGGGCATAGTCTGTCAGTTCATCGGTGATATACCCGCGCTGGGGGACTCTAGTTCCGTTGATGTTGAATCCGTCGTAGCTCGTCTGAGGAACGACCCGGCTTGTTCCGTGACCGTCGGCCCAGTACGTTCCCTGGCCTTTGAAGCTGAGCCAGTAGTCAAATCCCCGTTGAGGGTCATCGTGCTCTCCGCCCATATGCCATTTGCCGACAAATGCGGTTTCGTAGCCGGCCTTCTGCAAATACTCCGGGAAGAACCTCAGGCTCGCGCCGACGGGATTGTAGTTGTCGACCACTCCGTGATTGTGCGCGTATTGGCCGGTAAGAATGGAGGCCCGGCTTGGCGAGCACAGGCTCGTTGTCACGAAGGCGTTGGCCAGATGGACGCCCTCTCTGGCCATTCGGTCCATGTGAGGTGTTTCGAGAAACGGATGACCCATAAACCCCATAGCGTCAAACCGGTGATCGTCCGTAAGAACGAGGATCACGTTCGGTCTCTCGTCTTGGCGCCGATTTGCCCGAGCATGCGCATAAGGGGACAAGACCAGGCTTGCGGCCCCTGTGCCGACTGTCTTGATGAACGTCCGTCTCGTGCTATCCATGTCTTCTCCTTCTCGTGTGATTCACCGGCCACGGATATTGTATATGTAACACGGCATTGCCGCCACATCCCTTGTGGAAACTTGTCGGTCAATATAACCTTGGCATCCGCTGCTGTTTCTGATATTGTGAAGGGCCGGACGCCTGTTGTTGCGGCGAAGGAACCGTCCATTGTTGCTGTAGGAGGCTACTGCCCAAACATGACAAAGCGACGATCAGATAACATCAAATCGGTGTGTGCGTTGTCGGTGATGCTTCTGTGCATCTCAGCATATGGCAATGACTGGCACGTCTGCCAAAAGGCTCTGCCCGGCATCGACTTGGGCGAGCAGGTTCGTTCCATAGGTGAAGCTGTTGGGCGTTTGAATGCCGGCGATACGGTGATGATCCACGGAGGCATCTACCGCGAACAGGTCATTGTCGACAAGAACGGCACGGCCGGCGAGCCCATTACGATTCGAGCTGCAACCGGAGAGCTTGTCGCTGTTACGGGCGCCGAGCATCTGACCGACTGGCAAAGAGATGACGGCGACCCTTCTGTTTTCTGGACTGATTGGCCCCACGAGTTCGTATCCTGGAACGAGCACAATACTCATCCTTCCGACGACTACCACAGGCTGATCGGAAGGTGCGAGCAGGTATTCGTGGACGGCTATCCGCTTGGCCAGGTCCTCGAAAGGCAAAAGCTCAGCCGTGGGACCTTCTTTGTGGACCTTGACGCCAGGCGTCTCTACGTGTGGGATCGCAGCAACAGAGACCTCGGCGACAAGAGGGTTTTGGTCGAAGCCTGCGTGAACAGCACCATCTGGACGTGCAAGGGTAACCATGTGCGTACAAAGGGTATTCGCTTTCGATACGCCGCCAACCGCGCCCAGCAGGGAGCCGTACAAATCTCAGGAGATGACAATGAGGTGGCCGATTGCGTGTTCGAATATACCAATGCCTGTGGCGCCAAATTCTCGGGCGAGAGAATGACGGTTCGCAATTGCCTCTTCCGGCATAACGGCCAGTTGGGATTCAGCGCCGGCCGCGCACACGGGCTTTTGTTCACGGGCTGCGTGGTTACAAACAACAACACGAAAGGATTCAACCGCGGCTGGGAGGCAGGCGGCAACAAGATCGTTCTTACCAGAGGCATGGTCATCGAGAACAGCATCTTCACAGAGAACAAGGGCGATGGAATCTGGTTCGACATCGGCAACGAAAAGTCCGAGGTGAGGAATTGCCTGATTGCCGACAATGAGAATGCGGGCATCTTCTATGAGATATCCTATGGTCTCTACGCCCACGACAATGTGATCGTCGGCAACGGGTTCGCATTTTCTCCGGGCGACTGGGGAGCAAACGCCGGGATAAGCATATCCAGCTCGGCAAATTGTCTTATCGAGCGCAATCTTCTGATCGGCAACAAAGAAGGACTGAGTCTGCGCGAGCAAGAACGCTCCACGCCGCTGATCGGTGGAGGTTCCGAATCGGTATGGAATCGAGACTTGACGGTTCGCAATAATGTGCTGGCGTACAATAGGGACGCACAGGTTTGGGGATGGTTTGATATAAACGACGAGCGGCACTGGCCAAAGTCGATGCAGGAGGGTTTGTCGAGCCGGCAATCCAAAGCCGACGATAGCCCGACGGATGGGCCGCCCGACGGTTTGGAACTGAAGGATCTTGAACTGACCTTTGAAAAGAATCTCTACCGGCCCGGGCTCGGACAGGGGCTTTTCAATTGGGGAGTGACCTGGAAAAGGCACAGGAAATACGCGGACCTGGACGCCATGCGCCGCGAGTTGGCTTTCGAGCAGACCGGCCGGCTCGCAGGCATTGCTTTCAGGGACTTCGGAAGATTGGATCTGCGGGTTCCGGCGGACAGCCCGGCCGTCGAGATGCGATGCTACCCGGAAGCAGATGTCCCGCGCGTCAAGCTGGGCACCTACGTGCGGTGACAATTGTTCCACAACTTCATGATTTCCTGTATGATGTTTCAGAATGATTTCCTGTATGATGTTTCAGACAGAGCCTAGTCAAGAGCCACGCATCAGGGGCCGGTTGGTCTATGAGCAGTTGAGCCCTCGAACAGTGAAATAGGAAAGGTCGAAGTGCGATGGACATCAGTATTGTAACACGCGTATTGGTCATGCTCTCGGCGAGTTTTGTGTTGACTCCAGCATACGTAATAGGTGCCGGCTCCAGTGCAGCGTCCGATGGCGCGCCACTGAAGAAGGTCGTCACGGCAGGTGATGCAGGCGAAAGCATGCTCAATCGAGGAAACTGGAGACCCTGGCAAAAGGGTTTCGAAAGAACCAATGGCAACTTCATCTGTGACAATGCATCTGATGCCCAGGTCCAGCGGGGCCTCTCACAGACGGTGGCGCTGAACCAGACCAGGCCCGAGCCGATCGTGGCGGCAGCCTGGAGCAAGGCCGATGGGGTAGGCGGTAGCCGGGGCAGTGACTATTCTCTTTATCTCGACCTCGTCTATTCCGACGGCACCCCTCTCTGGGGACAAGTCGCCCCTTTCAATGTCGGCACTCACGACTGGGAAAAGGCGCAAGTGATAGTATTTCCGGAAAAGCCGGTGAGATCGGTATCTTTTCATATGCTCATGCGCCGACATCCGGGCAAAGCCTCGTTCCGTGATCCTGAACTGCGCGTTCTGAGACCGCCGGCCGGTGCATGCTTGTTCGATGGCATACCTGTTTCGCCAATGGCACCCGCAAAGGAAGGTTTCCAGGTTCGCGATGTTGCAGCCGATTCCGACTTTGTTCGATTCGAGCGACGTGCTCTGGGATTGGAACTCAAGTGCCGCCGGGAGCAGGTCGGCAGTGCAACTTTTTTCGATGTCACCATTTCCGACACGACAGGCAAAGATCGAGCCGTCACTTTGGTTTACGCCATTGCGATTCCCACAGGTAAATGCCGCTGGCTGGAGAATCCTCGTCGCAGCATGGCTGTCGAGGCGGGCCAGGAATACGTGAATGCCGGCCGTTTTTCCGCCGGAGCTAACGGTCGGCTGTCGCGTTTGCCATTTGCCGCTCTGGCCAGTGACGATCGGGGTGTCGGCCTCGGCATTGACATGGCCCGGCCGGCGTTCTTTCGCGTCGGTTACAACGCCGGAACCAAAGAGTTGTTTCTGGCGTACGACATAGGCCTGACGCCTGAGAAACCAACTGCTCGCCTGCGATTCTGCGAATTCACATTCGATCCGAAATGGGGCTTTCGTGCCGCCCTCGCCCGGTACTACGAGATTTTACCCGAACATTTCCGCTGCCGTACGCCTGAGCAGGGACTTTGGATGCCTTTCGCCAGGATTAGTGACGTCAACGGTTGGCAAGACTTCGGCTTCAAATTCAAGGAGGGCACCAATGATACCCCATGGGACGACAAGCACGGCATCATTACCTTCCGCTACACCGAGCCTATGACCTGGTGGATGTCCATGCCCAAGGAAATGCCGCGCACGCTCGAAAGCGCGTTGGCCCATGCCCGGCGTCTTGCCAATGAAAAGGCGGATCCGCGGGCCAGGGCTTTTCTTGCCAGCGGTTTTCACGACCGTACTGGAAGATTCCCCGCTCGCTTACAGGATACGCCGTGGTGTGATGGTGCCGTCTGGAGCATCAACTCGATGCCGGAGATCAAAGGTGACGTTACGAATTTCAAGGACAAATGGAACCCGGAACTTCGCGAGAGACTTTACGGCCCCAAAGCCAAAGGCAGCCTGGACGGCGAATACATCGATTCGAGCGAAGGCTATGTGACAGACGAGCTTGACTTTCGACGAGATCACTTCGCCGCTGCCCGAACGCCTTTGACGTTTTCGCTTGACAGCAGAAAAGTGGCAATTTTCCGCGGGCTGATATCGTTTGAATATGCCCGCGCGATTGCCAAAGATGTTCATGCCATGGGCAGGCTCATGATGGCGAATTCCACCCCTTCGGGTTTGTGCTGGCTGGCGCCGCAATTGGATGTCATGGGAACGGAAACCAATTGGAACCCGGGCGGGAAATGGCAGCCGATGTCCGACCGTGACATGCTTTACCGGCGGTCGCTGTGCAAGGGCAAGCCTTTCTGCTTTCTGATGAACACTCGTTTTGAGGAGTTTTCCCACGAACTCGTCGCCAAGTACATGAAGCGGTCGCTCGCCTATGGTATGTTCCCGGGCTTTTTCAGCCACAATGCATCGCAGGGGCATTACTTTACCCGGCCGGAACTCTACGAACGAGACCGGGCGCTCTTCAGGAAATATGTCCCTTTGTGCAAGTTGGTTGCCGAGGCCGGCTGGGAACCGGTCACGTTGGCCCATTCGAGCGACGATCGTGTCTATGTGGAACGATTCGGCGGCAAGCTCTTCACCGTGTTCAACGACAGCGCCGAACGACGGACCATTTCTGTCACGCTGGATAGGAGTGTGCCGAAAGCCTCGCGCGACTTGATCCATGGCCAGACCATCACTTGGCGCGATCGAATAACCGAACTGACTCTCGACGGCGAGGACGTCGCATTGATCGAGATGAACTGACATGCTTTAAGTGAGACAATCATGAGGAACGTATATTTTCCGGACAAGCGGATCGTCCGAGAGGGCGGCTACGAAGGTCTGACCTCGCAGCACGCCTATTTTCTGCCGGCGCCGTTTACCGAGAACATCGAATCTGGGATCAGGCAAATAGTCACACGGGCGATAAAAGCCGTCAAGTAGGAGGTGACAGAGAGCATGAGATTTTTTGCAATTGTGCCGGTACTGTTCTACATCGCGCTGCCTTGTCTCGCCGCCGATGAGCCGACGTGGGTGGAGATCGACAATATTGTGTATGGAGCGAAGCCCGACGAACGCGGGCCGATTGGCGGTGGAAAAGGCTACGCGAACATTATCACCAAGGGCGACTTCATCGTGAAGGATCTGGATGCGTTGCTGGATGCGCTGTCGAAGGCGAAAGCGGGACAAGTCGTCTTTATACCCGGAGAAACGACAATCGATCTGACCGCCCGTATCTACATCGACAAGATCGTCCTCGAAGTCCCCGAAGGCGTCACGTTAGCCGGAAATCGCGGGCACGGCGGATCCACCGGTGCGCTGCTAACCAGCGACGCACTGAAGACACCGGTGATGATTCGCGCCGCCGGACCAGGTGTGCGCATCACAGGCCTGCGTATCCAGGGCCCCAATCCCAAGCGATACCTTGACCATCATCGCCGCTCGTTTGGTCAAGGCGGCGCCGGATATGAGCACTACTACAAGCTGCCTACATCAAATGGCATATCGACCGGACACGCCCGGCTTGAAGTGGACAACTGTGAGATATCAGGTTTTTCCCATGCGGGCGTTGACCTGATAACCGCCGAAGGACACCATATCCATCACAACTACATCCACCACTGCCAGTATCAGGGCCTGGGGTACGGCGTATGTCATAACACCGCGGCCTCGCTGATCGAGTATAACCTGTTCGACTGGAACCGTCACTCGATCGCTGGCACGGGCAGGCCCGGCAACAGCTACGTGGCCCGGCACAACGTCGAACTCGGAGTCTCGCTCAGCCATTGTTTCGACATGCACGGGGGACGCGATCGCAAGGACGGTACGGACATCGCGGGAACGTCGATCGAGATCTACAACAATACGTTCCGGGCCGCGCAAACGCCCGTTGTGATCCGCGGCGTGCCCCAGGACAAATGTCACGTGCACCACAACTGGTTTGTCACCCGCAACGAAGCCGGCCGGGCTGTGCGCTCGTCAGGCAGGACAAAGGTGTTCCACAACGTATACGCCGAGGAGCCTATGGTGGTCGAGTGATCGCCGCGGATTATAAGAGAGCGTTATCCCGCCAGGTGCAGACACGTGAAGATATAGGGGCCGAAGATGAGCAGGGCGATTACCACAGAGCCGGCGGCTGAGATGAGCACCGCGCCCGCCGCGACGTCTTTGGCCTTCTTCGCCAGTGGATGAAACTCGGGAGACGCCACATCCGCGAGGAACTCGAGCGCAGTGTTGAGCGCTTCAGCGGTCCAGACCGCCATAATTGCTATGACCAGCCAGCAGAACTCTATGGCCGACAGACGACAAAAAGCGCCGGCAAGCAAGACCGTCACGGACGCAATGGCATGAAGCCAGGCGTTGTGCTGAGACCTGAGCATCAAGACTATGCCGTCGATCGCATGCCCAAAACTCTGTATCCTGCCCGAGATTGAGAACTGATCGGACATGTACTTTTCCATGGATATATCTGCCTCAAGGTCGTGTCCGTTCACGTTGGTCATTCCTTTCTCTTGTGGATAGTTAGCGTTCATCTCTGATGTCATATCGGCTGAAAAACGGCTCAAATCAAGTATTAATTGCAGCTTTCAGGGCCGATCATTTGTGCACAGGTACGCGGCAACTCTCTATTTCGGCACAAGTTCCGTTCGATGCTCATCCTCGAACAGACCGATCCTCTCGAACGGGATCGGCTCAAAACCAACTTTATAGGCCGGTGAGCTGTCGCTCAGCTCAAACGTCTGAGGCAATGTTCCCTCGAAGAGGGCCTGATCACTCACCCAATTGTCCGAAAACGCGACATAAGATCGTGCGTCGTCGTAGACCTCGTCCCACTTGCCGCCGGAGCAGACATTGCGAGCAACGACGTTGCCTTTCGGGGCAGCCGGCTCGTCTTGGAGTATGGTTACGAGCGTGGGATAGCGCTTGCGCCAAAGCTCGGACTTATAGGGCATGGCCTTGAGCCGCTGCGTCATGGTCGTATCCACGTGGTAGCCGGCCCAGCCGGTCGCGCGAGCGTCTATATGGAGCGCGGGCCGGCAGTCTACGAAGATATTGTTCTCGACGAGACAGTCCCGGCCGCCGCCAATGAAGGCGGCTCGCGTGACCCGGTAGAAGACATTGCCGCAGATCTTCGTGCCGCAGAACATGTCGTCCAGGTAGACGCCCACGCATCCGCGTCCCTCGAAGCCGGTAATCTCGTGAAGGTAGTTGTGGCGGATGACCGTGCCCCGCATAGTCCAGTCCCGGCCGGCGTAGATAGCCCCGGCGTCGTTCGATTCCAGGCAGACGTTGTGGATATCGTTGAACTCGATGACGTGGTCGTTGCCCCCGAAGCCGATGGCCATGTGTGGAGCATCATGGATCAGATTGTGCGCCGCTCGATTGCCGACGCCGTTAATCGAGATTGCCGGCGTGTACATACGGGTCCATCGCCCGTAATGGTGGATGTGATTATTCTCGGCCAGGTGTCCGCCGACCGTGAGCGACGGTCGGTCGCCGCCTCGCAGGCTGATACCACCGGCGCCGGTTCCATATATGTCACAGGCTGCGACGCTGTTATTATTGCCGCCTTCGACGCGGACCGCTCGACTGCCGAGGTTGCGCAGCACGCATCCGACGATTTGTGTGTTGGTGCAGTTATTCATTACGACGGCTGTGCCCCGGCAGGCTTCGAGCGTTATGTCTTGAATGGTCACATTGGAAACATCGCTCAAGCTCACGAGGGTGTCCGATACGGAGACCGCCGGATGTCCCTCCTCGATGGGCGCCGGGGGCCAGAAGTAAAGGATGCCCGTCTTGCGATCGAGATACCACTCGCCCGGTGTGTCGAGTTCGGCCAGGATGTTCATCGCATAGAACCACTGGCCGACGCGGTAGCCGTAGCCGTGGTAGGGGGGCACAACTGAGATGATCCGCTTCTCCGTGTCAATCGATTCGACTTTGTGCCGTTCGTCGGACCAGTCCCAGAACCAGTAGCCGTGGACCCAGGCATCGTTCTCGGCGGCCCAGCGTTTGGCGCGATCGCCGGCGTACATGAACTTGCCCGTCTTGCTGCCCCTTGTACCCCTTACGTTGACGGTATCAGGTTCGACCAGACCGCCGATTTTGACGAATCCCTCGTTTGGCCATCGTGCCGGCGTCATCGGCTTGTCATCGAAGAAAAACTCGAGTCCTCCGCCTTTTGCCGTGCCATAGTCCTCGATGCCGGCCGCTTTGAGGTCAACCTGAAGAATCCGGCTGCGAGCTTCCGGGACGAGTCTGCTCAGAATCGTCCGGTCTACTACAGGCTCAAAGCCACTTACTTGTTTGCCGCCGACAACTCGCACCTTCTCACCGGGCCAGGCGCGATAAACTACGGGCTTTCCAGGGCTTCCCGAATCCTTGGCGGTCAACATGAGAGGCTTGTCAAGCTCGTACACACCGGCTCTGAGCCAGACGATTCTCTGCCGGGTACGGTCGGATCTGCGCACGGCATCGCGTGCCACCTCGAAAGTCTTAAAGGGCAGGGGTTTCGTTCCGGGATGAGTGTCATTTCCCTGCGGTGAAACGAAGAACTCGATTTGGGCGCAATAACCTCGATTTGGTGCCGAAACGGCCGCCAATAGGATGATCACGAGGGTTTTCAGCGGCGAAATCGCGACGAATGAATGCAATGAGGCGACAACGGACTTTCCTTGCTTACCCATTTTAACAAGAGTGGGATTTTGAAATTGGCTTTGATTGGGTTTGTTGTTCTTGGTTGTGAAAGCGCTGATACGGGACAGGAAGAACCGATGGGTGACAGATGCCTTGTGTTTACGAGCGGCTGACAGAGAATTCCTTCTTTCGAGTGTTCATCTGGGCCTTAAGGCGCTGGATGATGGATGAGTGCATTTGGGAGACTCGGGACTCGGAGAGATCGAGCGTGGCGCCGATTTCTTTCATCGTCATCTCTTCGTAGTAATAGAGAACGATGATTAGCCTTTCGGCGCGGGTCAGGCCTTTGGTGAGCAGGTTCTTGAGGTCGCGCTTTTGTGCCTCGATCACCGGATTCTTGCTTCTTTGATCCTTGATGATGTCTATTTCGCGGATGTCTTTTTCGCCCTCGCCGTCACTGTACTGGGTGCTCAGCGAGACCAGGCTGGCGGCGTTGGCGTCGCGCCGGAGCCTGTTGAACTCGTCCATGGCCATGTCCAGCTCTTTGGCGATCTCTTTTCCGGTGGGCTTGCGGCCGAGATGCGTTTCGAGCGAATGCGTCGCCTTGGCCAACTGGTGGGCCCGGGCGCGAACCAGGCGGGGAACCCAGTCCATGCTGCGAAGCTCGTCGAGGATGGAACCCCTTATGCGAGGCGAGCAATACGTCTCGAATTTGACGCCCACGCGAGGGTCGAACTTGTCGATAGCGTCCATCAGGCCGAAAATGCCGGCACTTATCAGGTCGTCCAGCTCAACCTTATCGGGCAGCTTGCTGTGTAGGCGTTCGGCGCAGTAGCGAACCAGGTTCCTGTAGTTCTCCATTAGCAGGTTGCGGAATTCCTGATCGTGGGTCTTGTGGAACTTTTCCCACACTTGTTCGATGCTGAGTTCTTGCTTGGTTTCCACTGCTTTCCTCCATGAAAGCATCCCGCTATTGCGGGAGCCGGACTATTTCAATTCCTACGGGTATTTAGACAATACCACCTTGCCTTCTCTCGTTGTTCCGCTGCTGTGCGATCGAGGACGGCACACGTCTTCATTAATTATCGTTCCTTCGGCCGATAACTTTAGCAGAATCGATCAACAGTAAATTTCAACAGTCCCCTCTTTTTGCCTCAGCAGTTCGGCAGCAACCTTTTGGCTGAGCGAATTTTCCCAAAGCTTGTCTATTTGCCACTCGATATATTCATCTCGGTTTTCTTCAAGAAGCCTTTCGCCGCGTTCGTCGATGATCGTTTTGAGTTCGAGATCACCTGTGGCATGGAACTTGATGTTCTCGGTGTCACAGAGGACAAGCCGCTGGTTTTGGACATGCTCGTCGATTGCGTTGTTGAGCACGTTGGAGAACTCATCCACTTCCAGCTCTTTCGGCACGAATCCGGGATTGTGGATGTTGATTATGTTTTGGATGAGGATCTTCTGGCGAGACTGCGTGAACTTGACTATCTTAATGAGTATTTCAGTGATGTTGTCCGTTATCAGTGACGTCAGATTCATACGTGACCCTTCCTATAGGTGTTTTAGCGATCCTTCTTTAGTCGTTCCATCGAATCGTCAGCTACGGCGTTGTCTCTTGCTTAGAATTTCCCTGATTTGCGAGAGCGTCTTCGTTTTCCTGAGCCGGAGAATTTCCGACAATCTCTCAAACACGGACTCGTCATAGAGTCGGTGCCCACCCTCGGTCCATCTATCCTCCCGAATAAGGCCCATTGTCGTATAGTTGTGAATAGTCTGTCGCGAGAAGGGTGTGCAATTGACCAACTCGCCGATCCGATAAAGCTTGGCGGGTATCGGCAAGCCTTCTTTCTCTGGTTCTGTTTGCACGGCCATAGTTCTTTTCTTCAAAGCCTGCTTAACATATCGGCCGGCAACGCGGCAAAACACAGCGCGTTGCTGGTCGAGCATTCGGCCACGCGTCCCAAAACAGTAGATCTTCGATTAGGGTCGATGGCCATTCTTTTCAGATTCCTGTCACTCAACTTCTGCAAAACCACAGGCGATCACGCCACGATGAGCAGTAGAAAGATATTTTACATTTTGTAAAATATAAAATATCTTTTCGCAGGTGTCAATTTGTTTTTACTTTTTTTTTGGAAAAATTGTTTCTCTTGTCCCGGGCGGGAATTCTTTTGGGGCCATTGCCAGCGAAAGACCCGGCAGTGCTCTCCCGACTCTGGCTGTGTTTCTCTGTTTCTGAGGTTTTTATCGGCCAGTCAAGAGAGGCGGGCGGAAAGGATATTCCTGAAAAGGGACTTCGCAAAGTTTATTTTTGCAGCAGCGAAAGGATGGCGTCTTCGACATGCGGCGTTCGTCGGGCGCTGGCACAATCCCTTCGCGGATGCCTTGAGGCCGCACTCTGGCGGAGGTGGGACGGGGCGTCAGTTCGAAGAAACGGACTCGTGCGAACGGATCCGGCGGGGATGTGCGAGTCTTTCTGTCGTCCGCGCCCGGCAGGGCTCACGCATGACGCGGCGGCTCAAGGTCATTTCGTGCTCGGCCGGCGCTTTTTCCAAAACACTTGTCCAGAAATATCCGATAGAATGGTAAGAGAAATCATCGTAATCAGATGAAATCGCTCGGAGGCGGTAAAGCTAATCGCTCTTGGACTATGAATAGAACAGCAAAGAACCCTGCAGATCCGGCTAATAGGATCTCCCTGCTCGAACAGGTTACGCCTTTGGCCAGGCAGATAAACTGCCTGGACATCGACCGCATAGCCGATGTCTGTGTCAGACGCATTCCAGCGTTGGTTAGTGTCAGGTTTGCATCGGTGTACATACTTGATGAGACTAACAACATTCTGCATCTTTACAGACATAATCATCCCTTTCCGATAAACCAGATTGTATCGCTCAATCAAACTCCCAGTCCTCTTATGGTTATGGCCGTCAGAAGCAAAGAGCTCATATTGGTGCCGGACATAGACACCCACAAGAAACCCATAATCAGGAAATCACAGAGGGCGTTCTCGAAGAACTATCGGACCAAAAATTGTGCGATAGTCCCTCTTGTCTGTCAGGACCGCGTCGTCGGCGTGCTAAATTTGGCTGATAAAACCGACGGCGACCACTTTTGCTCGGAGGATATCGCGCTCATAGAGCTTTTTAGCCAACTGGTCGGTGCGTCGATGGGCAACATCAGGCTGTTTGAGAAGATACAGCGTCAAGCTACGACCGACGGGCTGACCGGGCTGGTGAACCATAAGACCTTCTACGAGGTCCTGGAGAAGGAACTGTGGCGTTCGCGACGATACGGCGGGCGAATCTCGCTGATAATGGTCGACATCGATAATCTCAAGAACATAAACGATGTTTACGGCCACAGGGCCGGCGACAAGGTCATCCGGGAAGTCAGCAAGAGAATGAAGGAGTGCATCAGGCAGATCGACACGGCGGCACGATATGGCGGCGATGAATTTGCCGTCATACTACTCAACACATCACTGGACGATGCTCTTGTCGTCGCTGAGCGAATGGTCGAAGCGGTTGGGAAGTCTCCTGTGATGTGGAACAAGCAGCAGATTGTGCTATCCATCAGCGTCGGTCTCGGTCGGTACGATGCCGACATCACGCCTGAGGACATCACGAGCCGGTCGGACGAGGCACTCTACACGGCCAAGCAGGCGGGCAAGAACACGGTTCGAGTCTTCGAGCCGGCCCAAAGCGATCGGTGATTCCGCTTCAACACAGCCACTGTGTTTCGGCCGCCCACACAGACAAACAAGCCCTCACAGACAGACGCGTCGGTTTTCCTTACCTCGTCTCAGGCTCGTAACATTAGGGTAAATCCCCGATGCGGTCAGTGGTAAATTTCCCGATGGCAAAAACAGGCTCTGCACCGATTTACCAGGATTCAGTTTTAGTTACCATAGGTAATGGGCGGGGAGTACCGGTGATGACCAAGAGTACGGGGCAAAAATGAAGGGCTTGGACGAAGTGAAGTACAAATACTACTTCTCCGAACGGCAGACCCTATTCTGGGTCTGCCGTTTTTCTATTTTGCGTGAGCAACAACCATTTCCGGCCGCAACCTCAATATAGTTCTGCTCTGGCGGTCGCCCCGTTTGGAGTGAGCGGGCTTCGGGCCCTGCCGCTTCGACTTTTCTCTGCCGCTTCTGGCGAGTGTCTCGGCTGGCGAGCCAAAAGGAAGCCCCTGCCTGGAGGAGAGGGAGAGAACCCAAAGCAGGGGCTTAATCGATGCGAACGTTCATTTGTTTCACTGCGTCGTCGCCCAAACGACTAAAGTTGTTCAAGACTATAGTCAAGTGCCGCCGGCAGTACCAAATGTAACGCTTTTTCCGCATATAGCAGTTTTTCTGCATATGACACCCTTCTTGCGGCCTCAGGGGGGGCTGCCTTCTCAAATTCAGCGTCTTGGCAAGAATATTCCCAGAACTGGAGGGCGATTGAGGGCAAAGAGGTGAATTCTTCAAATAATCGAATTGTGAGGATTTTGTTCTCTACATTTAGGCTCTGGCAAACGCTATCTATGTTAGGCCGCTGACAGAAGTGTCTGTGGGCGTCCTCAGGCGACTCGATACGGGATTTCCAAGTAGACTGGCCGTTCTGAGCTACCATTGTCTCGGTTGCTGGAAGATCATGTCACGAATCTTTCCTATTGCGCGCCTGCGGCTTTGCCGGCTTCGGCTTCTTGGTTTGCCTTCTCCTTGTCATCAGCGTTTCCATTTTGCCTTGGAATGCTAAATGACATGACGTAGACCTTGTCATCTCTGAGTAACAATCCCATGCCTTTGCTCCGGTATCTACTGTACTTACACATTGTAACGGATTGGCATCTTAAATGAATCGGGGCAAGGCTGATCTTGCCGTAGTTTGAACCACTATTATCGTATGAGGGCAACCCCACAGTCAATGACTGAATGAGCGAAGCCGATCAATTGACGCGATTTCTTGCGATGAAGCCCTCCAGCAGCCACCTGAGGTCTTCGTTGTCGGGCGAAGTTGTATTCATCCCGGAATGGGACGCAGGGTTCTCGGCGTTTACCTTTATGAAATCGAGGGTCCGCGGGTCCATCCATCTGCGCCTGTCGGCGTGACCGTCGGCGAAGCCGAACGTGCTCGATTTGTTGTGGTAGGACGCCAGAGGATCGTAGAAGGTCCAGCTACTCGGATTGTTCAGGTAATTCATGCCGCTGCCGAAAGGCAGATGCCATCCTCCCTCGTTCTCCCCGTAGCGGCTGCCGTTATGCTCTTCTTCGACAAAAACATAATACTGTCCTGCGTCTTTGACATCGAGCATTTTCCTGTAGTAGCGGTAGCCTGTACTGCGGTTTGCGTCTTTGGCTCGCAGCTCGCCGAATGCATAGGAAATGGAATAGCTGCGAAAGCAATCCCGCGGCGGGCGTCTCGTGCTCTTGCGATTGTCACCCGGGCAGTGATAGACGTCCACGTCCTTGACGTACTTCCACATCGTTCCCAACTGGAGCCCGCGGTAACGGTCTTCGTTTGTAATACTCGGGGGCGCCGGATTATAGGAGAGGTTGTTTCCGGCGATATCTTTCGGCCGGTGGACCCACGGGGAGTCGTCATCTGCCTGGTCGTAGCAGGCCCCGTTGCACATCAGCGTGCCGTCGTTGTCGTCGGCGTACATGATCCACCCCGTCAGCAGACTCCGGTGATTGCCCAGGCAGACTGCGCCCGATGCGCTCTCTTTGGCTATCTGCAGGGCCGGCAGCAATATCGCCATCAAAATAGCGATCACCGCTATCACCACAAGAAGCTCGATTAAGGTAAAGCCGTTTGACTTATGCAAGACCGTCTCCTTTCCTTTTCGCGGAGCAACTTCTCGAAAACCGGCATTTCAACTTGCGCCCGACCTACCCGGTTCCTGCTCTGTCGATCATTCATATTATACCAATACCGACATCATACTTCCAATGTTTCCATGAGTTTTATGATTTATCGTTCAAAGTCACTGCAAAGACCTCGAGTTGCACAGGTAGAGACGGAAGGATTTGGATTGGACATTGGGTTTTAGCCAAGCCTGCCGACCACACTTAGGTGCGGCCGGCCAACTCGGCTTCTTAGGAGGGGGATGTGAACTAAGTATGCGTTTGCGCCATTCTTTATGCCCTGCTGATTGTGTTTGCCTTTCTCATTGTCTTTTATAGGACTTTGTAAAAACTATAATAAAGTGCCGCCGAAACGCCAGACGTAACGCTCTTTTCGGAATGTTGCATTTTTTTTCACAATTCAGCTGGTGAATAGGCCATCTTGAGGTCCCTGGTGGCCCGAGAACGCTCTGAGTGGCGTTGAACGCGGTTTCTTGGGATATGGATGCGGATTCCTGCGAGCACGCGCGAAATCAACCGGATTTCGTGAGACTCCCCAGTGACACAAACGATGATTGCGTGGTCGATTTTCTCGACCTGGCCAACTTAGGAGTGAGCTGGCTCGAAGAAAATTGCACGATCGAGTGACGGACGGGCGTCTGCGACGGAGCTAATTGCCCGAAACGGGGCGCTT